>JBCBZH010000018.1:0-30733 GCA_039815415.1 Bacteroidota bacterium
CACCGATCCCCGAGCTCGAGCCGAGCCCACCGGCGTCCGTTGATGAAGACGTCCTCCAGATCAAGCGCGCCGACCCGATCCTGCTCGAGATCGGCTGGGAGGGTCCGCCAGCCCGACGTCCGGCCGGAGCTGGGCCTTCACCGTCGAGGTCATCTGCGTGAGGGTCTCGTAGCGTTCCGGCTCAAAGAGCGTCGGCACGCGGACACTCCCGGCCTGGCTCACGCGCGACACGTCGTTGCGGAGCAGATCCACAATCATCACGTTCTCCGCTCGGTCTTTCTCTCGCGACACCAGCTCGTTCACGAGGGCAGCGTCGGATTCTGGAGTGGGCCCTCGAGGCGTGGTGCCTTTCATCGGTCGGGCGGTGATTTTTCGCTCTCCAGCCTGGGCATCTACGCGGAAGAACAACTCCGGAGACACCGACACCACATCCAGGTCAGGCAGGCGCAGGAGGGCACCATAAGCCACGTTCTGACGGGCTCGTAGGGCTGCAAACACGTCGAGCGCGTCGCCCTCTGTCCGAAAGTCGAACGGGGCTGTGAGGTTGATCTGGTACACCTCACCCTCTTGAATGCACGCCTTGATGCGAGCGATGCGCTCCCTGTACGCCCCACGGCTCAGCCGGAAGACCGGACTGTTCACCTTTACAGGCTGACGCGCGAGCAACACGTCTTCGTCTACTCGAGAGGGAGCGTCATACACGCCGAACCACACCAGTGGGGTCGTTACAGCCGGTGGATCGGCAAACAGCTCCGGTTCCAGGGCATACCCGGCCTCATAGGCGAACATGCCTGCGACATGAGATCCGTCCTCGAGGGCGTTGTCGAGCTGGCGCAGCGCGCCCTCTACCTCGTCATACCCATCGGCTCGAATCACACGCGAGGGTGAAGAGAACATGACCGTCCCCTTGCGCCCCGTATCGGCATCGAGACGCGGTGAATCGAAGAGGAGAGTTCCGGGCTGTGTGAGATCGATGAGATCCAGCTGTTGTGCTGCGAGCCCCAGAACGGTCGGGGGCAACGCGGCGGTTCCCTTACCTCGCCAGCAAGATCAGTGCGGCGCCAGCCATCGCCAGCCCGAGGGCATTGACTCGACTGATTCGCTCCTGCCACACCACCCAGCCGACCAAGGCTGCTCCCAGCATGACGGCAATGCTATTGGCCGGAAACACGAACGGTGCGGGGAGCGCATCGACCGCCCGGAGAAACAGGTCCGCAGACGCGTAATTGACCACGCCAACCACAGCGCCCCACCCCAGGACAGCCCCGCGAGGCCATTCGCCAGTCTGCATCCCTCGGACCACCATCAGTACAACGCCCATCGCGAATGCCACCCCAAATACGAACAGCAGAAAGGTGGATGTGGAGACCGTGTCGCTGAACCGAACCGCGAACACCTTGTTGAGCAGATCGACCGCACCTCCAGCGAGGAACAGTAGGCCGAGCACTCCGGTTGTCCAGACGGCCCTCGAGGATGCTTCCGCGTTGCGACGAGCTGGCGATCCTGGCCGAGCCACGAGAAAAAACGCCAGCCCGCCCAGCGCCAACCCAACGCCCTGCATGACCGACGGACGTTCGGACCAGATGGCCCACGAGGCAAGCACCGGAATCACGACGGAGAGCCGCATTACGCCGGCAGCGAGCCCCATACCCGCCCGCCGGATGGCGAGCGAGAACACCCAGAAGCCCCCAATAAACAGAATGCCCTGCCCCACGCTGAGCAGCAGAAGCGGCCCAGTTACCCCGGATATCGGCTGCGCTCCCTGAAGCGCGACGGCAAGCACAAGAGCCGCCGCGTAGTTGACGGTCAGCAACGCGGCCCGGTCGAGTTGGCGACGTTCGGCCGCGTTGAACAACGTCGCGATGGCGATGCTGCACGCAACCGCGAGCCCTAGAAACAGCACCGTGACAGAGTCTCTCCCCCCTGCGCGATCATGGCGAGGGCGGCGTGTCCAGCACGATGAAGTACGCGACGCGACGCACCTCGAGGTCCACGTTTCGCACGTCTAGGTCGGGTGGAATCTGGACCGATACCGGCACTGTGTCGGCCAGGGAATCGCGCGCGATGTCTGCGTAGTCCACCACGGCCACGAAGTCCGGAGCGGTGCGCGCCAACTCATCGGCCCGTTGCTCGGCAGGCACCGTGTACGTGGCCTTGACCCGTGCGGGTTCTGTCCGCACCCCAGCGACGCTTGCAGGCAGGTTGCGGACCTCGATGTCGAGCAGTCGCTCGCCCTGGGTGAACGGAGCCACCGCGGCCGTGACCAACGTGGCCTGTGGAGACTTGCTCACGATCAGCCCTTCAAGCGTGTCGCTCAAGGCCACGACTACCGAAAACGAGTCCCGCACGCCAGTCTCAATCAATGGCTCTGTGGGCCAATCGAGCAGATCGCCAATCACCGATGGGGCGCCGGACACCATCACGGAATCCGGCGAGAGCCGGGGAGGGCGGAGCAGATCGTAGGACGGGACCATTGTGAACTGCCGCACCAGGCGAATGGGCAACAACCGAGCCTCGCGGTCTTCTAGCTGAAGCTCCACCTGCTGCGGGCTGGCGCCCTGGATGGACACGTCGGAGAGTTGCCGGGACTCCCGGATGGCGGTTAGCACATCTACCGTGGGCGACGTCACGCGCGTCCGAACCGCCTGTGGCGAGCGGACCAGTGGAAGGAGGCTCCACCCATCGCCTTGAACCGTCACGCGGGCCTGCGCAGGCGGGCGTGCAGCCAGGGCTCGGTTCTGGGGAAGCGAGAACTCGAGCGGCACCTCCACATCGATGGTATAGGTGGCGTTCATGCTGAAGAAGAACCACAGGAAGATGGCAATCACACCCGAGAGTGCCATCGCCAGCCCGTTCCGGCTGTCGCCGGGGTCCTCGCGGCGATCCCGCTGGCGTTCGCGGAGCCGGCTCACCAGCCCGCTTCCCCGCCAGAAGCCCCCTCCCCCACTCACGGGGAGTCCGCATCCGACGCACGCAGGAAGTCCACCAGCTCGGCCTTGTTCGCCCGAGCGATGGCGCGCCCGGTCAGCCGCTCATCGCCCCGCTCGCGGGCGAGGGCCCGGAGCGCTCGGACGGTCATGCCCTCATACGCAGCCCCTGATTGGGCTCGAGCTGGCGTTGTACGGGGTGCAGAGCCGCGCCTTGGCGCGGTCCGAGCTGGCGACGCTGCGCGCCCTTGAATCATGTCCCACACACCGGACGCTGGACGGGGAATCACGTGGCTCCCTGCAACCTTGCCGACGCGCGCTGCTGCAGCCGCACCTGCCTCCACGGCAGCGCGGACCGCTCCGGTCTCTCCGATGACGAAGTGCGTAATCAGCCCCGGCACCGTTCTCGCCTGCCGCACCAGCTGCACCGGTGCCGCCTTCACCATGGCATCGGCAGCCTCCATGGCCGCTACCAGCCCAAGGGTCTCGACGAAGCCGAGAGCCCCATCGGGCGCATCATCCAGGCGAGGCTCAGACACGGGCTACGCCCCGCCTCCGGGCAGGATCATCTCCACCTCCGCGTGCGGACGCGGGATCACGTGGACCGACACCAGTTCACCGACACGCTCGGCTGCTGCAGCGCCCGCATCCGTCGAGGCTTTCACGGCCCCGACGTCACCACGGACCATGACCGTCACGTAGCCGCCGCCGATCTGCTCTTTGCCGATCAACTCCACGCGAGCAGCCTTGACCATCGCGTCTGCCGCCTCAATGGCCCCGATGAGCCCGCGCGTTTCAACCATTCCTAGGGCAGCGCCCATCTCTCCGTTAGCCATGAATGTGTGGGGTTGGGGGTGGGCCGAAATCGACCGCCGAAGCGCGGTTGCGCCAGAGCCCGCAATCTAGTGCCACCCCAGATCTCGCGTCAACGCGATGGCGGACCTTCTCGAGGGGGCGTGCCCCGCGCGTGCTCCCGCCCCGAACGCCACCGCGCCACGAGCTGGCGTCCTTGCACCCAGTCCTCCTTGCGATACACCCCTACACCAAACAGCACCACCGGGTAAGCAAGCAGAAGCCCTCCCCTGAGCCCGATCCGCCCCCAGAGGGTCCAATCGTTGGCAATCTGACCCACGCCCCACAGCGCCACCACCGCCACTGCAATCCATCCTACCGCTCGCCACGGATACCCGACCGATAGACTCTGCTCTGCGGCGTACGCCGTCCCGTAGGCCAACACGAAGTAAGCCAGAAGCGTCGCCAACGCAGCACCCGCCAGTCCCATCAACGGGATCAAAGCCAGATTCAGGGCGAGGTTCGCGAGCCCCGCGAGCCCGACCGTCAGCGCCACTGTCCGAGTCCGACCGGCCGAGTACAACACATTCACCGCCACGATGTAGAGCCCGTAGAGCGCGAACCCGCCTGCGATGAGCATCACGAGGCCATCTCCCTGGGCGTACGCCGGGTCATTCGATGGGAGCAGCCGCACCACATCGCTGTAGACCATCCCCAGTCCGAGCGCACACCCTCCTGCGAAAGCCGCTAGGTGCCGGAACGTGCGGCGGTGAAAGTGCGGATCGGCCTCGTCGCCGAGGGCCTTCAGTCCAAGAACGGTAAACGCTGCTGCGAAACTCTGCACCACCAGGGTGTTGACGAGCCCACCGAAGCGCGCCGCCAGCTCGTACTCCGCGTTCGACTCCGCTCCAAGAAAGAACGTGATGAGGTAGCGGTCGCCGATGTTGAGGAACCGAGCGGCCAAACCCGAAGCGATGAGCGGCAGACTGAACACGAGCATCGGACGCACCAGCGACCAGAGCACGCGTCGCTCGACGCGAACCAGAAGGGCTGGCGTCAGCAGGCCTGCGAGAAGTGCCGCGGAGAGCGCGTACCCTTTCATCACCCCCGTTAGCCCCTCCCCTTTCAGAATGAGGAAATACAAGATGGCGCCCACCATCACCGCCATCTCGAACACGCCCACCAGCACAAAGCTGCCTGCCTTCTCGCGGTGCCGGATCTCTGTAAACGATACATCGGCGATGGTCTTAAAGGCGATGTAGACCGCCAACCATCTGAACGGCTCAGCGCGACCGGCATCCCCGAACAGCCACGAGGCGAAGGTTGGGCTCCACACCCATCCAATGGTGCCGACCAGCAGCGCGGTCACTGCCGAAAGCAGGAGCGCCGTTGCAGGCACAGCCGCCCGGTCCTTCTCCGTGAGGTCCCTCGAGGAGGCGAACCGGAGCAGTCCCATCGGGATCCCCGCGCTGGCGACAAGCAGCGCGATGGACTTGGTCGCATCCAGCACACCGAGGTTTCCGAACTCGGCCTTCGCCAGCATGTCAGGATCCACGTAGAAGTAGAGCAGGATGAACCCGCTCATCTTCGCGGCCACGCCAGAGATGGCGTAGATGCTCCCCTGTTGGAACAGTCGACGAAACATCAGCCTACCCGGAGTGCACGGACTTCACAGGGAGCCCCTCGGTTCGGGAACGACAAGAGGACGCACGTGCGCGGAGGAAAATCACTTCGGGGAACGCGATTGAAACTACGCTCCCAGTAGCAGAGCACGACCGATGTAGCTTGAGTCATGCCCAGTCGCTATCGCCAGATCGGTCGTGTCGTTGAAGTCCATGCTGGCTCTGGTCTCGCTGGCGACCTGCTGCGAAACGAGCTGGCGCTGTACCCATCCCCAAGCCCAGATGCGACCGTTGAGCTGACGGTCCGTATTGGCAAGGCACCAGCTGATGGAATCCGGTCTCGCAACCCCTCGCTACACACGGAGCGCGAGAATGGATTCACGGCGCGCGGTGCGATGGCGTCGGCAACGTATACGTTCGAGAAAGATCTGATCACAGAAGTCGGGCTCGACATACATGCGGCCCCTCATGCCCTTGGACGCACGCTGCGAAGACTGGCCGATTCGCAATTCACTGACCGGACAGAACGGATCGGTGTGATGTACCACGAAACGGTCTTGATCCCCGCTGCTGCCTTAGACCCAGACCGCGCCCCTCTCCACGCCTCCGGCCTTCAGGCGCCCAATGGTGACGTGACCCTCTTTGGTGGAACTGGCGGCGTCGGGAAAACCTCCCTCGAGCTGCATCTCGGCCACCTCTCCGGCCACAGGTTCCTCGCTGATGATGTCGCCGTGCTGGACAGGCAGGGCTTCGTTTACCCCAATCTGGCCTACCCAAAGATCTACGGCTACAACGCTCCACCTGGCAGCGCGCTTCGCAAGTCCGTCGTTGCCTCTCGGCGTCCCTTGGATCGCGCTCACTGGTCGCTCCATGGTCTGCGCGGTCCTGACCGCGTCCGCCGTAGGATGCCACCGGACAGGCTGTTCTCAGGTACAAGCTCGGATGGAGGTCCGCTGCATCGCTATGTGCTGCTTGCACGAGAAGCCCGTCCCGAGCTAGTCATCGAGCCCATTACGAACACCGATGCAGCTCGCATGAGCACTGCAATTCTGGCTGCGGAGCTGTCCGGCCTGCTGCGTCACGTTCACTGGCATGTGCACAATCGGATACTGCAGGGTCGAGCACCGATCCAGCACCCGGCAGACATCCAGGCGCGCTGGCTGGAGATCTATACGAGCGCGTTTGCCATAGCTGAGTGCTGGATCGCACGCATCCCCATCGACATGCCACACGGTGCTTTTTTGGACCAGATGCATCGCATGCTAGACCTGTAGCCTACGCCAGCTCGCGAAGGACTTTCTCGGGGGGCTGCCCATCCATAAGACCATCCATGAGCGTGTGGAGCGTTCGGCGACGACGTGCCAGCGGGAACGTCGTCGCAACATGGTCTCGCGCCGCGTGCCGAGCTGGCGATGGAGCGGCTAGCGCTGACTGGATACGTGCTACGATGGCTGAGACGTCCGGGACAGCAACCGTCCATCCAGCGGCCCCGATGGCTGCAGGGATCCCAAACACGTCTGTCCCGACCGGAACAGCGCCGCACAGCATCGCCTCACACAACACATTCGGCATTCCCTCAACCCTGGAGAGCTGGAGATAGACGGAGGCTTGCTGGTAGGCCTCCACCAGCGCCTCCCGCTGAACGGGTGGGTGGCACTCCACGTTCGGAGGCGGGTTCAGTCCGACTTTCGACAAATCGCCTTGAGGCACGCCAATGATATCAAACCGAACATTGGGCAAACAGCGCGCAGCCTCGACGACCAGATCAATGCCTTTGATCCATACCCGCTTGGCCGAGTCGATGATGGCTACCGTCAGTACCCGTGACTCCCGAACCATGGGTCCCATCGCCCATTGATCAGGGTCGTATCCGGTCGGCACAGTATGCGTGGGCGCATGGTCAGGAACGAAGACATCTAGCCCTTGATCTTGAGAGCCTAAGGGGAGAAACGGATTCCGGGTCTGCACCAGCGAGTCGGCAACTGGAAGCAACACAGACGTTGCACGCGCTGCACGCCGGGCCAGTGGCGCTCTCCACCTGCTCGCATACACACCATGTCGATGCTCCGGGATTCGCATGGCGTCGTACCCACCCACTACGATGGCGCTTGGAATGCCACGGCGCCGCGCCTGAACAGCCAAAGGAGACGTGTGATAATCCGCAAACCACCCGAACGCTGCCGACACATGAGGAAGCTCAGCTTTCAACCAGCTCGCCAACCGTGCTCGCTCTGACAACAGAGTCGTGTGTTTTCCGGGCACTCCAGTCCCTGTGCGAAAGGCGAACGTCCGCAGGTCATAGGCCTCCTCGAAAATGCGGAGGTCTTCTCGGACGAACGATGGCGGGGCCATCGAAACGAAAGCGATGCGCGGCCGGGGCATACTGTGCGAGGAACCTGAAAGCGAGACCATCAGCCAGGCAACACCAGCTCGTTCAGAATGCGGGCAAGATGTGCTGTTCCCTCTCGCCGCGAGTAGGGTCGTACAGACTCCCAGCCAGCGCCCCTCACAGGGTCACCGCGCTCCCATGCTGCGTAATGAGACCGGAGCGTCTTTGAAAGTGCCGCGACATCTACGCGAGCATGCATGGTCCCCCCCGCTGTCTCCCTGAGGATCTGAGCCGCGTCGCCATCCACTGGCCCTAGCGCAAGCACCGGCCTCGAGCTGGCGAGGTACTCGTACAGCTTCCCCGTAATCACCCCTCGTTCTGCTTCCGGAGACTCGAACGGCTCAATGGACAGAAGTAGCAGAGCTGCCCGGGTCATCTCTCGAACAGCTTCGTCGTGCTGCACATACAGTACCCGTTCCACTGGGACACCCGTTGCAGCAGCCGCAGCCTCCACCTCCGGCCCAACACGCCCGACGAGGCGAATCACCAGCTGCTTGATCTCTCCCTGTGATCGAAGTGCCCGGATCGCCTCCCACAATGCCGTCGGATTCCGAGCGGCATAGAAGCTGCCGATGTGCGCTAGAACAAACGCATCTGTTCTGACGGCATCGCGCGTTTCGAAGTCGGCATCGTCAGCTCCGTTGTGGATCACCTGCACCGTGCCTGGTGGCAGGTCTCCGTCCGCATCGAGCTGGCGAGCCAGGGCTGGGCTGACAGTGACAACGGCGTCGGCAGACTGCAAAACGCCTCGCTCGAGCCGCTTGTCGAATGCTCGAACCGGGTCGGACATCGGAAGGTCCTGGTAGTAATTCATCGACGTCCAGGGATCCCGGAAGTCGGCGACCCATGGGAGGCCCAGAGAACGGGAGGCCCGACGCCCGGTGAGGTGCACGGAATGCGGGGGACCCGTGGTCAGAATCGCATCCAGAGGGCGCTCTCGATGAATCCGTCGCGCCTCTGCCAGCGCAAACGGCACCCACCCGACCCGTGCATCCGGGATAAAGATGTTGCCTCTCATCCACCGAGCGAAGCGCTCCGCGAGCGCCGGGCTGTCTCCCACCCGACCCGTTCGCTCCGCGACAGCCTGCTCCCGCGTCCGACCCGTGAGTGCACCGTACACGCCGAACGGATCCAGTGCCGCCGTTCGGTGAACTTCTGCACCGACCACCTCCTGAGCCAACGTGTTGTCCCGATGCGGGTAGGCGCCTTCCCGCACCGTCAGCACGACCGGCTCCACGCCCATCTCAGGCAGGTACTTCACCCACTTAGTGGCCCGCTGAACCCCCGCGCCTCCAGCTGGCGGAAAGTAGTAAGCGACAACGAGCAGTCGGATCATGGAGCCACGCAACGTGTCGCCAGCGCGAGGTACGGCATGAGATCAGGACGCGGGGTGCCCCCTTCGCCACCACACCAGCCCGCCGAAGACGACCGCGCCGAGGTACGCCAGCAGCGTAGCCACCCAGGAGATCAACACGCTCTGCCGATGGGTCGCCGGCTGGAATCGCATGGTCACGATGTGCTCCCCTGCTGGTACGGAGATGCCGCGCAACAGATGGTTTACCCGCACGATGGGCACCTCGGCTTCATTTATCTGGGCCACCCAGCCAGCCGGGTAGTACATCTCACTCGCCACGAAGAGGCGAGGCCGGTCCGTGCGCACTGTCCAGACGATCTCGTCCGGCGTGTAACGGTCCAGTGCCACACGGACGGCCCCTGAGTCCGGTGCGGCTCCCGTCAGCTCGACGGGGGTTATGCCATTCGGGGGCGGCTCGGACAGGAGCGCCGTGGTCCGCGGGGTAAACTCGGGCTGGCGAATGGCCTCAATCGCGGCCTCCGCGCTGGCTACGACGGCTACAGAGTCCACAAAGAACGCTCGCGGCAACGCCGACGGATTCTCATAGACGACCGCTCCCGTGCGCGGGTCTTGGAACACCGGTGTCAACCCTGGTGCAGGCGCCCCTCCTGCCACGATGTACCGTGCCGAGAGCAACGCCAGCGCGTTGGGGTTATAGCCTGCAGAGTCTGGGAGTATGCGGTCGAAATAGTCCTGGATTCCCGCCAGGCGCACCCCGTGATACCCTCCGATGGATTCCGCGACGTAGCTCGGAACCCCGTTGCTCAACGGGCTCGGCGGCAGCACTCGGAAGTGACCATAGCCGCCCGCCTCCTGGACCCGTTCGGCGAGGAAGCGGTCGGCGTCAGATAACTGAGCGCGGACAATCGCTTCTGAATTCGACCGCGCGCGCAAGGCCGGGATGTCCTCATTGTAGTAGCGCCGCGCAACCCCCCAGAGATCCGCCGTCACGAGGAGAATCAGGCCCGCCACAGCCGCCCAACTCGGCACCTTCGTCCACAGCATGGCTCCCACCAGCCCGAGCGCCAGCGCGAGGAACAGAAGCGTTCGCAACGCATCCTCGCGGAACAGCTCACTGCGGTCCGCCTTCGCAGAGCGGAGTACTGAGGCGACCGTCTCTGCCACCCGCGGATCGCTCAGCGGCACCCCCGCCTGTGAGGCCACCGCCAGCTCGATTTGCTCGCGCTCCCCGGGCTTCTGGAAGTCCAGCCCAAACCCATCCGTGACGCGAAGCCCGATCACGGTGACCAGAAACACACCACCGATGATGAGCACCCACCTCTGCTTTCTCGCCTCGGCCTCAGAAGTCGCTTCTGCGCGATAGAGGTAGTACGCCCCCCAGCCGGCCAGCAGCGCAAGGACGAGCGCGACAGCCGCAAGCCATGTCTCAGGGACGCGGAAGACATTGAAGAGCGGAAGCACCTCAAAGGCCGTTCGGTTGACGAGGGGCAAAAACTCACCCAGCGCAAACAGCGTCATCACCACAGCCGCAACGCCAAACGCGAGGACAGATCGACGGGCAACCCCCACCAGCCCGATCAAGGCGAGCAACAGCACGACGGGACCAACGTAGTGCGGCCCTGCCGTGAACAGCTTTGGTCCCCAGTACGACCCTCCCGCACCACCATACGCATTGGGGATGAGCAGCGTCAGAAGCTCACCGATGCCCTGGCTCCAGGCCATCGCATCCGCCCACGTCATGCCGCCGCTCTCCCCAACCGAGCGCATGGTAAAGGCTTTGTATTCCCACTGCGCCAGATACGGCTGCGCTACGATCGCCAGT
The DNA here is from genome assembly GCA_039815415.1 of Bacteroidota bacterium. Taxonomy (GTDB): domain Bacteria; phylum Bacteroidota; class Rhodothermia; order Rhodothermales; family Rubricoccaceae; genus JBCBZH01. Next base: position 10,868 of record JBCBZH010000018.1, read on the forward strand.
GCCACCGCACTCCCGATCACCAGCAACCCCGTTGAAGCCAGGAAGGTCTTCGTGTTGTGCCCCCGGATGGCTGCAATCCCTTCAGCCACCCACCAGATCCCAGCAACGAACACCACGTAGTACGTGATCTGGATGTGCCCTGCCCGCAGGTTGATCGATGCCACGATCGCAAACAGGCACGCCAGCAACCCACTCCACAACGCGCTGGTGCTCGGAGGTCTACGTACCAGTGCTGCAAACGCCAACAACAACCACGGCGAGTAGGCGAGGGTGATAAACTTGCTGTTGTGGCCTGCAGAGAGGAGAATCGGTAGGTAGGCCGTCAGCCCGAATGCGACGGCCGAGAGCGTGCCTGCCAACTTGGATCGAGTCAGAAACAGAACCAGGAAGTAGGTCCCGAGCAGCAGGATCATCATGTGAGCGAACGGCCACAGCCCAACCGCACGCAACGTATTGGCGATGGTATCCAGCCCCGGCGTAGCTGTGGGGTAGCTCAGCAAATAGGCCGGCATGCCTCCGAACAGGCTCGGAGCCCAGAGCGGACGCGTACCCGTTTCTTCCTCATGTGCGAGCAGAGCTTCTGCCGTCGCGCGCCATTGCACCGTATCCCCACCAGCCAGGTTCTTTCCTCCAACCGTGGAGGACGCATAGAAGCCCAGCGCAACCAGAGTCAGGAAGCCAATGCAGATCGCGTGCTGAACCCGCCCTGAAAGCTGTGCCCACCACGTCGTGTCGCGCTGGGTGGCGCCCACCTTTCGGACCCTCCCCCGCTTCCGCCACACCTCGTTGCCCTCGAGAGGCGCCGGGCGCTTGGTCTTGCTCGTAACGCGACTCTTGCTGGACTTCGCCATGCGATCGATCCGGAACTCAGGGGAACGGCACAGCGAGCACGCTGCACGAAGGGCTCCAAGATACGCGGAGCACAAGACCGGCTGGCGCCTCAGAGCGTCAGCCGAACTGAGCCATTTCGGCCTCCATCACCGCTCGAACCTGGTCACACAACACCCCTGCCTCCCGGCGCTTCATTCCCTCCGTTGGAATGGGCTCGCAGAGCACACACACGATCTCTCCGGGCCGAGCAGCTTTGACCTTCTCATTGACAACTCCCGGATGGCCCACAAGCACCACCGGAACCACGGGAACCCCAGCCTGGATCGCCAGCACGAAGGACCCACGCAGAAACTCTCGCAAGCCGTGCCGATAGGATCGGCCACCCTCTGGAAACAGCAAGACCGACTCGCCAGCTCGAACCCGATCCGAAGCCACCTTCAAGCTCTCGAGCGCACGACGCGGATTGTCGCGATCAATGAACACGCAGGCTGTTCGTTCCAGCACCCATCCCACAATCGGCCAGGACCGAAGATCCTGCCGAGCGAGATACAGAAACGGACGAGGAATCGCTGCTGAGGTCGCTGGGATATCCAGCGAGCTTTGATGATTGGCGACGAACACCACAGGACCATCCGGCAGGTCCCCACGCTGAATCACGCGCTGGCGAATCCGGCCCCCTCCAAGAATCATGGAGGCCCACGGACGCATCCACCGGACAAACGACCTGGCCGTCGGTGTAAACGCGGAGTTGACTACGACGAAGGGACTCAACAGCGCGGTCCACAGCATGCTCCACCCCACAACCCACCCAAACCAGAGGCCCCGACCGAAGGAAGGCTCTGGAGACGTGGTATACACGCTCCCGGTCGACTGACTCGGATCCGTTGGCGAGAGTGAAGCAGAAGGCATGCCCCTACGCTACGGCTTCATTGCGCGCTTCGCACGGCGAACTGCCGAAATCACTGAAGACGAAGCGTGGAGGCCAAACGTGCCGGAGGGCCGCCCCCAGACCTGCACGTTCACCAGTCCATCCCAACCCGATGTCGCCAGCGCGTGGAGCTGCGTCTCCCAGTCGATCTGCCCCTGCCCTGGAACTGTAGGCGTGCCATCCGGCGCCGCATCGTGCACGGTCATGCACGCAACTCGCGTAGCCTGCATCAATGCCTGGAGGCCATGATCTGGGTCTTCCCCGGTAGACATGGCATCGAAGGGTCGCCAATCCGCACAGACCGCTGGATGACTCACAGCTCCGAGGAGGGACGCCAGTTCGGCTCCTGTCTGGAGTGCCGTTCCTCTCTCGTTGCGCACCGCAACCTCGACGCTTGCTCGCGCAGCCGCGTCTCCGAGCTGGCGGATCGCAAGGGCGGCATCGGCCTCACTGTATCCACAGCTCTCGGCTGCCAGCGCTCCCACCAGCACGAGCGGCACTGCGTGTCGGCGACAAAACGCAGCGATATCATCGAAGGACGCCAGCTCGTTCATCCAGCTTACGCGGGCACTGAGGCTCCCCTCAAACAGGCCTGGGTCGATGGCAAAGATGGGCACCTCGTCCGCATCCAACCGTCTTCGCAGAGCGCCTTCATTCACGAAAGGCACCCGCTCGTCCGCCGTTCCGATGGTTCGCAATACCACACCCTCAAGACCCCACAACAGCGTGTAGTGAAGCGCCCGACTGGCGTCGCTCGTCACCGTATCGGTCGTCCAGCCAATTCTCATTTCACCTCGATCTGGGCTTCGTCTGGCTCATCATGCCCAAGGGTATCAGCGGGCGACGCCAGATGAAGCACGAGCCGAAGCACCTCTTCTGAACGTTGCACAACGGGCACGTCTGATCTCAGCCAGACCTCTTCCCGGCGTTCTCCGCCAGGCCATGAGACTTCAAAACGAGTCGCATTCAGGGTACTCGGCATCTGGCGGGCCTCCGCATGGACCGAGGACGCAGGCCACAGCGCCCGCATCGCACCCTGCGCAGCATCCGGTACGATGGCAACTAGCACACTTCGCCCAGGGATGTTCTCTGTCTGTGAGCGTGCAACCAGTGCACGTACCGCTTCCATCACCATCGCGACACTCGAGTCTCCGATGGCTGCCTGCACCACCACCAGCTCGGAGCGTAGGATGGGATGGCGTCCTGGGATGAACCCTCCGACCGTGCTTCCGTCGGGGCCGAGCTCAAACCGCCGTGCATCGAACGGCGCAGCCCCGCCAGCGACTGGTGTTACCCCATAGCTGGAAAGCAACTCGACCGCAGCGAGCTGACGAGCCGATGGGGCTGTGGCCCGCATCAGAATCTCCTCAACGCGCTCGATCCCGGCCTGCGTCGGTTGTCCAGATGGAGCATCCGATCCTGACCGCAGCACACCGCACCCCGCCTGCCCGATCCATAGAAGGGCCCACAACCGTCACGGCCGCCCGGCATGAACGGGGCGGCCTTCGGATGCATCAGCTCGAGCGAGCTGGTGACGAGCTTGGCTCACTCGAAGCCGACACTTACACCGGCGGTAAAGCCGATGGCTGGCTTGATCGAGTTGCCACCTCCGATGGCATAGCCGTAGGTGTTGTACTCGTCGAGAACGCCACCCTGCACGAAGATCGACGCTGGCAGACTCTGAGGGCTGATTCGGATGTACGGCGAGATGGTGCCCGCGTGCCCACCGATGTTGGCCGCCGTACCCAGCTGCGACGTCACCGTCGGAGCGAAGAAGCGGTTGACGAGGTTGAATGCGGCACCGACCTCCACAGCGGAGAACTTGACTCCACCCCCGAACGTGAAGTTCAGGAAGTTGGAGTTCTCGACAAGGTCATCCTGCGTTCCATCGCCCTCGTCTTCTGTATCAATGAGATGGTAGTAGTCGATGCCACCGAAGAGCCGAGCACGTTCGGAGGGGTAGTCGAAGTTGAGACCTGCGAAGATGGCATTCTCGCCGTCCGAGTTCGACAAGTCCAGCGGCAGCTGAAGTCCACCAAGGGCTGGGATGGGGTCGGTAAACTCCTGCTCGTTGCCTAGGTCGAACATGTACCCAGCGTGGGCTCCGAGCACACGACCCCGAGCTGTCCCGTAGACCTTGGCATTCTGGAGATTGTATCCACTGGATAGCTCCGACGAGAGGTTCACTGGGTTCGGCGATCCATCATCGAGCTTGTACTTGTTCTGGGCAACACGGAGTTCACCGCCTGCACCCAGCTTGAACGCCGGAAAGTTGATCGCGTTGATCTGCGCGCCGACGACAATCCGCTGGGACTCAATGTTGCCGTTCGTTCCGGCAATGCTGATGTCTCGGGAGGTGCCTTCGGCGTTCCAGATCTCCTTCGCGTTTCCGAACGCATAGGTCGCCCAGAGCTTGATGGGTGCAGCGTCAGAAGGGAAGCCCATCATGTACGTGTCCGCCACGATGGAGCGCTCGGGATCGTCATTGGAGGCCTCATCGAACACGCCAGGTGTCGCAACGGAGGTGTCCTCCGTCTGGGCCTTCTTCATGTTTTTGTCCTTGTCGTCGCCGTCATCGGGACCGTTAACGGGTCCTGTGAGAAGCGATCCGGCCAGAAGGCCGACGAGTGCCACGTTGAGCATGAGGTGTCCTCTTAGGTGGGAGAGAAGCGAAGGGAAGGAAGCGGAAGGGAAAGGTAGGGGCCGCTTAACGAGCCGAGCAACCACGACCGTTCCATCCTAAGCCCTAGGCCCCCAACAGTTCCACTAAAGAGCACGTGTTGCCCCTATCTGGCCGACGAAGAAACCGTGGACACAATTGACCCACGCTATGTTCTCACCTCGGCACTTCTGCTCCCCGATGCTCGCATGGACTCTCCTGCCCAGGCTCTCTCTCCCCTGCTCGCTCGCGAGCGAGCGCTCCTCAGCAGCATCGCAGAGCTCCTGGCCATCGTTGGGAGCCCACCGGATACCCAACGTCGCCTTGGTGATCTCACTGATAGCCTGAATGAATTATTCCTTCTTGTTGTTGTAGGGGAGTTTAACGCAGGCAAATCGACCCTCGTCAATGCCCTCTTTGGACGGCGAATTATGGAGGAGGGGCCGGTACCCACCACGGACAAGATCACGGTTCTGCGCCATAGCGAGGCAGAAGCCGTGCACCGCCGTAGCGAGTTCGTAACGGAGCATCTCGTCCCTCACCCTCTCCTCAAGCACCTGGCGTTGGTGGACACGCCAGGCACCAACTCGATCGTCCGGGAGCATCAGATCCTGACCGAAGATTTTGTCCCACGCGCGGACTTGGTGCTGTTCGTCACCAGCTACGACCGCCCCCTTTCGGAATCTGAGCGGGTATTTCTAGACTACATCCAGAGTGCATGGGGCAAGCAACTCGTCGTCGCCGTCAACAAGGCCGACCTGGCTGAAACCGAAGCTGCGCTCGCTCAGGTGTTGCAGCACGTCCGCGATGGACTCGCGACCCAGATGGGGTCTGACGCCTCTCCCCCACTCATCTTTCCGGTTGCGGCCCGGTTGGCCCTGGCTGCCAAGGAAGATGCCACCCAGGCAGAAACCCCGGACGCCTATCGAGCCGACCCGCGCTGGGAGACCAGCCGGTTTGGCCCTTTCCAACGATTCGTCGAGGAAACGCTAGGAGAGACCACCCGCGTTGCACTCAAGCTGACCGCTCCGCTGGATGCTGCCGTTACCCTTCTAGGTGGCATCCAAGAGCAACTCGCCTCTCGTCGTCAGCTCGTCACGCAGGATGCCGAGGACCTCCATGCTCTTGAGGCTCGCTTCGAGGAGGTCCGAACAAGCCTCGACGAGGTCCTTGGACGCACTGTGGCCGATGTGGACCGCCAGCTGCTGGAAATGGAGCGGCGCGGAGTGCGCTTCCTCGACGACACCATCCGCGTCAGCCGGCTTCATGTCATTCGGGACCGCAACGCCTTCAGGGAAGAGTTTGACCGCCAGGTTGTCCGTGACTCAGAGCGTCGCATCGAGGAGCGACTAGGCGAAGCTGCTGACGGCATTCTTCGCCGTGTGTTTGATCTCTGGAAGGAGACTTACGGCCGTCTGACCGACTTCCGCCAGCGCACTGGTGAGACCCAGGCCTCCGATGGATTCCTCTACGACCGGGAGGAAGTGCTGCGAGATGTGCTTCGAGAAGCCCAACGAACCATCGAGACGTATGACATGGGTGAGGAAGCCCGGCGTCTGCTTGAGAACGCGCGGTCTGGCATCACAGTAGGGGGCGCTGCCGCAGTTGGGCTGGGGGCCGTCGCTGTAGTCCTCATCTATTCCACTGTCTTCGACATCACAGGCGGCATCCTCGCCGCTGGAGCCGTGGCGGCCCTCGGGTTCATCGTCCTCCCCATGCAGCGCCGCCGGGCGGTGAAAGACTTCTCGGCTCGGGTCGAGGCTCTTCGAGGAGAACTGCGCGAGGCATTGCACCGCGAGCTGAGCGAAGAAGTGGACGCTGCAATTCAGAAAGTCCGCGCCCTCGTAGACCCAGTTCGCAACCTCGTTACCTCGCAGCACGACCAGCTCGAGGCCGCAACCACCAGCGCGACGCAACTCAGCGACGAGACGGAAGCGCTGCGCACGGATGTCCGCCGTCAGTTCGGGGACGCGGTCGTATCAGGATAAACACCGTCGGGGCGACCCCGAAGAGTCGCCCCGACAAACCTGCAACGGGCTGGGGAAGGCGTGAGCGCCTGCGCAGCGATCAGTTGCGCGGAGCGCGGTCGTTGCGAGCGTCTACAGGATTCATGGATGGCGGGAAGTCCGTGCGCTCACCGGCGCCCGGGTTCAGCGTATCCATTCGGTCCCGATGGTCGCTCCGCTCGCGGCGGATGATGTCGTCGGGCAGAGCACGACCGTTGCGATCCCGGAGGCTATCCACGGTTCGCGCTTGCAGGACCACCACCAGTTCCTTCTTCACCTGCGTGCGCTGCTTGTAGGAGAAGAGGTAGTTCAGCAAGGGAATGTCCTTGAGGATGGGCACCCCCCGACGCGTGACCCGCTCGTCGGTCGAGATCAGACCACCGATGGCGCGCATTTCGCCGGAGAGCAGCGGAAGCTGGGTCTTGGTGCTGTTCTTGTTAACCACCACACCTGCCTCTGTGGGCGTGCCAGAGCTCTTCTGAGCATCCACATCGAGGTGGATGAAGTCGACGACGGTTCCCTCACGCTCATCCGAGATCAACGTTGGGGTGACGTTCACGATCACACCCGTGGAGACGTACTGTGTGATCGTGTTGCCCTGGAAGTCCCGAATGTTGATGGGGAAGTCCTGACCACTCTGAATGGTGGCTTGCTCTCCGCTCTGGACGGTGGTGAACGGCGAGGCGATCGTCTGCCCGAGTCCCTCCTGCTCGAAGTAGCGGAAGAGGTTCAGCACCGTGTTCAGGTTGATCTGATCCGCGGAGGCTTCCAGGAAGCCATCGAGAGCCTCGAAAAACGACCCTGCGTTCAAGAAGAACTGAGTGCCCCCCTGAGCCGTCTGGCCCGCAGCCTCTCCAAACAACGCAGACCAGTTGGTGCCGATCTCGTGCGCCCGGTTCTGGTCCAGCTCGAAAATGATGGCGTCGATGCGGATCTCGCGCGTGTCAGCAGTGGCTGGCAGGTCGCTTAGATCAACCTCATCGATCCCTACATCAGCAACGCCACCGGCCCCGATCACATCGATGACCTCGCCATCTGTTGTGGCCGCCATCGGGATCGGATCGGTGATAATGAAGTAGCTCTCCGTCTCGCTGAAGTCAAGACCGTAGCGGTCGAGCACCAGCTCGAAGGCATCAATGAAGTGAACGCCATTGAGAGCGACCCCGATGTCCATGTTGCGATCGCGGGGGTCCACTACACGCTTCCCCGTAACGCGGAAGAACGTCGGGTTGATCAGCTGGAGGAACTGATCCATTGACGTCGTCTCGGGAAACGAGACCAGCTCATCGGGCGGCACATATCCGCGAACAACGCGGTCCCGGTCGGGAGTGTCCGAGATCGTCTGTGCCGTAGCGGCGACTCCTGCGAACAGGAACAGCGCGAGGGCTGCGACGGGCGCCGAGCGGCGAAGAAGAGTCGTAGTCATGGGTCGAGGCGTCTGAGCGACGAAGTCCGGGGGAATCAGCCGGAGGATCTGGGCAGGGTATCGGACATCTGCCTGGTCTGTTAAGCAGGAGGACGCGGCCTATCCGCCGATGGGAACGGGCTGGTATGGCCGAGGCGGCCCAACGGGCTGAGGAGCCGTCCGCGCACGCTCCTCCGCCTCGATGCGCTGACGCAGCATCTCGAGCTGTGCCTCGATCTCACGAGCGCGCTCAGGCGTCAATGCTGGTCGGTCCGAGGCCGGCTCTGCCGACGCAGGCTCTCCTGTGGGATTCTCGACGGAGCCGATCTGTCCAGGCTGGAGGCCTCGGTAGAGCGACGACCCCGCGGCTTCTGGAGTCCCGGGTGCCGGCGGCGCATCCTCCAGCATGGGGCCTTCTGGCAGCTTCGTCGTCCGTGCAATGAGGGTGGTTCCTCCCACGTGCTGGCGATACCGTTCACCCGTCTGCAGATCCAACCGGACGGTCTCGCGGATGCCCCCCTTGTTCAGCTCCACTGTGACGCGGGCACGCGCCGGATCCACGTTGCTGATTCGGCCGAGGTAAACCCGGTCGCCAGCTCGAAGCTGCCGCAGCTCCCCTCCTCGGTCGAAGACGGCGGTACCGCCGATCACGCTCAGGAGGGAATCGGACTCCACATCCACGCGGTCATCCGAGTTGGGTGGGAGTTGAGCGAGGATGTACGGGAAGAACGGGTTGATCGGTGCCCGACGCGGCGGGAATGCCGTGGGGGGCGGGACGATGGCGCTATCCGGCGCAGACAGATCCGAGTTGCCACTGAAATAGGCATCCACCATGAAGTTGAACTGAGCCAGCACCACCTGCCGGGGGATATCCGTCGCGGGATTCGGGATCTCTGAAATCTCTTTCTTGACCGAGAGGCCTCGCATACGGTAGAGGCCCCGGCTGTTTTCGAGGTGCCAGATGAATGCGTACAGGCTCTCGAAATAGGCTTCTCCTGTCACCTGGTAGGTGTAGAACGAGGCCTCGCTTCCCGGGGTCAGTCCTGTCAGCGAAATGTCGAATCGCTGGAAGCCTCGTGCCGAAAGCGCGTTCAGGTACGCCACGACGTCTGGTGACGACAATTCCGTCGGGAGTACCTTGTAGCGAGTGTTCCACTGTGCGAGGGTCCGCGCTGCATCCTCGCTGGCGAGGGCCTCTTCGGAAAGCAGCGTCTCCAGTTCCGCAGACCGGTTCTCGATGGCCTCGATCTCGGACTCGACCTGAGCAAGGCGCTCAGGCTGCTGCTTCTTGGTGACGTAGTATCCCCCTCCGACCGCTGTGGCAAGAAAGACAGAGAGGATGAGGGTGTTAATGACCTCGTTTGACATGGGGTCGGTGGAAGGGCCACGGCGCAGGACAAGCCCACGCGCTGGCGAACGATTGAGGCAGTGGAGGCTCCTTGACTAGTCAGCGGCGGTTGCGTCACTCAGAGCGGCGTCGAGAGCCGCATCTGAGGGGTCTTCCGGTGCCAGCACGCCTCCATCAGCCTGCTCGCGGAGGATGCGGGTGACCTGTGGCAAGCCGCCCTCCATCGGGAAGGTGATTCTGTACTCGTACACTGGGTACTCGCGAACATCCTGGAACGTCATCTCATCGATAGTCCCTCCAAGGCGCTGCGCCATCCCAACGACGCGGTCGCGAGAAGTGGCGTAGCCACTGATCTGGAGACTGGCGCCATTCGATGTCATGTCTTCAATCCAGATGCCTCCGGTCCCAGACGCTGCGCGAGTGGACTTGAGAAGTGTCTGTGTCCACGCATCCGTTCCTACGAGAAGCGAGTCCAGCGCCGCCATCGTTCCAGACATCTGAGACTGCCGGAGGCGCAGGCTGTCGATGCGTGCCTGGAGTTGAGGCACTGTCATCTGTGCCTCTACCGGGAACTCGGCAAGGCGCCGCTCAGACTCTTCGATCTGCTGCGCCTGCGACACGTACAGGTAGGCGAAGAAGAGCACGCTGAGGAACAGCAGCATGCCGATGGCAACGGTGTGCCATGCAAGACTGAAGGAGACTCGTCGGTGCTTCTTTCGAAGCTCAGCCGGGAGCAGATTGGCGTCCTCAAAGGGGCCCTTCTTCATCGCGCCCACGAGCGCGGCGCCAGCGGCCTCCACAAGGCTCGGCGCCAGTGGGCCATAGGGACCGACCAAGCCCAATCGAGCCAACCCGTCTCGCAACGTCTCAACGTGCGACTCCGGATAGAAGGCCGAGAAGCCCTGCACCAGCTCGCGCTCCAGCTCATCGGCCAGGATGACCACGTTGTGAACTGTCCCGATGCCCTGCACATCCTGCTGGAGAAGCACACGCGAGCAGATGGTGTCCGGCCCATCGAAGGCCGTGACGCTCTGCATCAGCTCGTAGTGATGGAGCTGCCCATCCGTCAGGAGCAAGACGATGGTGTCTTCGGCGCCAACGCGGACAACAGCCGTGTTCTCACCGGCCCCTTCGGACACTACCAAGCGGCTGAGCCCCATCAGGAGAGGCACTTCCCCTTCGAGAGTCCGGAAGGTGGTCCGGGCGTGGCGGCCCTGCTGCCGCAGCATCTTGAGGGAAGGCGCGACCGGCTCCGCTGCCTGGGGCAGAATGGCGAGATACCGTCGCTGGTTGTCGCGCGCCGTCATCGGGACAAACGCCACCCGGTCCTTGTGGACCACGGAGGGATGCGCCTCTGTGAGAAGCGCCACCAGCTTGTCTCGCTTGACCGGCGCCGTTGGCGCCGCTTTCGGCGTAGCCTCCTCTGCCGAGGTGTCTTTGCCTTCCTTCTTGGCCTTCTTCTTTTTCTTCGACGACTTCTTCTTCGTGGCCTTCTCCGCAGGAACCGTCAGCTCGAGATAGTCGACGTCCGGCGCCCCGATTGTCAGCGCGAGCGGCGGGCGCCCAAAGCCAGACTTCTCGCACTCGTCGAGGATGTCTTTCAGCTCAAAAACGATGGGCTGGGTGTGAACCGTAGATGGCGCCGCCCCTACAGCGTCCATCGCGACGCCTTCGAGGTCTCCGAGGCCAGCAAACTCGTGTGAGAAGTCGATCTCGGCACCACCCCCGAACGAGATCGCGACGTCCCCGGACAGATCTGGCGTAGCCCCCTCCCCAAAGTCCTCCGACATCATGCTATCTGGCGATAGCGCATCGGAGTCTGAGAAGGCCCCGCTGTCCGAGCGATTGCGGACAAACTGGCGAAGAGGCTCATAGCCTTCACCTGTTGGCCGGATCAACACGCCATAGACCTGCTTGGGCGTCACGTGGATGCCAAGCATCAGTCCGTCCTTGGCGCGGCTTCGACTCTTCTTCGGGCTGCGCTTCTTCGAACTGCCGTTGTCCGCGTCGCGCGCGGCTTCCTCGCCCCCTTCGTCGGAAGCGTCTCCTTGTACGAACGGTTCGTCGAATGGGATGTCATCCGACCCCGGCTCCTCCACTGCCGATGCCGAATCGAACTCGGGTAGATCGTCATCCAGGCCATCCATCGGAGGTGCCTGGAATCCATCCGCAGCGCTGGTAAACCCGGCAGGCATGGCTGGAGCAGGTGCCCCAACACCGTCATGCGTCAGTTCGACTGGTGAATCGGAGTAGGCCAGCTCAGGGGTATCCCAGGACTCATCCTCCTCGGACGCGTCCATGGCATGGATAAAGGAGGAGCCATCTACAAACGCAGGCAGCTCAGGCTCAATCACCTCTGCATCCTCTGCCTCGGTTGCCGGAGGGAGTGCGGTCGCGTCTTCGAACACGAGCGGATCGGAATACGCATCGCCATCAGCAGGGGTCGAGCTGGCGTCGGGCTCGTTCGAAGAGCCATCTTCAAAGGCTGCGTCGTCGAGAGGGAGGTTGGTATCGTCCATCGGTCGGGTTGCGTGTGCCGCGAACGGCCGTGCAAGAGATCAAACAGAGGCCCCGGCAGAGCCGAGAGCGATGGCCGGGAGTGGCCTGCGAGGGATGCTCTAGGCCCCCTGCATGAGTTGCTGAAAACGCTTCTTGTTGTTGGCGTACTGGAGCCCGATCTCGGGCGTGATCTTGCGCTCCTTGACAAGGCGGGCCAGATCCTGCTCGAGCGTCACCATGCCTTGCCGGCCGCCTTCCCAGATCATCTGGTAGATCTCGCCGGTGTTGTTGTTGTGAATGGCCGCCTTGACAGACGCGGTCACCCAAAGCACTTCCTTCGCCAGCACGCGCCCCCCGCCAACGCGAGGCGGCAGCTTCTGCGAAATGACGACGTTGAGTACGTCTGCCAAGCGGGAGCGCACGCGCTCCTGTTCATACGGCGGGTACTCCGCCACGATGCGGTCGAGGCTCTCAACCGCAGACGCCGTGTGAAGTGTGGAGAACACCTTGTGCCCGGTGTCTGCGGCCTCAATGGCTGCGTCGATCGTCTCCGGGTCTCGCATCTCCCCAATCATGATGATGTCGGGGTCCTGGCGTAGTGCCTGACTCACTCCAGACTTGAATGAAGGCACATCCGGCCCCACCTCGCGGTGGCGAATGATGCAGCGGTCCGGGCTGTGAACGTATTCCAGCGGCTTGGCAACGATCACAATGTGGCCGTCGAAGTCGTGGTTGTTCGCATCGATGATGGCATCGAGCGTGGTGCTCTTACCGGACCCCGTCACGCCTGTCACCAGCGCCAGCCCGGATCGCACGTTCGAGAACAGGATGCCGCGTTGGATGACTGGATGGAACCCCAGCGTTTCGATCGACCGCACCGAGTCGTTGATGGCGCGCATACACACGCCGAGGTGCTGATTGTCGAAGTAAGCTGTGCAGCGGAAGCGATACCGCGTGCCGGCCTCGCCCGTGATCTGGTACGAGAAGTCTGCCGACTGCACCTCCCATAGGTCCTCGAGGTTGCGGTCGGACATCAAGTTGAGAATCAGAATGTCGATCTCATCGTTGGACCGGCTTCCCAACTCGAAGTGCGGGCTCTTGTCACCATTGATGCGATACCACACGCGCCCGACGGTTGCCGGCCCCCCGAAGTCCATGTCGGACGCGTCCATAGGATGCATCCGGGCCACGTACTGCTCGATCGTGTCACGAATCTGGTCGCGGGTATCCGGATCGAGCCTCAGGATCTGCTCAGCGTAGAAGCGAAGCCGATCCGCTCCCGCGAGCAACCGTGGGGCCGACTTTGCAATCTTGCGAACGATCTGCGGGATCGGCGTGAATCCATCTTCGTTCGCGCTTGCAGCCGCGCTGCGGACGATCATCGATGGATCCAGACCTGCTTGGGGAGCAGAAGACGGAACCGTTGCAGACAGAGAAGGAGGAGGCGTCACAGAGATAGGGAGAGCGACCCTGCGCCCCACGGCAACATCGGTGCCACCCCACAAGGAGGCACCAGAAGGGTCATCGATGGGCCTCGGTATCGTCTACAGCCATCATCCCGTCCGATTCCTACCCAATGCCAACACGATTGGTAATCCTTGTGGCACGGAAGGTCCTCCTAATGCCACGGGGCCACCCCAAAGAGGCGGCCCCGCGGCGCATTCTAACCATCTCGGGTGCTACCAAACACCCAGTGAGCCTAGGACGGCGAGGGAGGAATGACCTCCACGAGAATCACCTGGTCACTGTAGTCCGCAGGCGACCCCGTGTTGCGTAGATCGTGGAAGCCGTCTGAGCCAGCCTCATCATGAACTGTGTAGCCGATCTCAACGCCATCGGCGTTGAACCTCGGTGTCATGACTGTGCGGACATTGTCGTTCCAGCCATCGCCAACGCCGTCGCCGTTGGTGTCATAGCCAAATCGCTTGGTGGCCCAGAGGCTATGGTTGGGGTTGTCGTAGTTGGCATGATCCGGAGCGAGGTTCCAATTGTGGATGTCCTCGAAGGAGATCCGCCAGCGCTGATTGTTGGTCGGATCCACTTCCACCATGCCCCATGGTGCCTCCTTGGTGGTGCCGTCCATCAAGGCCTCGCTGTCTAGTGCCCAGTGGACCCAGACCCAGTCATCTTCGCGGAAGGAGTAGGACTCCATCTCAGCCTTGAGAAGCTGTGCCCCATAGAACGGATCCAACCCATCAGGATCTGGCGTATTCAGCAGCGCCTGCGCGTTGTTCATGCGTAGCTCGGGATGATGCGTCGGGCGCGATCCACCACCATAGCAGCTGTTGTCCACCCCAATTGCGAAGTTCATCTGCGTACCCGGTACGAGATGCGTCTCGAACCCAATGTTGCGAGCTCCGTTGCGGTTCTTGCCTGGGGCATAAACCATCTCTGGGGCAGGCTGGTCCGCTTCTGCAACACCGGGCAGGTATCGCTTCAGGAAGATGGCCGAACAGTACCCTGCCTGGGAGTCGACGAAGTCAATCTTGAGAAGGCCACCGGAACCGCTCGGATCCACCTCGAGCACATCGACAGACTGGCTTTCATTGATGACGTGGGCCTTCTCGACCATCATCATCTGGCCCGGGTTGTCTGGGTCTGGGACCGGGTGCTCATAGAAGCCCACAGCATAGATTTCGATGCCGTTGCCGCCTGTATGGCGGGCTTCAATGAGGTAGCGACCGTCTTGCATCACGCCTTCGCGGCGATAGCACTCAACGGCACCACCTTGGCAATCGTCTGTGGTCCGGGTGCCAACTGCGTTTAGTGCGCCTTCGATGTCTGTGCCGAATCGATTCGCATCTGCGACACCGCCGTTGTAGGCGGAACGTGCAATCTCGCGAGCAATGAGGTCTGCGGAGTACTCGGTTTGATCGACTCGAGCTCGAACGTCGGTCTCGTTCAGAGATAGGATGAGGCTCGTGCCAGCCACGCTAATCGCGGCGACAATGAGCAGTGCTGCTTTACCCATGGTTTCGGAGGGTGGAGAAGCCGGCAAGCCGGCGGTTGGTAGATGGTAGAAAGACGGGCTTGTGCCCTAGCGCCTTCACTTAGAAGGGCCGGATCTCAATGGTGGTAGACCAGTGAAGAGGCCGGTTTGGGATGAGCCGCGCGTGGTACAAGGGAAAGAGGGTGGGAAGCACCTCAAACTGAAGACGGACGTAGTCCGCTTGTGCAGGCTCCACCGCCTGCCCATCGCTATCGAGAGGTATGATGTGGAAGTGGCGCAAGCCGCTGGGGCTTCTGTACCCCGTCGTCTCCTCCCATGTCGGCTCGGTTCCAATCCAGTCCTCGGTCACGAGGGAGTAGCTCCCCTTGCGCTGGGATCGCGTTAGCTGATACAGCGGCGTGTACGTGCTGTCTGCCGTCAGCTGGTCGATCGACGTCAGCAGCGAGTCGTTCTGCACGACTTCGTATCGGACTTCGACGCGGGACACTTCATCCCCGTCAACAGTCTCGTTGTAGTAGTAGTCGAAGAGGCTGGTGTAGAGGTGGCCTCCTGTCGCGGACGTTTCGTAGGCCGTCTCTCGGTCGAATCGGTTCCGGCTGGTGCCAAAGCGGGCACCCAGCTTGACGACATCGTCCTCTACCCACTCAGCAAAGTTGAGCGCTTGTCCCTTTGCCTGGTAGATGGAGAGGCGCTCCATGTTGTCCTGGCGCACCGTAGCCTGCTGCGAGATCAGCGACAGGCCAAGCGTGAGCGTGACCACGGAAGCGATCAGGTGATCAAAGAAGAACTGCATGGGGAACTGCTAGCAAGGAATGAGAGGGGCGAACGCCCGCTGTTCTAGTTGCCGTTGGCGTAGTTGGCCCGGCGCTCGGCTGCTTCGTAGGCCTCCTGAGCGGCTTCGAGGTCAGAGAGAGCCTGCTGATACGCCTGCATTGCGGCCTGGAGAGCAGAAGTGGCCTGGTTGACAATCCGCTGGGCTTCATCCCGAGCTCTGATGGCTGCCTCGACAGCGGACTGAGCGTCATCACGCGCAGCACGCGCGGCTGCGAGAGACGCGCTGGCAGCCGCCAGAGCCGCTGGATCCGTCGTCGGCTGGGAGGTTGCGGCCGTCAACGCCGCCTGTGCTGCCGCCAGGTCTGCAAGCGCGGCCTCCCATTCGCGCTCAGCTTTATCCATCTTCTTCTTGCGGTTGCTCTTCCAGGGCTTCTTCAAATAGCTCTTCCGCTTGTTCTCGTAGTTGGTCTGCTTGTTGTTCGCCTTGTTCTGAGCCTGGGTAACAGCCCGCTCGAGCTCGCTAAGCTGCCCAGCAGTCGGGCCCGTGTGTTGGGACAGATCACTGAGTTCCGTCTCTGCAGCATCTACCGCTGCCTGCTGCGCGTCGAGTTCTGCCTGTGCGCCAGCGAGAAGCGAGTTGGCTGCATCCAGGTCAGCATTGGCACGATCCGATTGCGCCTGTGCGGCATTGGACGCTTCTGTAGCGACGCGGAGTGCCTCTTCCGCAGCCGTCAGAGCCATCGCAGCTTCATTCAGCAGATCGTTCAGATCTGCATTCAACGAACGCTTGAGATACTCGAGAGCCACATTCGGGTCGTAGCTAATGACCCGGTTCATGTGGATGCCTGTGTGATTGGGGTCTCGCTTCTGGAGAAGGGGCGACCGGGCGTACACATCCACGCGCTTGTGGAACGTGGGGTAGTCCACAGGCACGTCTGGAGCAGCAACTTCCACGTAGTTGACTTCGACCTTCACCTCTACCGGAAGGGGGTCTCCACCAATCGTGTGGAAGATGACCTCGCGCCAGCCATCGTCTCCTTCTTCCACCTGAGTCTCCAGGTCTGAGATGTCATCGCAAAGGAGCGACTGCGATGGGTTCGCAATGTCACACCTCGCAGCAGCCCCCCCCGGCGTCCGGCCAAAGTTGGACTTGGGGTTGAAGTCTGCAGGATCGACGAACCGGAGATTGTCTGCGGATAGCGTATCCAGCGCCTCTTCCGAGATCACACCGTTGAGACCCAGGTCCGCACGGAGCTGTCTCGGTGTCGTTGCGTCATCAAACGCACGGCTGTCTGCGAACTCCAGCGTGTGCAGAAGCGTGCCCGACACAATGACTTCCAGCTCATCCTCCATCACATTCTGCGCGGAGTCATTCATCATCTTGTTCTGCCCCAGGGTGAGGGCTCCCGCAATGACGAGGGCGAGTACGGCAAGTAGGGTCTGCGGCATGGCAGGTGGAGGTGGATTCCAGCTATCGAGCGCATGAAATCGTCCATTCCCGCTCTGTGCTTCCTAATCCCGGAACGAAGGACCAGAATGACGCACCCGCGTGTCGCTAGGAGAGATCATCGTGTCTCGCGCCGACATCTGCGGGCCTCTGCATGACCCCGTGGTGAGTAACGATGTAAGCTGTACCCGCCCGACGGGTCGAAACGGACCCGCATCGATGAGCTGGCCTGTGATGGGCCAAATCGAGCTTGTACCCGGACGTCCGCCAGCTCGACGCCTCGAGCTGGCGACCGGCCCTAGTGCTCGCCTGCGGTCACGCGCATCATCTCCTCCAGGCTCGTATCCCCCATGTTGACGAGCACCCGTGCTGACGCTTGTAGTGTGAGCATGCCCTCGCTCTCTGCAATCGTTCGCAGACGCGCCTCATTGATCTCGCCACCTGCCTCTACAATGGCTTGCTGGATGGCTGGCGAGAAGTACAGGGCTTCCGCACAGGCCCGGCGTCCCTTGTACCCTTTGCCCTTGCAATTCGGGCACGAGGTGCCGGGATTGGCCTTGTAGAAGGTGGTTTCGCGCATCTCCTGCTCCGAGAACCCCAACTCACGAAGCATGATTGGATCTGGATCGGTGTCCTCCACCTTGCACTCATGGCAGAGGCTCCGAATGAGCCGCTGAGCCACCACCAGGTTGATGGCGTAGGCGATCAGGAAGGGCTCGAGGCCCATCTTATAGAGACGCGACACGGCCGACGGAGCGTCGTTCGTGTGAAGCGTCGAGAACGTAAGGTGGCCTGTGTTCGCCAGCTTGATCGCCAGCTCGGCGGTATCCTTGTCACGCATCTCACCGACCATGACCACGTCCGGGTCGTGACGGAGGATGGCGCGAAGGGCCCCTTCCAGAGACAGCTTGTGGGACAGTTTGATCTGTCGAACGCCGGGTATGATGTACTCCACGGGGTCCTCCACTGTCAGCACGTTCACGTCTGGCGTGACCACGTTGGACAGCGCAGCCACAAGTGTGGTGGACTTCCCGGACCCCGTAGGTCCGGTCAGGATCACCATGCCGTGAGGCTGGCGGATGGCCTTGTTGAACGACTGAAGGGCGCCCTCGAGTAGGCCCAGCTTGCTCAGGTCCGTGATCACCTTCCGGTCGTCCAGAATTCGGATAACGATAGATTCCGAACGGATCTCCGGGTTGGCGTTGGCAATCGGAAGAATCGAGACGCGATACCGGATCAGCGTGCCATCAATGCGACGCTGAATGAACCCGTCCTGCGCCATTTCGCGCTCGAATCGGTCCACGTTCATCGCCGAGTCCTTGATCACTGACAACAGAGCCTCAGGGTGACCCCGGTCTTCCGTGTGCCAGTGCTGAAGCTTGCCATCGACGCGGAAGTGGACTTCCGTCTTCTTGTTGGCATTGGGCCAGATGTGGATGTCTGACGCGCCCAGACGCACGCCTTCCACGAGAATGGCCTCCACCAGGTTGACAAGGCTCGACCGCGCAATCTCTTGCTCGAGCGCGTCCTCATCGACGAGGGTCTTCTCCCCGCTCTCGAAGGACACGCCAAAGTCAAAGTCTGGCCCGGTGTCTTCCTGCAAGCGCTCCAGGAACTCATTCTTCCTTGGGAAGGCTTCCTGAATCACACTGGAGACCACGGAACCCGGTGCGAAGCACAGCTCATAGCGCTCCAACTCCAGCCCGTTGATCACACGCTGCAGCTCGGACCGCATGGGGTCTTCTGTGATGAAGACGAGCTTCAGGATCCCCGACGGCTGGTCCTGCGCATAGGCGTAGGGAATCGTCTGCAGATCCAGCAGCTTCTCTCGCTGCTCCTCGGAGAAGGACTCGAGGACCGTCTTTGCGAACTCGGATTCGGGCTCACGGTCTTTGACTGGGGCCAGCCGGAACGCATACGTCGCAGCGGCCTGTTCGAAGACTTTGTCCCGGTCCACGCCCTTGACATCCACCAGTGAGCGCCAGAGAGGCACCTTGGCCCCACTCTGCTGGCGGAGCGTCTCAGCTTCGGCAGCGTGCTCAGGGGTCACCAGCCCACGGCGCAGGAGGGCCTGTACTACACGGTCCTGAACGTGCGAGTACGACTGCTCCTGTGCAACCGGTGCACTCACAGCAGACGTCGGCCGGGAGGCAACGATCGCCTGCGAAGTGCCCGAGGGGGGCCGAGCGGCGGGTGGCTGAACAGACATGAGAGAGCGTGAAACGGGTCAGGGAGAACGCGGGAGAAACGCCAGGCTTAGTTGGTTCCCATGATGTCCTGCGAGGAGGGGCGAATCATGGCGGTCTCCGCAGAGAGGACGGTCAGGAACGCGACCATCAGGCCAATGAAGAGCCCCACAAAGGTTTGAATGGTCTCGACAGCCATTTTGAGCTTGAGCGTCGTTTCACGCTCGTAGTAGTCTGCCATCTGCTGAGCGCTCTTGCGTACGGCACCGGTCTCGGCGCCTGTCTTGAAGCGAGAGAGCGCCATCGGGGTAAACACGTTCGAGGCTTCCATGGCCCGAACCAGATCCGCACCTTGCCCCATCATCATCGGGATGGTGATGGTTTTGATCTGGTGCTCCATGTACGGGTTGCCGCTCGCCTCAGCCGCCACCTTCATCACCTCGAGATTCTCGCCCGATCCGCTGTACAGGATGGCAAACGTGCGGCAGAACACCTCGATGTTCAGCTTGTGCAGCAGCGACCCGACGATGGGGATGCGGATCATGTACTTGGCGAGCAGGAACTGACCTTTCGGCGTTCGAGCCCAGACCACGAACGCAACAATAACGGCCACTACGCCAACTATCAGGAATCCGATGTAGTTGTCCAGCCAGGCACTAAATGCCAGCGACAGCGTGGTCAACGGCGGCAATTCGATGCCTTCGAAGTCCTTGAACAGCCCTGCTGTCTGAGGCACGATATACCAGACGTACCAGATGAACACGGCGATGGTCGCCAGAATGGTGACGATGGGTGAGACGAGCGCACTCTTGATGCTCTTTCGGAACTCGTCC
>JBCBZH010000016.1:0-31840 GCA_039815415.1 Bacteroidota bacterium
AGTTCAAAGTGTCCGTAGAGACGCCTCGCCGAGGCGTCTCTGGCACCGCGCTGGATAGGACGCAAGTGCCCAGTTGAGCGCCGAACCTCTCACCCTGTCCCTCTCCCGCAGGGAGAGGGGACGTCTTTTGGCGAGCTGGCGTCCGATTGGACCGTTCAGCAATGAGAGCCGCGCGCCAGCTCGAGGGCGTCACATGACGTGCTATTCCCCGCCGTAGCGCCGCGCCAGCTCGTCGAGGAGCGCCCGGCGAACGTCGCCGTGGGTGCCCACCTGCTCGATGTCCGGGTTGCCCTCGATGCTGAAGTAGTCCAGGCCCGTTTCACGTCCGCTCGCGAGGAAGTCGTTGACGGCAATGGTGTACATGGCCGCCGGGTCCAGCGGACGGCCAGCAACGGTCCAGCCGGAGGGGCCAGGCTCGATGCCTGAGCGCTGGAGGTAGCCACCAGACCCCACGTTGGCCTCGCCCTGATCCAGCACGCGCGCCAGCAGTGCGCCCGGAAGACGAAGGGTGAGGACCTGACCGCCAAAGGGCATCACGCGGATCGCATCGTACTCGGTAAAGGGGCCGACGGTGATGACGTCGTCGATCCGGATGGAGCCACCGTTGAAGACGGCCGCGTCCACCCCGCCAGCAGCCTTGAAGCCGTCCGCGATGATCTGGCCGAGGAGCGCCGGGCGCGTGCGGACGGTCCCCTCGAGGCCATCGAGCACCTCCCCGATGGTGACGGCGACGCGATCCGGTGTGAATCCTTGCTCTCGGAAGCCTTCGAAGGCTTGCTCCACCCAGAAGTCCACGACCTCTGCGACCTCCGGGTCATCAGGGATGGCGTCCGTGATGCGCACCAGCTCGCTCTCCACGTCCACCTCCTCGGTTTCTCGATGGAGCGTCACACGGTGGACGAACGCCGTGCGTGCGTTCGCGTCGGCCTTGAGGACCGGAACGAAGCGGGGCCCCCGGTAGGCACGGATGTTCTCGTGCTCGTGCCCGCCCAGGATCATGTCGATGCCCGGAATGGTGGCCGCTGCCGTAACATCGTCAGCGAAGTCAAGGTGTGTCAGCCCGATCTCCACATCCGCCTCGCGGTCGAGCTGGCGAGTCTGCTCCTCGAGGGTCTCAAGCGGATCGGTGTACTGGACGTAGTCCTTGACGTTGGATGGGATCACGGTGCTGGTGAAACCCACCCGAATCGTGTCGCCCGGCGCCAGCCCGACAGGCATCACCAGGCGCGGAACCACATTCGGGAACGGTGCAGCCCCGTCGGCAGGGCGGACGTTGGCAGAGACGTAGGGGAAGTCCGACTCCATGAGTCGGGCGCGGAACGCGTCCTCGCTCACATCGAACTCGTGGTTGCCCAGCGCCGCCACGTCCATGCCGAGGGCGTTCAGGACGGCCACCATCTGCTTGCCGTTGAGGCGTTCGCCGTCGACGCGCGCCGTGCCCAGCGCCGACGGGCTGTAGAAGTCGCCTGCAATCACCGTCAGCACGGGGGGCCCTTCGGCCAGGAGACGGTTGCGGAGGGTGGCGACGCGCGCCAGCCCGCCCGAGCGCCCGCCCTCCACCGGCGTGATCTCATACACGTCGTTGATCTGGAGGATGGTGAACTCCGCGATGTCGTCAGACGCCGGCGTGCTCATCTGCGCTGGAGGCGGAGAGGTCGAGGCACATCCGGCGATTAGAAGAACGAGAGCGAGAAACGGGAGGCGGCGCATGGGGTGAGGAGCGGGGTGTGTACCCCATCCTACGAGATCCCGCTCGATATCGGGTCACATGTCCGCGCGATCCGTCCACCACTTGGACCGCGTCTGCCAAGGGCCACCTTAGCCGCATGGATGAAGCGAGCTGGCGTGTGCCGCTCTAAGCCCTTGCACCCGTCGTGCGTTTCGCCTACCCGACCGCGCGCCGGCATCCATCATCAGGTCGCGCGTGAGGCGCTGGCGCTCATCGTCGGAGAGCGCCGGATTGGAGCAGCGCCAGAGGCGCCCGCCGTGAAGGAAGCCCCGTCCGTCCGGCGTCGGGGGGAGAGGATCTAGGCAGGTCGACAGCCGGAGGTACCGGCGGCGACGCGTTCCGTTCTCCCCAAAGGAGCTATGCGCGTGCGATAGCGAGCACGTCCGCCAACTCGTCGGCCTTCGGCATGGCCTCCGGGCTCTCGCCGGTTTTCTGCAGATCGAGGTAGAAGCGCGCAAAGGCGATGCGTTCTGTCGCGCTGGCGTCTGTGTCCTCGAACAGCTCCGTCATGGAGGAGAGCGCGCCGTCTTCGAGGTCGCCCGCGATATGCTGGGCAAGAAGGGCGCTAAGGGCGTGGGGGCGAGCGGAGGTAACGGTCGAGGCCATGAGGGCGGGGGTGAAGTCGTTGACACGGCCTTCATCAAGAGCCGTGCCAAGTCTGTGAATCGGTCTCTGGTATCG
Organism: Bacteroidota bacterium; assembly: GCA_039815415.1. Classification (GTDB taxonomy): domain Bacteria; phylum Bacteroidota; class Rhodothermia; order Rhodothermales; family Rubricoccaceae; genus JBCBZH01. Next base: position 2,411 of record JBCBZH010000016.1, read on the forward strand.
CCCCATGAGGGTTTAGACTTAAATGAGCTGTCCACTTCGGAATCATTTCGCCCCCTTTGGTGCCGCCAAACGGCTACACTCCTTCACTGTCTCTCCACCCCGATCTGTGGCCTCTGAACTCCACCGCCGGTTCCGTTACCACACATGGGCAATGTCCCGGCTTGCCGGGGCGCTGCCAGATGAGGGCGCGGAGGCCGCACGCATCCCGCTCGCCCACGCGCTCATCGCCGACCGGGTCTGGCTGCTCCGCCTCCGAGGCGACTCCACAGACGGGGTTGCCCTCTGGCCGGACCTGGACGCGTCGGCCATCCGTGCGCTCGCTCGCCGAAACGCGGCGGCCTACGCGCTCTACCTCAATGACCTGGACGATGTGGGCGCGACCATCGACTACACCACCTCCAAAGGCGAGGTCTACACCTCCACGGTGTCCGATGTGCTAAATCACGTATTGCTCCACGCGTCGCACCATCGGGGGCAAGTCAATGCTGCCCTGCGCCAGGCCGGCCACGAGCCGCAGTGGGTGGACTTCATCGCCTGGCTCCGAGCTGGCGAGCCGAGCGCAGAAGACTGACGCCAGCTCGCGGCTCCTTTGGTATAGCGACGCCAATACCTTTGCGGAGACCCACCACACGTTCGATGCACCGCCTGTTCGCTTGCCTGTTCGCCGTGCTTGTTTGTGCCGGATGTGGCGGCTCGAGCGTGCCCGCCAGCCCGCCCATCGCCGATGGCTTCGCGCTGGTGCGCGCGATGCACGCCCAGTACGAGGGCCGCTGGTACCGCTCGCTGACGTTCACGCAGGACACGTACTGGCAGACCGGCCCCGATGAGCAGCGAACCGAGGTCTGGCGCGAGTGGATGGTGCTTCCGGGGCGGCTGCGGATTGAGATGGACGACCCAACGGTCGGAATCGACGCCATCTACGCACGCGACAGCACGTTCATCCTTCAGGATGGAGTGCTCTCCAATGCACAGCCACAGCGCAACCGGCTCCTGATTCTCGGCTTCGACGTCTACGCCCAGGGTCCTGCAGAGACCATCCGGCAGCTTCGAGCGGAGGGCATCGACCTTGGAGTATTCCGCACGGATACGTGGCAGGGGCGGCCTGCGTACGTGGTCGGCACGCCAGCTCGAGGGGAAGTGTGGGTCGACGCCGAACGGTTGCTGTTCGTCCGTCTGGTGGAGCCGGCCACCATCGGCGATGACGTGCGCGACGTGCGGTTCGAGAACTACACGCCGCTCGGGGACGCCTGGATCGCGCCGCGCGTGGAGGTGTGGTCCAACAACGAGCTGGTGTTCTGGGAAGTCTACCGCGACATCCAGATCGACCAGCCCCTGGATCCGGTCCTGTTCAATCCGCGCCGCTGGGTGGATGGGCTGACGCGGAATCGGTAGGGGCGAGGACGTAGCGTGTTCGCCCAAACCGGTACCCGAGGCTTCCGCCCAGAACGGTACCGGCCGTCGTGCTCAGCCCGGTAACGAAGATCTGAAAGCGGAGCGGCGGGGTGGTATTCGGGTTTCGGTCGAGCTGGGGAAGAACAGGCCCCATCGCCAGCCCAGCGACGGCTCCTAGAGCCGCGTCCCGAAGGACAAAGCGCCGCCGGTTGCGAACACGGATCGATTGGACTTCAGAGAGGGACACGGAGTGGGGCTCTCCGGTTCGGGCATCGACCCAGGTGGCCTCGTAGGCATCCACGCGAAGGGTTGTCGTCCGGATGCGTTCGCCATTCACAAGAGTCATGGCAACGCGGTCTCGTCTCGCGTCTGCGTTCACGTCAGCCCGGTCGGCTCGGGCGTTGGGATCGAACGTCCGAATCTGCGTGTGAGCGCACCCCGAAGCGACAAGCGCCAGTACGACGACGACGAGCTGGCGAGAGAAGACGACCAAAGAGGGCAGAGAATGTCGAGCTGGCGGAATGTCGCCAGCTCGAGTGCTACGCCAGCACGATCTGCTTGCGGAGCCGCGCCACCGGGATGTTCATCTGCTCGCGGTACTTGGTCACCGTCCGCCGCGCGATGGGGTAGCCCTCCTCGGCCAGCAGCGTGGCCAGCTTCTGGTCGCTCAGCGGCGAGGCCTTGTCCTCCTCCCCGATGATCCGTTCCAGGATGGCCTTGACCTCCTTGTTGGAGACCTCCTCGCCCTCGTCGTTGGTGATGCCTTCGGAGAAGTAGTACTTCAGCTCGTAGACGCCGTACTCGGTCTGCACGTACTTGCCGTTGACCACGCGGGAGATCGTCGAGATGTCCATTCCGATGATGTCCGCCACATCTTTCAGGATCATCGGCTTGAGATGGCCCTCGCCGTGCTCAAAGAAGTCGTGCTGGATCTGCACGATGGCCTCCATCACGCGAAGCATGGTATTGCGCCGCTGCTGGATGGAGTTGATGAACCAGCGGGCGGACTCCATGCGCGTCTTGAGGAAGTCCTTGGTCTGCTTGGCCCCGGCGTCGCCTCGGGTGTTCTTGGCCGAGAGCTGGTTCCACATGTTCCGGTAGTGCCGGTTGACGCGCAGCTCCGGCGCGTTGCGGCCATTGAGCTGGATGCGGAAGTCCTCACCGTCGCGCTCGACGGTGAAGTCGGGCGTGATGTAGTTGGTCTGGACGGCGAAGTCGCCCTCGCCGGGCTTGGGGTCGAGGCTCTGGACGAGATCGAAGGCCTCTTTCAGGTCGTAGTCGTCGAGGCCGACTTTTCGCTTGATGGCGTCGAAGTGCTTCATGGTGAACGCCTTCCATGCGTCACGCACCATGTCGACGGCGTTTTCACGGCCGTCCACCTCGTCGCCCATCATGTCGAGCTGGACGAGCAGGCACTCGCGCAGGTCGCGCGCGGCAATGCCGACGGGGTCGAGGCGCTGAATCCGCGAGAGCACGCGCTCCACGTCGTCCTCGGTGAGCATCAGCCCGTGGTTGAACATCACGTCGTCCAGAATCGATTCCACCGGGCGGCGCAAGTAGCCGTCCTCATCAATCGAGCCGATAATCTGGTCGGCGATCAGGGCCTCGGTCTCATCGAAGTCCAGCAGGCCGACCTGATCGCGGAGTGATTCGGCGAGCGACGACATGGCAGCCATCGGCGTCTCGCGCTCTTCCTCCTCCGCAGAGTGGTCCACCTGGGCCTTGTAGCCGTACATCTCCTCGGACTCGTTGAGGAACTCGTCCCAGTCGAACTCATCATCGGACGAGGTCTCCGTGTGCTCAGACGGCAGCTCGTCCTCAGACTCCGCAGTCGCGTCGACGGGGTCGTCGGTGGTGTCGTCCAGCTGGAGGTCGTCTTCTTCCTCGCCTTCCTCCAGGAGCGGGTTGGACTCCAGCTCGGCCTTGATGCGCTGCTCGAGGGCGAGCGTGGGAAGCTGCAGCAGCTTGATGTACTGGATCTGCTGCGGCGACAGCTTCTGCTGTAGCGACTGCTTTTGCTGGAGATTGAGCATGGGAGGGAGGGAGTCGATCCCGACTATCGGCGGGTCTCTCGGACAGCTTAAACCAAAATCGTACAGACGGGGGATTATGTGTCGGTCTCGGGTCGAATGTCGAGAGCATCGCGGCGCTCGGCGAGCGCTTCCTGGAAACGCTCGACCCACTCGGGGCCGTATCTGCGCGAGAGGGGATGGGCGAGAAAGTCGGCAAGCTGGGTGCCTGTGCGGCGCCCGTGGGGGATGGCCGGGCGGCAGAGGTCGATGGTCTCGTAGTTGATGACCTCGATGGCGTCCTCGCCGTCGCCGAAGGTCTCCACGCGGATGGGGTAGAGGTGGCACGAGAGGGGTTTCTCGAACTCGATCTGGCCGCGCCAGTGCGCCTGCTGGATGGCGCACTTCGCCACGCCCTTCTCGTAGACCACGAAGACGCACTCGGCGTCGTTGACGGTGGTGACGGCGTAGCCCTCGCGCTCCGACCCGGTCCACGGCCCCTTCTGGTCGATGGTCGCCAGCGCGTCGGGCCTCAGCTTCGGCCGGACGACCTCCAGCGCCAGCTCGATGTCGTCGCGCTCGTGCGCTTCCAGAGGCGCCCCACTGTCGCCGACCACACAGCAGCCACCCAGACACGCGCCGAGGTTGCACGCGAAGGGTGCATCTAGCAGCGCGTCAGAGACGAGGACGTGATCAACGGAGAACATGATGGAACGTAGGGCCGTGTGGAGCGCAGGGCAACGGCAAACGCAGGCCCGCCAGCTCGAGGCAACCGAACGTTTCGAGCTGGCGATGGGCTGACCCGCCCCTGTCACCGCCTCCGGCTACCTTGGCGCCAAACCACTTACAGACACATGGACGACCAGCCCACACGCGGCCCCATCGACGCCGTCGCTCCCACCGGGCGCGAGGCCGACTTCGAGAAGTCCCTCCGGCCGCAGGCGCTTGACGAGTTCATCGGGCAGAAGAAGATCAAGGACAACCTGCGGGTGTTCATGACGGCGGCGCTCCAGCGTGGCGAGGCGCTGGACCACGTGATTCTCTCCGGCCCCCCGGGGCTCGGGAAAACCACGCTTGCTCATGTCATTGGTGAGGAAATGGGCGCGGCCGTCAAGACCACCTCGGGCCCGGCGCTCGACAAGCCCGCCAGCATTGCTGGGCTGCTGACCAACCTCGAGGAGGGCGACGTGCTCTTCATCGACGAGATCCACCGCCTCTCGCCCGTCGTGGAGGAGTACCTCTACTCGGCGATGGAGGACTACGCCATCGACATCCTGATCGACTCCGGACCCTCAGCTCGAAGCGTGCGGATCGCGCTGCCGCCGTTTACGCTCATCGGGGCGACGACGCGGAAGGGCCTGCTCACGGCGCCACTCCGCGCTCGCTTCGGCATCGACTTCCGGTACGACTACTACGACGCCGACCTGCTCCAGAAAATCGTCCTCCGCTCGGCGGGCATCATGGGCGTGAAGATCGACGAGGACGGGGCGTATGAGATCGCGCGCCGCTCTCGGGGCACACCGCGCATTGCCAACAAGCTGCTCCGCCGCACGCGCGACTTTGCCGAGGTGGAAACCGATGTGGGGCCGGGCGATGGCTACGTCTCGCAGGCCGTGGCGTCCCACGCGCTCAACGCGCTCGACGTGGACGAGGCGGGGCTCGACGACATGGACGCCCGCATCCTCCTCGCGCTGATGGAGAAGTTCGAGGGCGGCCCGGTGGGCGTGTCCACCATTGCCGTGGCGGTGGGCGAGGATCCCGGTACGGTGGAGGAGGTCTACGAGCCGTACCTGATCCAGGAGGGCTTCATGGCGCGCACGCCCCGAGGCCGCGTCGCCGCCCGCCGCGCCTACGACCATTTTGATCTGATGCCGCCTGTCAAGCAGTCCACCATCTTCGACGACTTCCTAGGGTAGGGCCAGTCGCCAGCTCGAGCTGGCGAGAAGAGTTCGGTCCAACTTGCCGTCAGTGTGGCACCTAAGCCCTTTAACCTATGAAGCGCGACATGGACTTGATCCGGGACCTACTCCTTGATCTGGAAGCTCGTGAAGAGCCAAGAGCCATTTCGATTCCGAAGCTGGAAGGCTATTCGCCTCAGCAGATTGCCTACCACCTAGGACTGTTAAAGCAGGCTGGATTAATCGAGGCTGTAGCCATTCGTGATCGCAACGGTGCAGGCTGGTTGCCGGAATCGATCACCTGGGAGGGACACGAGTTTCTTGCGGCTGCAAAGGATGAAAAGCATTGGGGTAAAGCCAAGCGCCTTGTGAAGGACAAAGGTGGTGCTCTCACTTTCGAGGCGCTAAAGACAGCTATGACTGAAATGACGAAACGCGCCATTCTTTTTGCCATCAGCGCTGGATAGCTAAGTCACGGCTGATGAACCGTGTGCCGCTGAGGCTCGACGTGGATACGATCGCCACTCCCAACGAGCTGGCGAGACTCCCTACCTGAGACACTCTACACCTTCGCCAGCTTGACTCCACTCCATCACGCGTGTCCTCGCCCTGCTCGCCGCCGTCCTTCTTTTGTCGTCCGCCAGCTCGGCACAGGACGCTCCCGTCGGTGAGCTGATCCACTCCATCCGAGGCGCCGAGGCCAAGTTCGCAGCGCTGGCGGAGTCGCTCTCCGACGATGCGCTGGCGTGGAGCGCGGGCGGCTGACTGGACAGGCACGCCAGCTCGAGCGTACAGGCTCTTCAGTGCAGAGAGCCGTGGATGTATCCTGACGCCTCATGCTCTCGCGGCCTCTTGTGTCGCAGCCGACAATGAGGCCTCACGTATCGCCCAAATTCCGGCGAAACCTCCGGAGAATCGTTCCCTTCGGAGTCATCTGGTTCGTGCTCGCCCAGGTCTTTGCGATCTCGGACTATGCGGCGGGCGGCGGCGCGGTCGCGACCCCTGACGGGTCGGCCATCGAGGTTGACGCGGGGGTGAGGCTGTTTGCTAACCTGGCCGTCGCGTTTGTGGGATGCTTGGTCGGCATCGTCGAGCTTCTGTTCCTCAACCGGCGGCTCGCCGCCCGCAGCCTCGGCACCAAGCTCGTCGCCAAGACGCTGTTCTATGTCGCCTTCCTGACTGGGGTCGTCGTGGTCACGTACCCCGTCGCGGCGGCGCTGGAGATGGACACGGGACTGGCAGATCCTCGGGTCTGGGACCGGCTCCAAACGTTCGCCATCAGCAAGGAAAGCCTGAGCACCGCCGTCCAGTTGACGACCTCGCTCGTCGTCTCCCTGTTCTATGCTGAGATCAGCGAGCACATAGGGCCGCGCGTGCTGACCAACTTCCTCGTGGGACGCTACCACACGCCTAAGGAGGAGTGCCGCGTGTTTCTCTTCTCGGACATGAAGTCGTCGACGAGCATCACCGAGCAGCTCGGACACGCCCGCTACTTCACGTTTCTCCGAGCGTACTACGCAGCTCTCGCCGAAGCGATCGTCGACCATGGAGGTGAGGTCTATCAGTACATCGGAGACGAGATTGTTGTGTCGTGGCCCGAGGAGGCGGGGGTCCACAATGGAGAGTGCATTCGGTGCGTGCTGCGCATGAAGCGCGACCTGCTGCGAAAAGCGGCATGGTTCGAAGAGCACTACGGGCTGGCTCCAGATTTCCGGGCCGGTCTGCAGGTGGGCCCTGTGACGACAGGCGAGATCGGGGCGCTCAAGAAGGAGATCGTGTTCACTGGCGACGTGCTCAATCAAACGGCTCGGATCCAGAGTCTCTGCAAGTCGCATCAGGCCGACGTTCTGGTGGGTGACGAGCTGGTGGCACGTCTCGGTGGAGGCGACTGGATCCTCCAGTCGGTGGGCATGCAGGACCTCCGTGGGAAAGACCGACCGGTGGAGCTTTTCGCCCTTCAGCCCTCACTCTGAGGACGGGCCGTTGAGAGGCGATTACCGATTCCGCTCCGGCGGAAGCGTCTCGTCCCAGTTGCGGACACCGTAGGCATCCAGGATCTCCACCACCCGGTCCAACGGCAGCGCCTCGATGGTGCCCCGGTGGCCAGTCACGGTCGTCGCCCGCAGCATCGAGTTGAGGATGGCCTCCTCGGTCGCCTCCGCGACGGCTTGGAAGAGCGGCGACATGGCGCCGTTGGGCACGAGAGCCTCGCCAGCTCGATCCGTCGAGAACGCGATCACGTAGTCGCCCGAGCCGTTGGTGAAGCTGGCGCCGGTGCGCCCCAGCCCGACGAGCGCGCGGTGCGCCAGCCGCTCCAACAGCCGCGCGTCGAGCGGCGCGTCTGTAGCGACCACGATCATGATGCTGCCGTCGGCGCTCTCGCCCAGGGCGCGCTGGAACGCGAACCGCCCCAGCTCGCGCCCGACCGGCGCGCCGTTCATGGCCAGTACGCCGCCGTAGTTGGACTGCACCAGCACGCCCACCGTGTGCCCGCCGAGCGCCTCCGGGAGCGCTCTCGAGCTGGTGCCGATGCCGCCCTTCCAGCCGAACGCCACCGTGCCCGTCCCGGCACCCACCGATCCTTCCTCCACGGGGCCGCCCGTTGCGTTCGTCAGCGCGTCGGTGACGTGCTCCGGGCGGATGGGCCTCGAGCGGATGTCGTTCAGGTACCCGTCGTTCGTCTCGCCCACCACGGCATTGATGGAGCGGACGGTCTCCATGCCGGGCTGGCGCAGAAGGTGGTCCACCAGCGCGTCGGCGGCCTTCCACACGCAGAGCGTGCAGGTGAGCAGGATCGGCGTCTCGATCTCGCCCAGCTCGCGCACCTGCGTCACGCCCAGCAGCTTCCCGTACCCGTTGCCCACCACGATGGCCGCGGGCACGCGCTCCTGATAGACGTTGCCGCCGTGGGGAAGAATGGCCGTCACGCCCGTCCGCACCGAGTCGCCCTCGATCACGGTTGCCTGGCCCACGCGGACGCCCTCGACGTCCGTGATGGCGTTGAGCGGGCCGGTCGGAAGGATGCCCACCGCCAGCCCGATGTCGCGCGCACGGGGACGGTCCGGGGTGGCAGGTTGCGCCGAGCTGGCGGGGATGGCGAGCATGAGGACAATCCCGAGGGTGAAGCGGAGCACAGCGGTGGCAGCAGACGGAGATGCAGTCTAGCGCCTACCACCGATCGAGGATGGCCGGCTGAACGAGCTGGCGAAAACCAGCGGGTGCCGAGCCTCTCTGGGTACGCGACTCATACGCACCATGCGTTTCCTCCTTGCTCTTCTTAGCCTCATCACCACGCCGGTAGCGGCCCAGAGCCTCGTCGCCTTTCCCGAGCCAACGCGTACGGACAGCGGAGCCATCTGCACACGCTTCGAGGCGGTTCGCGTGTGTCGCCAGCCCGATGGTGACGATGGGCACGTGGTGGTGAAACGGAACGGACGCGAGACGCTCCGCTGGTCAGCGAGCTATCCGGGTCTTTTCGATGACCTACGGGTGTTTCGTCTCCCCGATGACCGGCTTCTGGTGGCCGTGCTGGATGCGGTGTCCAACGGCATTTCCATCTCGACGCGGACGCTCACCGTCACTGACGGCAATACAGTGCTCTACAGCTTTATGGCCCGTGACTTCGATCCCGACGGCGGCAGCTTCGGAGTCTGGAACCGCCAGCCCGTCCTCTGGGCCACGGTATGGCGGGGCATGGACGACCCGAGCGGTCGCCGAGGGCCAGGCTACTACCTCGTCGGGCGGCCCTTCTTCTTGGGTCCTGATGGGCTGATGCCCGTGGCAGATCTCCCAATTCGCGTCCGCCGCCTGCTGCATTCGTTCCAGCGCGGTCCCGGTGGCCCCGTCGCGTGGCTCTCCGACCGTCGCGCCGAATCCCGCCGCCATGATCCATTCTGGAGTGGACGCTCGAGCGGAACACCCGGCATCATAACGTCGGTCGATCTCGCCAGCTCGACGGTCACGGTTCGAGTTGGCGACCGAGACAAGGAAGTGCGCCTGAACGCCTGGGCTGGCGGCGAGGACAGGGGGCGCTTCGGCGATGCCGCCACGGGGCGACTCTTTCCGCCCGGATACATGCCGACCAACATCGAAGGCCAGTTGGTACAGATCGGAGACGGCCCAGACGGCTTGGTGGTCCTCTGGATCGAGGGTATCAACTCGAGCTGACGGCTGCCCGCCAGCTCGAGGTAGGCCTCTCATGCAGGGTCACCAGGTATGTGTCGAGTTGCTGCCTAGAGGCAGAGATGCGTGAGGTTTCTCGTGGGCACCCTCACGCATCACGGATCAGCGACGATCTCCCAACAGAATTGCTGAGACAGAACACTAGCGAGGCATCAGGACGAGGAAGCCGCGCGGGTTCTGCGAGTCGATGAAAGGGAACCAGCCTTTGTAGGGTGTGCCCTCGGTGGTCTCGTCGCCGAAGCGCTGCTGGAACGTGTCGATGCTCAGCGGCGAGGCGCCCCAGCCGCCGTCCCCAAATCGGCCAGGATAGACCAGCACCGGTACTAGATTCTCCGAGACGCCGGTGAGCGTCAGCTCATAGTCGATGTCTGTGCCCACGGGCGGCGAGGGAAAGGAGATCGGCTGGGCCCAGTCAGGCGTGTCCGAGAGGGGCAGCGGAAGCTCCGTGAGTACCGATTCTTTGTCAGCGCCCCGGATGACGAGCGACGGCGAGAGGTCGAGCGGGCCCGTCCAGAGTGGAGCGAACGAGAAGGCGTAGACAGTGCCCTCGATTGGAAACTGACCATCTTCGCGAAGCGAGAACTCAGCGGTGCGGGCGCTGCCATCGAGCCGGGCCTCGGGGTCCGACGGAATGACGATGTGGACGTAGCTGCCGAGGGCGTTCAGGTCGGTCGCCTCGGGGAGGCCCTCAGGCGACACGTTCGGGTAGTAGTCGTCCGGTGTCGAAAACGCCGTGGAAGCCCGGGCGTCTGCAGGCATGGCGGGCGGCAGGAAGCCCTCCAGGCGAAGCGTGTCCTTGAACTCGTTCTCGTCCTCGTCTTCGATGGTGTAGACATAGTCCAGCGTGAAGGCGCCGAGCGATCCCGACGGCTCCGGCGCCTGATCGGGTGCCACCAACGGCTCGATCGTCGCAGCGGTCGAAGTCGTCTCGGCCGTCGAGTCGTCGGCAGGTGCCTCAGGCGTGTCGGGCGGTTCGGAGGAGTCGCCGCATCCGGCGATGAGCAGCGCGGCAAACAGAAGGAGAGAACGAAGCATGGGCCGGGTGAGTGGGTGCCTCCTTGCATACGGCGATCCGGTTCGTCCCGGATCAGGCTCGTATGAGGACCGAACACGACCTCGCCAGCTCGAGGGGCGCCTCACCCCCAATCTGCCTGATGGGCTCCCTTTTTCAGCGTCTGGGAGCCTGGGTGCACGAGCGTGTGGGAGGGAGGGGTGCTTCCAACTCTCGCGCCTCCATCCCCCACTCGGATCACTCCGGGCGCACCAGAACGAGGTACGCCGTGGGCTGGGACGTGTCTAGCGAGCTGGCGAATAGCCGGTAGGGTGTCCCGAAGCTTGTTTCGCCTGCCCGGTCACGCCGCCCTTGGGTGAGTGCGTCGACCTCGAGCTGACGAGCGCTCCATGGGAGGCTGCTGAGGGTGCTGGGAAAGATCAGCACCGGCTCGAGGCCGATCTGCGTCATCTCCAGGTCCATGCGGAGCGACACGCGGGTGCCCTCAGGGACCGTCGGGAGCGTGATGGGGTGGGCCCAGACCGGAGCTGAGCCGACCGGAAGCGGCATCTCGCCCAAGACGATGTCTTCTTTCTCGTGGTCACGGATCCAGAGTTGGGGCTCCACGGCACCGCCAGTCCACACTGGGTCGAAGGTGAACGCGTACGCTTGCCCCCGAAAGAGCCCGTCGAAGCGAATGGGCGACGAGCTGGCGGCCGTGCGAAGTGACGCTTTCACGTCTCCGATCTCATCGACGGTCATCCAGATGTAGCCACCGGCCTCGCGGAGGTTGACCGCGTCCGGGACGCTGCTTGGCTTGACCGCCGCTTTGTAGATGGGGACGGCGTCGAGCAGAACCGTCCCGTAGGCCTCGGGTGGAATCGGAGGGGGCAGGAAGCCGTCGAACGTGGTCGTGTCCGCCAGCTCGCCGGTGCCCCGGATGTAGCGCATCACGAACGCCCCGGCAGATCCAACCGGCCGTGCCGCCTGGGGGGGCGGCGAGAGCGGATCGAAAGGGCCGTCGGTCGAGACCTCGGGCTTGTCCTCGATGGCGGGGTCCTCAGAAGGCGTAGAGGTCGCGTCGTCTCCAGCGCAGGCCGAGAGCATCAGCGCGAGGAGACACAACACAGAGCGAAGCATGGGCGAGAGGCGCATCTGCAGGAGCATACGCCTGCCATGCCGATTCCAGGTCACGAGCTGGCGACCCGAGGGACCGCCCAGCACCAGCTCGAGGGCGCTGACCGGGCACGGATCTGCAACGTCATGATTCCGATGGGCGCGAAACGCCGTATGGATGGTCAGTTGGGGACACTCCAGGCCGGATGGCTCGCACATGAGCGATCGGGCTCCCTTCCATTCTTCCTCCTCCATGATGCTCTTTCGCCACTCCCTGCTCGCCGCCGCTGTCGCTCTGATGGCTTTGCCAACGAGCGCCCAGACCCTGTCCGACGCCGTCCGTGCTTATGTCTGGGCGGACCAGGAATCCAGCGACAGCTACACGCCCGACCCGGACTATGCCTACAACGCATCGGGAGAGGCGATCACCCTCATACGGAGCGGCGTCGGTCGTTACCAGGCGCTGTTCGCAGGACTCGGTGCCGTCTCCGGCACCGGCACCATCCACGTGACGGCCTATCGGTCGAACGCCTCCTGTGTGGTGGCCGGGTGGGGAAGCAATGACGGTGCGTTGGACGCCGACGTTCGTTGCTACGACCCCTCTGGCGCGCTTACGGACTCGAGGTTCATGCTCCTCTTCGCCACGGCGTCCGGGATCACCGTTTCCAACATGGCTTATGCCTGGGCCGATCAGTCGGAAGCAGCGTCGTACACGCCCGAAGCATTCTATGCGTACAACGGCGGAGGCGGTGCGATCACGGCCTCGCGATCGAGCACAGGCACATACGAGATCGAGTTTGCAGGTCTGAGCGCGGGTACCGGGCTCGGCCACATCCAGGTCACCGCGTATGGGTCGGACGCGTTGTGCCGCATTCTGACGTGGAACGTCGTCAGCGGGAGTGTGGTGGTCGGTGTGGGATGCCAGGACTCGAGCGGTGACCCCGTCGACTCGCGCTACACGGTTCTCTACGTGGGTGCCGACGCGGCCTCGGCCAACACCGGGTTCGCGTGGGCCGATGCCCGGACGAGTTCCTCGTATGCCCCATCGTCGAGCTACGTCTTCAACGACACGCGGGACGTCACGGCCACGCGATCCAGCCCAGGCGTCTACGGAATCACGTTTGCCGGGCTCGGAGGCACTACGGAGGGCGGTCACGTTCAGGTCTCGTCCTACGGGGCGTCCAACTTCGGAGCGGTCTGCAACACAAACCGCTGGGACTCCGTGGGTGATGTCGAGATCGACGTTGAGTGCTACGACGAAAACGGAACCCTGGTCGATTCGCGCTACACCGTCCTAGTTGTGTGGCCGGACCGTGTGCCTGTCTCGACCGACGGGCAACCGGACGATGCCTTCTCGCTTACAGCGTTCCCCAATCCGACGACCGGAGCCGCCTCCGTTCGGTTCACGCTCGATGCTCCGACCCCGGTTCGCCTGACGGTCTACGATGCACTCGGCCGCGAGGTCGCCCGTCTCGCGGAGGGCACGCGTCGAGCTGGCGAGCACACCGAGTCGCTGGACACGTCCTCGCTCCCCTCAGGCCTCTACCGCATCCGCCTGGCGGCTGGCGGCCACGTGGTGACACAAACGCTTTCGGTGATCCGCTAGGCAGCGCTTCGTCGGCCGTCGAGGATGGAGAGGACGGAAGGGGTGGAGAAGCTCCTCTCTCCGGCCCTTCCATTCCCTCCGCCCCTTCGGGTTTCTGAGACGTTATGCAGAGCTACACGTAGGCGCCATATCCCCTTCCCTCGGCATCACGAGCTGGTGTCCATCCGCTGCCGAAGCACCGGCAGGAGCATCGCCAGCCCGAGAGCGGCCAGCCCTACCAGCGTGGCGGCACCATACCAAAGCGCCGCCGCGCCATGAGCCGCCAGCACGAGGCCACCGAGCCATGGGCCGAGCATTTTGGCGAGGCCCCAGCCGCCGTGGTAGACGCCCTGATAGGAGCCGCGCAGGTGAACCGGCGCCAGCCGCGACACCAGCGTCGGGACTACGGGCAGGAACGCCATCTCGCCCACCGTCCACACGATGGCACCGAGCGCGTAGAGGCCAAACGTGTGCGCGGGCCCGTACATCGCCAGCCCGACGGCGATCAGCGCCACCGACGCCGGGAGTGTCCACGAGAGCATCCGCTTGCCCGCCCACGCCGCCACGGGCAGCCCGACGAGCACAATCAGCCCGCCGTTGATGCTCACGATTAACCCGAAGTCTAGCTCGCTCAGTCCATCGGCAGTCATGGTGAGCGGGAGCGATGTGAACAGCTGGTAGAAGCCGAGCCCCACGAACAGCGTCGCCAGCGCGATTCCTACTAGCGGGGCGTCGCGGAGGGCCGCGTCCAGCCGAACGGGCTGGCGAGAGGTGCCTGCAGCGTCTTCAGGGCGGGTCTCTGGAATGGCGACCCACACCACCACCGCGTAGGCCAGCATGGTGGCACCATCCAGAACGAACAGGCCCAGGTAGGAGACGGTGGCGATGAGGCCACCGAGTGCAGGTCCGATGGCCGCGCCCAGGTTGATGGCCCAGTAGACGATGGCGTAGGCCTCGGGCTGACGATCCTCGGGGACGAGGTCCGCCACGGCGGCGGTGACCGCCGGCCGGTACATCTCGCCCAGCATCCCGAACCCAAACGCAGCCGCCAGCGTGGTGAGGAATCCAGGTGCGAACGGAAGCACGCCCACGAGCAGGGCTCCGCCGCCGAGGCTGAGCAGCATCACAGCTCGCCGCCCGATGTGGTCGCTCAGCCAGCCGCCCAGAAATCCGCCCGTGAACGCGCCTCCGCCGTAGAGCGAGACCGCAGCCGTTGCCTGCGGAATCGACATTCCGCGTTCCAGAGTGAGGAACAGCGCCAGGAAAGGCACCACCACCAACCCCGTCCGGTTGATGAACGTCCCCACGACGAGCATCCAGAAGGTGCGCGGGTACTCGCCAGCTCGTTCGCGAAGGGATGCCATCTGCCGAACGTAGCGCGCCCCGGCTCACAGGCGTGGACCGGGGCGCGGAAGACGGAGCGAAGGATGATCGCTAGGCGTTGCCGGTGAGCGTGTCGGCGGCGTCGGAGGCGGCATCCTTGGCCGCGTCGGTTGCGTCTGCAGCCGCATCGACGGCACCAGAGGCCGTGTCAGCGACGGCATCCGCAGCGCTGGAGGCCGTGTCGGTGACCGCCTCGGTGGCGTCAGAGGCCATGTCCGAAGCCTTGCCTGCAACGTCGGAGGCCGTGTCGGCAGCGGCGCTGGCCGCATCAGAGGCAGCGTCCTTGGTGCCATCGATGGCATCCGCGGCTTTGCCCATCAGGTCCGTTGCTGTCTCCTGAGCCTTGTCGGTAAAGTCTTCGACCTTGTCCTTGACCGAGTCCGGGACGGCGTCGGAGATCGCCTCGGCGGCGTCTTCAATCACGTCCTCGGCCTTCTCGACGAAATCCTTGGCCATCGCGTTGGCCTTGTCTGCGAGTTTCTTGAAGTCCATGTGGGGAGGGGTAGAGTGGGCAGTCAATCTACAGACGGCGATCCCGCCGGCTCGTTCCGGCAGAAGGCGTCGAGCTGGCGACTTGGATGGACTACCGATCCCGGTGCGCTCGGTCGTAGGCCCGCCGCGAGTCTCGATAGTCCCGCTCGAAGCGGTTGACGATGCGCTGGGCGGTGTAGTCGGCGAGGCGGTTCAGGCCCATTGCCATCTCTTCCGGCGTCAGGTTCGCGAGAGCACGTCCGGTGATGACGTTGCCGAGCGCTGCGGGCATCCCGAAGAACGTGCCATCGAGGATCTCCCGCTCGCGCAGATGGGCGTGCCAGTACTCGCGGCCGGTCGCGCCATCGAGAAAGAGGATTTCGCCCTCCAGTACGAAGTAGGTGTCGCCTTCGAAGGAGTCAGCCACCAGTGCGTAGTCGAAGATGCGGAGGTCAAGGACGTATCTGGCCTCATCGAGCCGGGGCGCAGGGTCGAAGCGGAGGCGCTGGGCCGTGCGGGCGAGCACCTGCCGCGCGATGCGGTCGGCCACGTCCACCTGAGCCACCACGCTGTCCAGCCGGGCCTGCGCCCGCCGGGCCTGCTTGCGCTTGTGGATGGCGGTGCCCACACGCACCGCGGACCCGATGGGGTCGTACAGGTCAATGCCCGCCTCGGCAGGGTGACCAGACTGCACGCGCGGAGCTGGCGGAATGGCGGCCGCGATGGCAATGGGCTCGCCTTCGACAGCCACCTCGTGGAGCGCATGCGAGGATCCGCACCCGCTGGCAGCGAGAGCCACCAGCGCGACGAGAGCGAGACGAATGGGGGACGCGTGGAACACGGCTGTACAGTCTGGGTGAACGGGCTAGTTTAGCCGCCCGCCCGCTTCTCTCGGTAACGCCCGCTCTGGTCATGCCCTACGTCGTCGCCCAGCCCTGCATCAACTGCAAGCACACCGATTGCGTGGAGGTGTGCCCCGTGGATTGCTTCTATGAGGGGCCGAACTTCCTCGTCATCCACCCAGACGAGTGCATCGACTGCAACGCCTGCGTGCCGGTCTGCCCCGTGGAGGCCATCTACGCCGATGATGAGCTGCCCGCAAAGTGGGAGCACTACACGCAGTGGAACGAGTACCTCGCCAACCAGTGGCAGCAGCTCGGCTACAACATCACCGAGAAAAAGGACGCGCTTCCAACCGCCGAGGAAGCTGCTGTACCTCCGCAGTCCGAGACCAAGAACGAGGAGGACATCCTGACCTGGGAGGGGGCGGAGTAGCCCGTTTCTCGGTCGCCATCGCGAGGATTCTATTCCTGTTTTGTGGCATTGGCCAACATGAGTGACGATCCGATCCTTGCACGTGAGGCCGAACTCCTCAAAGCAATGGCCTCAAACGATGTTGAGGCGCTCGATGATCTTCTCGACGACGATCTCGTGTTCACAGGCCTGGGCGGGGTGGTACTTAGCAAGCAGGACGACCTCGAAGCACATCGAGCCCGCCGTCTCCGATTGACTCGGGTGGAACCGAGCGGCCAGCGCGTCCTTCGATATGGCGCGACAGCCGTAGTCAATGTGCTCTTGGATATGACAGGGACGTTCGGGGGAGACCCGTTTGAGGGGGCCTTTCGATACACACGTGTCTGGCACGATCGAGGGGGCAACTGGCGTGTCGTCGCGGGTCACATGAGTGCAGCGGAGCGATAGCCGTTGCAAAGGGAGTTTGACCCTGAAGTCGCACTGAGGAATCAGCCGAGCACGCGCCGAACCTGAGCCACGCGCTCCTCAACGCTCCCCGTGACGACCGTGTACGGAATGCCCCGGATGGTCAGGTCGTTGCGGATGGCGCCGTCCATGTACTGCTGCACCTGCGGGTGAACGCGCGTGCCGTCCTGCTCGAAGGGAATGTCCGGCGCGCAGAGCAGCGACACGTCGTAGCGGTCGCGGCACTGGTTCGCCAGCTCGATCACGCGCGGCGGGCAGGTGCCGTGGAAGAAGAAGGCGTACTGCTGCGTGGTGATGGCGTTGGTGTCCACGAACACATAGCGGCTGGCCTTCAGCAGAGCGGCCTCCTCAAGCTGACGATGGCCCTCCACGATCTCGACGTAGTCGGCCAGCGGCAGGTCGCCGCCGCGCGCCTCCCAGAGGGTCCGCCCGTACTCCTCCACGTACGCCGTCTCATATGTCTTCGCGAGGGCCTTCATCAGCGTGCTCTTGCCCGAGGACTCGGCGCCATACGCCGCCACCAGCTCGATGAAATGGGCATAGACGCGTGGGTCGAGCTGGTGGCGGTGGGCGTGGACATCCGCTCGGATGGCCGTTCCGGACGTGGGCACGCGCGGGCGGCCCGGGTCCACGGCGACATGCGCGCAGCCGAGGACCTCCGCCAGCCCAGGGCCGTAGCTCTCGCTCGTGAACACGGCATCGACGGGCACGGGAAGCTTCGATTTCGTGAACGCGCGCTGCTCAGCGTCAGGAGCGTCGTCGTGCGGCACCTCGTCGGGCCCGAAGGCGAGCACCTCTACATCGGGGTAGAGCGTCCGAATCCAGCGCTCCCGCACGGCGGCGGGCATCTCAGATGGCTCCGGGTTCGCCCACGTCATCACCGTCACGTGATCGCACGCCGCCAGCGCGGTGTCAATGACGA
Organism: Bacteroidota bacterium; assembly: GCA_039815415.1. Classification (GTDB taxonomy): domain Bacteria; phylum Bacteroidota; class Rhodothermia; order Rhodothermales; family Rubricoccaceae; genus JBCBZH01. Next base: position 20,079 of record JBCBZH010000016.1, read on the forward strand.
GCTGGTGCCCTCGGTGCAGGGGGCAGAACTTCCCGACGACGAGCCCGCGTGTGTACTCACTCATGCCAACGCTGGAGCAAGTGCGGCATCCTGGTGGGTGTAGATCCGCCTCCATCCGATCAGCCCCTGAATGCACAGCATCAACAGGAAAGCATACACCGCAGAGGTAATCCAGAGCCCCTTCGAGGCGTACACGATCACCGCTACGACATCGACCGTGATCCAGATGGGCCAGTGGTCCAGGATGCGCCGCATCATCAGGAGTTGGGCCACGACGCTGCCGCCGAGGATGAACGAGTCGGCGTAGGGAAGGGCCGCATCGGTGAACTGGCCGAAGAGCGTCCCGAAGAACACCGCCGCGCCCAGCACGGCGACGGCCGCAAGAACGCGCTGGCGTGGCGTGAGCGTTGAGATCGGCAGCTCGGTGCCGCCCGCTCCGCCGTGGAGCCACGACCACCAGCCCGTGACGCAGGTCCCGAAGAAAAACACCTGCAGCACCACGTCGGCGTAGAGCTTGGCGCCGAAGAAAATGATGGCGAACAGCGTGACCGCCACCATGCCCGTCCACCACGTATGCACGCTGTTGCGCCGTGCCGCATACACCGAGGCGAGCAGGAACGCGTTGCCTGCAATTTCGAGGGCTGGCAGGTCGGAGAGCGACATGGCGGGAAAGCTACGGGTTGGGAGAGTGGGAGTCCCCAGCTCGACGGTTCCCGCTTCGAGGTAGCGGGTCGTTTGACGTTTGAATGTTCAGCGGTTGGTCGTGCCAGCTTGGCCGGTTCAGCGTGCAGCCAACCGAGCAACGTCAACCCTCAAGCCGCCTTGTTCCTTAGCTCGAGGCACACCGGTCGAGCTGGCGAAATACAACCCTGAGCAGCATCTTCCCCAATCCCCAATCCCCAATCCCCAATCCCGAACCGCCCGTGCCCCGACGCTGCGCCTTCCTCTCCATGGACTCGCTCGATGACTTCCATGTCTACGACGAGTTGGCGATTCCCCATCTCAACGCGCTCGGCTGGTCCGTCGAGGCGGTCTCGTGGCGTACCGACGTGGACTGGAGCCAGTACGAGGTCGTCGTCATCCGCTCGCCGTGGGACTATCAGGACGAGCCCGAAGCGTTCATGGACGCCCTCGAGCGGATCGACAGCGCGACGCGCCTCGAGAACGGGCTGGCGGTCGTCCAATGGAACTTCGACAAGACCTATCTCCGCGATCTGGCTGACCGGGGCGTGCCCATCGTCCCGACGGGCTGGCTGGACCGCCTGAGCCCCCATGTGGTGTCTGAGCTGTTCGATGCCTTCGGCGCCGAGGAGATCGTCATAAAGCCCACGGTCAGTGCCAACGCGGACGGGACGTTCCGGCTGCACCGCGACGATACCGATCGCCAGCTTGAGGCCGTCGACGAGCTGGCGGGCCGAGCCGTGATGGTGCAGCCCTTCGTGCCGAGCGTGGTGGAGGAGGGCGAGTACTCGGTGTTCGCGTTCAATGGGGAGATCAGCCATACGATTCTGAAAGTCCCCGCGTCGGGCGACTTCCGGGTGCAAGAGGAGCATGGTGGCGAGGTGCTCTCTGTCGAGCCGGAGGCGTCCTTGCTGGAGGCGACCGACCTCGCGCTGGCGGCGGTCACGGAGGTCGCCGGGGAGACGCTGCTCTACGCCCGCGCCGATCTCGTCCGATGGGAGGAGGGTTGGGCCGTGATGGAGATGGAGCTGATCGAGCCGTCGCTCTACTTCGCCCACGGGGAGGGCTCCGCCGCGCACTTCGCGCGAGCGTTGAATGCGCGGATGAGGCCTGTCTCATGAAATCAGATTCGCCAGCTCAGTACCGCTGTTCGGCGACATGATCCCAGAATCACTTCATACACGCGAGAATCGAGCCATCCTGACGTTTCTCAGTGGATCGAGCTGTCACTCCGATCTGGCGTTGCGCCTCTACGAAGCCACGGAGCATCTGGAAGACGCTTCCGAGCACTGCACGGATGTGCAGAACTACGGCTTCGTGGTGCATGAAACGCAGGGAGTGATCTTCGCGGCGGCGTGGGGAATGCAAGAGATCGGTTTCCGGCTCGACGCCAAACGGGTGCGCATCGCGCTCGAAACCGGCGTGCGTGCGGTGCCAGAGATCGGCCCCGAGTGGGTCGCGTTCGCGCCGTTTCGAGCGGGCGCCCCGGCGATGGACCTGGCATTCTGGGCGACGTGCGCCTATCGGTTCGCCCAAGGAGAAGATCCGTCCTGATCCCTCGAGCTGGCGACTACCGCGCCCGCAGCACCAGCGCGATGCCGCCCAGCGTGGCGACCGACGCCAGCGCGAGGCGCAGCGTGATCGGCTCGGCCACAAAGGCGACGCCGCCGAGGGCGGCCAGCACCGGCACGCTCAGCTGAACCGTTGCCGCACTCGACGCCCGCAGCGCCGGGAGCACCGCGTACCACGCCACGTAGCCCAGACCCGACGTGACCGCGCCGGAGAGCACCGCATAGCCGAGGCCGGTCGCGTCGAGCTGGAGACCGCCGCGCAGCCCGATGACTGTCACTAGCGCGAGGCCGAAGGGCACAGCGCGCAGGAAGTTGCCCGCCGATGCGCTGACGGGATCGTCGGCGCCGCGACCACGCAGCGAGTAGACGCCCCACGCCGCACCGGAGGCGGCCATGAGAAGCGCCGCTCCCAACGGCGGAGCCTCCACACCGGGTGCCACCAGCACCACCAGCCCGCCGAGCGCCAGCGCCATCCCGACGAGCTGGCGCGCGTTCAGGCGCTCGCCAGCCATCAATCCGGCGCCGATCATTGTGATCTGGACCGCCCCGAACAGGATCAGTGCACCAGTGCCGGTCGCCAGCGCGAGGTAGGCGAAAGAGAACGCAGCCGCGTACACGAACAGCGCTGCCGCCGAGGCCCAGCTTCCCAGCAGGCGGCCCCGCCGAAGCGCCACGATGCCCGCCAGCACGAGCGCGCCTGCGCCAATGCGCACCGCCGTGAACGTAGCCGCGTCGATGTCGGTGAACCGCAGCGCCAGCCGGGCGAGCATTGAGTTGGCCGCGAACGCCATCATCACGAGGGCCGTCACCGTCAGGACAGCAGCTCGAGAGGTGGGGCGGGGCAGGGGGGACGCAGGCACGTCCGAGGGTACGACCGGAGGCGGTTGGCTGCAGGCAGCGAGCCATGAGCATCGCCCGCTTGAGCGCCGTGCCTCGAGCGGGCGACTCAGCAACCCGTCGGCACTTTGCGCCTGTGAACGGCGTTAACCTCGTGCGCCCGATTCCCACCATGCCCGATGGAGCACACCCCGATCCCGCCCGACACCGACCGCGCCACGCTCGACGCTGCGCTGGCGGACCTCGATGCGCACAAGACCGAGTGGGCCCGGCTGCCGCTGGCCAGCAAGCGCGAGATGCTCCGGGGCGTTCACCAGCGCGTAGGAGAGGTCGCCGAACGTTGGGCGACGGCGGTGTCGCGTGCTAAAGAGCTTCCGCTGGACTCACCGCTTCGGAGTGAGGCGTGGCTGCCGGGGCCGTGGGGCGTGATGATGTACTGCGATGCCCTCGGACGTACCCTCGCCCATGTGGAGGCCGGAACGCTGCACGAGCTGGTGGAGGGCAAGGCGCGCCAGCGACCGGGTGGACAGACCGTGGTCCGTGTCTACCCGGATACGCGCTACGACCAGATCCTGTCGAGTGGCTTCACCGTCGATGTCTGGATGGAGCCGGGCGTGACGCCGGAGATGCTCCCGGACACGATGGCGACGTTCTACCGGGAGGAGGACCCCGAGGGGGCCGTCGGGCTGGTGCTGGGTGCGGGCAACATCGCATCCATCGCGCCGCTCGATGTGCTCTACAAGCTCTACGCCGAGGGCAGCGTCTGCATCCTCAAGATGAACCCGGTCAATAGCTACCTCGGGCCGCTGTTCGAGGAGGTGTTCGCTGAGTTCGTCGAGGCCGGGTACCTGCGCTTTGCGTACGGTGGCGTGGACGTGGGTGTGTATCTCACACGCCACGACGCCATCGACGAGATCCACGTGACCGGCAGCGAGGCCACGCACGACGCCATCGTGTACGGGACGGGACCCGACGGAGCCGCACGCAAGGAGCGCGACGAGCCGGAAATTGACATTCCGGTGACGAGCGAGTTGGGCGGCGTCTCGCCCATCCTCGTGGTGCCGGGCGACTGGAGCGAACCAGACCTCGACTTCCAGGCTGAGCACGTCGCGACCATGCGGACCTTCAACGGAGGGTTCAACTGCATCTCGGGCCAGGTTCTGGTGCTTCCCGAAGACTGGCCTCAGCGCGAGGCCTTCCTCGAGGCCATCCGCGAGGTGTTCCGCGAGCTTCCCGAGCGCACGGCCTATTACCCCGGTTCGGAGGAGCGCATGGCGGCCGTCGATGCCGCCTACCCCGAGACCGAGCACATTGGCATCCACCGGCTTGTGGACGTGACGCTGGAGACAGGCGAGTACGCCTTCCAGACCGAGTTCTTCGGTGATGCTCTGGCGGTCCTCACGCTGCCCGGCGGCGGAGACGACCAGGATCCTGCCGACTGGCTCCGCCGCGCCGTCGACTTCGCCAATCATCGGCTCCGAGGCACCCTCAGCGCCAACATCCTCGCGCACCCGCGCACCCTCCGCCAGCTCGGCGACCGCCTCGAGGACGAGCTGGCGCGCCTCCGCTATGGGTCGGTGAACGTGAACGTGTGGGGGACGGGCTTCATGCTGCCACAGGCCTCCTGGGGAGCGTACCCCGGCCACACCCGCGACGACATCCAGAGCGGCATGGGCATCGTCCACAACGCGCTGCTGTTCTCACGCCCTCAGAAGAGCGTGAGCACGGGTCCTTTCGCGCCGTTCCCGCGGTCACTCCTTCTGGGCGAAACCCATGCGGCGCCCCGGCCGCCGTGGTTCGTCACCAACGAGACCGGCGCCGTCACGGCGCAGCGGTGGACCGATCTGGTGGCCAATCCAAGTCCGCTCAAGCTGCCAGGACTGCTGTCCTCGGCCCTTCGGGGCTGAGCCTCAGCCAGCCTCGGGTGCCGCCAGCTCGATGCGTCCGTCTCGCGTCGGTCCACCTTCACGGACAACCCGTTTCACATGGCGGCCCAGTTCCGCCAGTGCGTATCCGGGGACCTCGCGGATTGAGCCCAGGTCCCACACGCGGCGGTAGTGCTCCAGTCCGTACCGGAGCGCACCGTGTGGCGTCCGGCGCAGTCCACGCGAGCGGCTGCCGCGCGAGTAGCGCCACCAGTGCGTGACCGCGAGATCCCGAAGGCGACGGTACGCCCGCGACTCGTGCCGAAGCTGGTGGTAGCAACGTTCCATCTCAGCGGTGGCCGGGATCATCCACATCGCCGCCAGCGCGTTCTCTGGAACGGTCTCCGGGAACAGCTCATGGACCTTCGTCAGCGCGTCGCGCAGAGGCAACAGCACGCCGATCTCCTGCGCGTTGGCTGAGAGGCGAGACCAGTCGATCGAGCTGGTGGTGGTAATAGTGACCGCGTCGGCAACCCACCGGCAAGTGGAATGCAGGTCGGGCTTGCGACCGTGGACGCAGACCATCATCAAGAGGTCCGTCGCGTCCGGCACGCGTGTGCCGAGGGTCGGGTTCATCGTCGTGCGCTCGAACAGGGCCTCTTCAGCCGCCAGCGGGGCATCGATGAGGAACGGGCGCCAGTGGAGGTCCACTTCCACCAGGGTCGGGTGCGTAACGGCCTGCGCGTGCGTGAACGCGAGATGCGCCGCACTGGGAACGGGCATGTCGGGCGACCAGCCCGCTGCCTGAAGGGACTCGAGCGACCGAAGCGCGTCGGCATCCCGAACGAGCACGTCAATGTCGTTCATCATCCGCGCTCCGGGGTCGCGGTAGTGCTGGTCGAGAAGCGCAGCTCCCTTGAGGGCCGCCGCCGCGATGCCCTCTGCATCCAGAATGCGGATGACCTCAGCAAGGCTTTTCTGAGCGACCAGGTTCTTGGCCCACGTGAACCGGTAGACGCCGCTCAGCTTGGTCACGATGGCGCTCTTGATCCCGACCCGGCTCAGGTTGTGGTAGAGCGTCGGGAAGATGAAGTACGTCGGCATGTCGACGTCTTCAATGTCGTTCGTCTCCAGCCACTGAGACCAGGCTTCATCCGCCGCGTCGTGCTCGAGGAGCGAGGCGCGGAGCAGGAGCTGATGATCTGGCGAGGGCCAGAAGTCGTCGATGAGTGGAGTCCAGCGACTCATGCGAGATGGAGGGCTCGGACGCGCCCGTTCTTGACGCGATAGACCGAATCGGCCTGATCGATCACGTGCGGGTCATGGCTGATGAGGACGATGGCAGGCTGTCCAGGGAGGTCGCGAATGCGGTGGAGTAGCGCAGCGACGGTCGCTTGGTCGAGATGGTTGGTCGGCTCGTCGAGGACGAGAATGCGAGGCTGTCTCAGGAGCGCTCTCGCCAGCGCGAGGCGTTGCCGCTGACCGCCGGAGAGGAACGCGCCGCCCTCGCCCACCGGCGTGTCGTATCCGAGGGGCATCTCCGAGATGAAGGCATGCGCTGTCGCGAGCGTTGCCGCGTCGATGATCTCAGCATCGGTGGCGTCCGCACGTCCATAGGTCAGGTTCTCTCGGATGGTGCCCGCGAACAGCATCGCGTCCTGCATCACCACTCCGATCCGGTCCCGGATGGCCTCTACGTCCAGCTGGTCGTAGGGGACGCCATCAAGCGTGAGCTGACCCTCGGAGGGTCGGTAGAAGCCGAGCAGAAGGTACAGAAGCGACGTCTTGCCGCTCCCATTGGTGCCCGTGATGGCCACCGTTTCGCCCGGCTCGATCGCCAGCTCGACGCCCTCGAACAGCGGTTCCCCATACCCGAAGGCAACGTTGTCAAAGACGATGGCGCCTCGGTCTGGTGGGATCTTTGTGCCGGTGTAGGGCGGCGTATCGGGGTCTTCGAGGAAGGCATCCAGGCGGCGGGCCGCCGCCGTCCCCTCAATGATGTGCGGGTAGCGCGTGACGAGCACGTTGAACGAGACCCGGAGCATCATCACCGACACATAGAACGCGATCAGATCACCGGTCGAGATGGCATCCTCCGCAATGAAGGCGCCGCCGACGACCAGGATCAGCACTGCGGACACAGCCAGAAGCGTTTGCTGGATGGACGTGTAGACGGTACTGGTGCTCACCATGCGCACACCGGCATCGCGGTGCTTGTCGATCTCATCGCGCTGGCGGGCGGCTTCTTCCGTCGTGGCCGTCTGGAGGTGGGTCAGGTCCAGAACATCGAGGGCGCGCTGTGAGCTCTGGTGGTAGCGCTCGACCGCCGTGTGGAAGACATCCACGTCGGCTTTGAGGCGCCTGTGGAGCCAGAAGCGGAGCGCGACGCTGGCGGGCAGCATCAGAAGCACCAGCACGGCGAAGAGCATCGGGCTGATGGCCAGCAGCACCAGCACCAGCAGGGTGGTGCTCAGCAAGGCCGGGAGCATCTGTGCAAGCCCCGTGTGGACCATCCAGTACAGACGCTCCGAGTCGTGCACGAGCACACTGTGGAGGAACCCACGGTCCGAGGCATGGACGCGGCGGCGGGACAGACGGTGGAGGCGGTCCACCAGCTCGAGGCGCAACACAGACGTGTCGTGCCGGAGCAGGCGGAGGAGGGTCAGGCGATCCCACACCGCAACGCCTGTTTGGCTCGCATACAGGGCCAGGATGACGCCGCCCCACAGGACAACCGCCAGGGCGTCGCGCTGAGGCAGGACCTCGGCGAACAGCATCCGCACCACCAGCGGCACCAGTACCACCAATCCAGCCTGGGCGACGGCTCCCACAGCCGCAACGGCGATGACGCGCCGCGGGTGCGAGAGGCGCGCTGCAAGGCGTCGCAGGGGGAGCAGCGAGATCATCCGGTCGAGCTGGTGGCCCGGCGGCGGTCGAGCGCGGCCTTCACGATGGCGAGGTAGTCCTCTCGCGCCTGCTCCTTCTGGCGGATGCCAATGTTGGCGTCGTGGATGCGGCGCCGGTAGACGACGTGGGGCACCACAGCCTCGCGCAGCCCCGAGTCCTGAACCCGCGTGTACCACTCGACCACGTTGGCGACGCCGGCCTCGATGCTAAACGGCCCGGCGGTATAAAAGCCCTCGCGGCGAATGAGAACGGCACTCGGGAGCCGGGCCTCCATCACCCGGTGAGCGGGCGGGAGCGCCTCGAATCGAGCGGCGGCGTCGGGAAGGCCCTCCTGGGCAAACTGTTCGGTGAGGCCCACCACCACGTCCACATCGTCGGTCATCGCAGCCACCTGCCACTCCAGCTTCTCCGGCACCCACACATCGTCGGCGTCGAGGAAGGCCACGAGGGGCGCCTCCGACAGCTCGACGGCCCGATTGAGCGCCACGGGTTGCCCAGCGTTCTCCTGGCGCACCACGCGGACGCTTTCGTAGCCCTCAGCGACCGTCGCGCTGGCGTCGGTGGAGCCGTCGTCCACCACCGTCAGCTCGATGGGGCCGGCGTAGGTCTGGCGGAGGACACTCTCGATGGCCTCGCCGAGAAAGCGCTCTCCGTTGTAGACCGGAATGATGACGTGAACAGCAGGATGGGTCATGACGAGGCCTGGGCTTTCTTGCGCTGCGCCCACGCATGGACGAGGTCCATGATCTCGACGGTGCTCGCGGCTTTGCCAGAAATGTTGGTGGTGTGGATGCGCCGCTCGAGAACGACCTCGTGAATCACGTGGGGAGCACCTGCGAGCTGGCGGGCGCGCAGGAGCCAGTCCGAGTCTGCGGCAGTCTCGAACGAGGTGTCAAACGGACCGACCTGATCGAAGAAGGAGCGGCGTGCCATGAGGGTGCCTGGCAGCACGCCCGGCATCGCCGTTTCCACAGTCGCCGGATTGACCCAACTGGGACGCTCCATGCCCTCGTGGAGGAAGGACCACATCTGGCCCAGAACGTGCCCGGCCTCAGGGTTATCGGCCATGTAGGCGACCTGGAGGGTCAGCTTCTCAGGACGCCAGCGGTCGTCGGCATCGAGGAAGGCCAGCAGTTCGCCGGTCGATTCCTCCACCCCGCGGTTTCGGGCCACGCCGTCGCCTTGGTTTTCCTGGCGGATCAGGCGGACGCCCTCGTAGCGCTCCACGATGGACGCGCTGGCGTCGGTGGAGCCGTCGTCCACCACCACCAGCTCGACGTGCGGGTAGGTCTGTGCAAGCACGCTCTCGACCGCCTCGGCGATGAAGCGCTCGCCGTTGTAAACGGGAATGATGACACTGACGAGAGGAGCACTCATGAGACAGTGGGAGGGTCGGGAAGGTCGGTGGAGCCCTGGGCCCGGCGGCGGTCGAGCGAGCGCTTGATGGCCAGCGCCATCCCGAAGTCGTCGGCGTCGGGCTGGGCCGTCAGGCTGGCGTCGTGCTGGCGATAGAGGTAGAGCACCTCCGGGACTTGAATGATGTCGATGCCCGCCTCGCGGACGCGCATGAACCAGTCCATGTCCTCGCTGTAGCGGAGACTCGGGTCCAGGGGGCCAACCGTCTCGAAGGTGGAGCGGCGGAGTAGCGCGGTGCCGAAGATGAACCCGAACTGAGCGGGCATAAGCGGCTGGAGGTCGGTTTCGGACACGGTGTCGAACTGGCCGAGCGCGGCGCCACAGCTGGGGTGGGCGTTCAGCACGTCCACCAGGCGGGTGAGCCGCCCTGGGGGCCAGACGTCATCGGCGTCGAGAAACGCGATGAGTGGTCCGGTGGTGTTCGCTAGCCCTGTGTTGCGTGCCGCCGAAGGACCCGCGTTGGGCTGGCGAATCACGCGGACGCCATCGTAGGACTCTGCCACCTCGGTGCTGCCATCGGTGGAACCATCGTCTACCACGACCACCTCGAGAGGAGCGTAGTCCTGTTCGAACACGCTCTCGAGCGCGGCCGGGAGCATGTCGGCCCCGTTGTAGACCGGGATGATGACGCTGACGAGTGGCTTATCCGACATGGGCTTCGCGGGCGATGAGGTCGGCAAGGGCCTCCACGTTGGTCTCCAGGGTCGCCCCGACAGCCAGCGAATAGCCCGGCACGCGGGTCACGATGTCGGAGAGAAGCTCGATAGATGCGGCATTCGCTCCGGGAAGCTGAAAGACCGTCGTCGGCGCGAGCGCCTGGAGCACGTCGCGAGCGGAGAGCGGAGAGAGGGCTGTGCGGCCGTCGTCGGCGATGTGGGGCACCACGATGGCCCGGAGAGGCATCGTCTCCACCATCTGGCTGGCGTAGTGCTCGTGAAGCATCACCACCACCTTGCTGAAGGCGGTCTGCCCGGGAGCTTCGATTCCAGAGGCCTGCGCGAGTGCCGCAAGGTGAGGAAGCCGCTCCTCAAGGTTTTCGGGGACCAGTTTCGCCGAGGCGTACAGGCTGTACACGGAAGGCGGGTCTTCGTCCGTGATCACCACATAGTCGTCGCCCGCATAGAGCATTCCAGCGTCCAGGCAGGAGAGGGCGGTCGTGGACTTGCCCGAGCCACCTTGAGCCGCGAGCAACACGCCGCCGTGTTTCGTCCCAACGGCTGCGCCGTGCGCCATCTGGCCCCCGACTGTCGGGACCCACCAGCCCATCAGGGTGCGAAGAGGGGCAGCGGACTCCCAGAGAGGAAGCGCGTTGACGTCGCGGATCCAGAGCGTGGCCTCGTCGCCGTCCAGGATGCTCAGGACGCCGGACATCATGTTAAACGCAGCCTGGAACCCGTAGCTGTGGCGGATCTCGCCTCGCTCCCGAAACGCATCGTTGGGCCAGGGGGGAGCCGGAGGGGGTACGCCTGTCGTGGCTGAGTCCCAGATCCGAACGGTCAGCGTGGGTGTGTCGGTGTCGGGAACGCTGAGGTGCGCAAACGCCGCCGTCATGCGCTCGAGAAGAACACGTCCGACGATGCGAAAGTGCACGGTGCGGCCCGCGATGCGGACCATTCGCTCATGGACGCCTTGGTCCGCTGCCCGGTCGAACGCGGCGCTGAGGTCGCGGAGAAAGATGTCGCCTTTGGTGGCCTCCGAGGTGTCGCGCATCGGGGCGGCGGGCGCGTCACGCATCGGTGTCTGGCTGGGCCACCGGCCAGCCGGATTCATCCGTGTCGTGAATCGGATCGAGCACGAGGAGGTCCTGGAGGTCGGCGTAGCGGTGCAACTCCGGGGCTACGAAGTCACCCTGCGTACCGAGGTCCGGCATCGGGCTGGCGGACGGCGCATCGGCCTCTACCACGAGGCCCTCGGTCACGAGCTGGTCGATGAACGTGGACACAGCCTGGTCGATGCCCTCGCCGGTGTACGCAGCGTCGAGGGCGTCCGTGACGTCTGCCACGGAGCGCCCGTCCAGCAGGTCGACGATGGCGGCTCCTGTCTGGTCGGTGCTGTAGTAGTGGCCGGAGGTAAAGTGAATCAGGACGGCCTCGCCATCGATGATTTTGCTCGCGACGGTGGGGGCGTTGACGCGGTACAGGGGCGTGCTCATGGACTCTGGGGCAGATGGGAGGCTGGCGTAGATAGGTACGGCCTTTTCAAGGATTAATGGTCATAGAGTGGTGTGCCAGAGGAAACGGGCTGGTGGAATAGAGGCCGTGAACGCGCCCTGATCAAGACACAAGGGCCCTCCTAAATCCGCAGCTTGGCTTCTCCGGGAAGCCTCGCCAGCTCGAGCTGGCGAGGGCCTTCGTTTCAACGATGGCGCATCTGTGCCTCGAGCTGGCGGGTGGGAGAAGGCGACGTTGGGATTCGACACGTCAGCGTCCCCTACGAGCTGGCGGAGGCGTGTCACCGCTCGGCGTGGAGACGCCTCGGCGAGGCC
>JBCBZH010000059.1:0-17969 GCA_039815415.1 Bacteroidota bacterium
CACAGGAACCCGGAGGGATTACCCAGAGACCGGGGTCACCGTGATCCGGATGACATCCGCCACATTCGGGTAGGTGAACCCACCTCGGCCTGCAGCGCCGTCCGTAATCCGACCCAGGACGCCGTTCTCGTCGGCACCGGTGTCCGGCCCAGCCTGGCGGATCGCCTGGTCGAGTCCCACGCCGGGCTCTTGATTGACCTCCGTGCCTGCATCGTAGAGCAGGACCTCGCCGGTCATGTCGCCAGAGATGGGCCGACCGGAGCGGTCGAAGAGCGCCAGCCCGTCGCCCTCGAACGTGTAGAAGAGGTCGTTGGACTGGATGAACATGGTGGCGAACGACAGGCGGTCGCCGAGCTCGGCGTCGACCTCGAAGGCATAGCTGCCGCCCGGACCGATGGGCGCCGGTGCGCTGGCGCCGGTCGGCGTGTTGAACGCGCTGGCGCTGCGGACGCCGTCGACACCCGTCAGGTCTGCGACGAGCACGGACGGGCTGCCGTCCTCAGCGATGTCTTCGATCCCTGCGCTGGCGGCGGTGCCACTCTCGAAGAACTGCACAGAGCGGTTGTGAACCACGGCAGCACCCGGTGAGAGCGGAACGGTGATGCCGGTCAGCGGCTCGAACGTGCTGGCGAACGGTGCCGGGTTGCCGTCCTCGGCGATCTCCTCGACCCACTCGGGAGCCGCCTCACCGCTGGTGAAGAAGTCGACCGCGTCGGTGTGGACGGCCCAGCCACCCGGCGAGAGCGGAACGGCCACGGTGCCGGTGGAGGTGGCGAGCGTCGACGGCGTGGAGACGTTCTCGATGCGGACCGTGAACTCGGTGTCGCCATCGTGCGAGAGCGTCACCTGGATCACGTCGGCGGCGTTGGGGTACGTGAACCCGGCGCGATCAGGCGTACCGTCGGGGATGCGGCCGAGGACGCCGTTCTCATCGGTGCCGGTGTTGGGCCCAGCCTGGCGCGGTGCCTGGTTCGGGCCTTCGCCAGGTGCCTCGTTGACCTCGGTGCCTGCATCGTAGAGCAGCACCTCGGAGGTCACATCGCCCGTGCGGGCGTTGCCGCTGGCATCGTACAGCGCCAGCCCGTCGGCAGGGAAGGTGTAGAAGAGGTCGTTGGACTGGATGAACATGGTGGCGAACGACAGGTTCATACCGCTGCCGGGCGTCACGACGGGGCCTGCGGTGAACGAGAATTCATAGGCCTCGCCGGGGAAGATGGGAGCGGGTGCGGCAGCGCCGACGGGCGTGTTGAAGACGCCGCTCTTGACGACGCCAAAGCCGGTTGCCACGTTTTCGATCTCGACGCGGAAGCGCTGGGTATCGGTCGGGATGGGGTCGGAGGGGTCACAGCCGGCAAAGGCCACAGCGGCCGCAAGGGTGAGAAGGGTGAATCGCATGAGAGTCGGGGAAAGCGAGTGTGTCCCTCAGAATCCCCCGCGCCCGTGCGCCAAGTCCTCTCACGTTTCTAACATCTCGCCAGCGCGAGGCCCCCACCTCCTCGACTGTCCTCCTGAGCGAGTGAAGCGAGTCGAAGGATCTCAACGCCAACCCCTCATGCCCTGGCAGCTGGTGGTGCAGAGCGAACGTCGGCGCTGATGCCCTTCCCCGGATCGGGGTCCGGGACAGGCCCCTTGCCGTCATCCCTGCGAAAGCAGGGATCCACGGACAAGCACTCCGCTATAACGTGGATTGGTAAAAGACCGGCCTTCGGCTCCTGCTTTCGCAGGAATGACGGCGTTGGTGGGTCTTCGCGTCAGGTACGTGTCATATGGCGCGACTCGTGATTGGCGGAACAGTGACACCTGTCATCGAGCTGGCGATGCCTCTTGGCCTTTCCTCGCCAGCTCGTCGCGTTGCGTCTCCGGTTCATCCTCTTCGGTCACGATCTCGTGGAAGACGGTCTCGCCCGTCCGCAGCATCCGGCGGGTGTAGGGGTGGCAGAGCTGGCACTTCTGGCCGAAGGTGACGTGCGCTTGAAGCTCCGAGACCGTCTCGGCCCCAGTCTGATCAGCGACCTCCGCCAGCTCGGCGAAGGTCTTGTCGAAGCAGTAACAGCGGTCGATGGTCATTTTGAATCCAGGCACATCGCTCGGTAGCGACACCATGCATGGTGTCGCTACGCATGGCGTCACCGAACGACGGTCAGCGGCAGGCTCGCTATGCGGTCACCGACGGCCAAACGAACACGATACGGGCCCGGCGCGAGGCCGGACACGTCCAGCTCGACGCGCTGGTCGCCTGCGGAGAACCCACGGTCGGCCACGGTGGCGACGGTCCGGCCCAGCAAGTCGTGGACGGTCACGCGGGCGTCCTCGGGCTGGCGGAGGGTGAACGCCAGCGCGCTAGCGCCTCGTGCGGGGTTGGGACCCGCCAGCTCGAGGTTTAGCGCACGGGCAGCGGCCCCCTGCTCGGCGGCGGTGCCAAAGGTCTCATCCAGCGGAATGTGGACCGGGTAGATGCCCGCCGGATAGGTGGCGAGGATTGAGCCGTCGTTGTAGTCGTGAACGGTGATCGTGCCGTCTGCAGTGAAGGGGTTCGCAGGATCGGGGCGTCCGAGGTACAGGTAGGGACCGCCTCCCCCTGATCCTACGGCTGAGATGGGAGTCGTGTCCGCATCAGAAATGGCGACCGTCCGCTCGATGGCATACGCGCCCTCCTGCGTGTCGCCGCTGACCTCTGCGACTCCCGATGCTGTGATGACGAGGTATGAGGACGCACTCGGCGTCGCGCTACGGACGGCAATATTGATGCGCCCCGGTGCCAGGCTCCGCCCGACCCCCGAGGGGTCTCCGATCTCTTCCCCGAAGGCGAGCCGCTGCTTGACACTACGAGTCTCTTGGTCGATCACCACCAGCTCGTCGGTGTCTTCACAGAAGGCGACGACATTGAACTGCTGATCGGAAACGATGAACCGTGCGTAGCAGTCGATGTCGATGTAGCCCGCCAGCTCGTTCTGCCGCGCGTCGATGACGGCGAGCGAATCGACGCCGCTCCCCGGCCCGAACGTGCCGAGCGCGACGTAGAGGCTATCCCCGAGAAGCGCCATGCCCTCGGGCAGCCCGTCCACCGGGATGGCATCGCCAACGGTGCCCCCGTTTCCAGAGAGCGTGAGCGGAAGCACGTACGATGGATTGCCGCCGAAGTAGACCTGGTTGCTCACATAGACGCCGTCCGAAGAGGCGACTTCCATGTAGCGTGGGCTGCTGAACGGGCTGGGGCTGTCGCCTCCGATTTGCCCGACACGCGCCTGCGTCGGCACGTCGACCACGTCGATCCGGTTGGCTGAGTTGGAGAGCAGGTAGAGCTTGTCCCCGACCTGCGTCGCGCTCTGGAGAATGGACCCGAGTTGCCCCTCGTAGAGCTGGGTCGCGGAGTCCATCAGGTCGGAGGGCACCACGGTCACCGAGCCGTTGCCATCGGAGAAGTTGCCCTGGTTGACGACGAACGTCTGCGAGCTGGCGGGAATCGCCAATGCGATGGCGGCGAGGAGGAGTAGAGAACGAATCATTATCGGGTGGTAAGGGTGAGGCGGACGCGCAGGTGGCGCGGCGGCATGGGATACTGACGGACGATGGCGTAGCGTGCGTCCAGAAGGTTTTCGGCGCGCACGGTGAGGGTGGCCGCGATGCCCGGAAGCGAAAGGGTGCCCGCCAGCCCAGCGTCGAGCACGGTCACGGGCGGGAGCGAGTCGGAGCCGTCGGAAGAGGTCCAGCGGCGGCCCGTGTGCTGGGCACCGAGGTCGAGGCGGAGCCCGCGCCAGCCCGCAGCGGCCCAGGTGCGTCCGAGGCGCTCCGGGACGTACAGCAGCGGCTGGTCGAACGACGACGCGTCGGGGTCCGTCCGGTCGCGAGCATCGGTCGCCGTCGCCAGCCCGCCGATCTCCGCGAAGCGGGTCGCGCGGCCGAGGCGGAGTGTGGCAGACGCTTCCAGGCCACGCGTGCGGGTCTGACCGATGTTTTGCGGCGCCCAGTAGAAGCCATCGGGGAAGCGACCGGGGCGCCAGACGATCTGGTCCTGCAATGCGCTGGCGAAGGCGGTGGCCTCGGCAGAAAGGGTCAGGGCGCCAGCTCGAGCGGATAGGATGGCGCCCATGTCGGCGGTCCAGCCGCGCTCGGGGCGAAGGCTGGGATCGCCGCCGGGCTGCCAGAAGCGGTCGTTGAACGTCGGCGCGCGGAAGGCGCGGCCCGCGCTGGCCTTGAGGCGGAGTCCGTTCCAGTGTGTCGGCTGCACGTTGAGACCGAGTTGGGGACTGAGCGCGGTGAGCACCTCTGCGGTGTCGATGGGCGTAGCGACGCGGTCGAAACGCAGCGCTGGGTAGACGATCACGCGCCTGTGGTCCAGAACCGCGCTGGCGAATAATGAGCTGGCGGTTTCACGCGCCGTCTCGCTCAGGCTCGGGTGCTCAGCGCGGGCCGTGCGAGCCTCGGCGCCACCCGACAGCCGCCACGCGCCTTCAGAGACGGCCCAGACACGGTCGAGCTGGAGACGGCCGGCCACGCCCGTCGTCTCGCCCGTGTCATCCACCGCAATCGACGGGTTCGTGTATCGGAGCGAGGACCGCTGCGCCAGCCCGCCGAGCTGCAGCGTGGTCGTCCCAAACCGAATGGCGTGATCGGTCCAGAGTCGGATCGCCTGGTCGCGCTGGCGCGCCACCGCCGGGCCGGAGAAGGCGAACAGGCCACGCTCGGCGTCAGACGCCCACACGCCAACCGATCCCTCGTGACGCTCGTCAGCTCGAGACACGCGGGCGAAGAGCGCATCGCGCCGGACATCTGCGTTCTGCCTCGGGCCGGTGACGCCAAACGTCTGCGTGTCCGGGTCGAAGCGCGTGGAGTCCGTGTAGAGGTAGTCGCCATCTGCGAGGTCGCGGTCCAGGGCCACGACCACCCCAAAGTCGCCCGCTCGACCCGAGAGCATCCCCCCGCCGCTGCGCTCGCCCCACGCACCGGAACGCAGATCCAGCCGTGCCTGCGTCGCGCTGGCGAAGGGTGTGCGGAGCTGGATCACGCCGCCGATGCCGTCGGTGCCGTGCAGCGCCGAGCCGGGGCCATGTGCCACCTCGACCGTCTCCACCAGCCCGACCGGCAGCAGCGACACGTCGAGCTGGCCGAGCTGAGGATCCGCGATGCGGTGGCCGTCGAGCAGCACCAGCGTCTGCGCCGCGCCGGTGCCGCGCAGGCCGAGGCTCGCCAGCCCGCCGGAGCCGTATCGCTTCAGGAACACCGCAGATCGGGCCTCGAGGACATCGGCGACAGTGGACGCTCCTACCGCGTCCATCGCGTCTCGGTCCAGCACGGTCACGCGAGCAGGTGCCTCCACGGTCGTCACGGCCACACGCGCGGCGGTCACGGTGACGGCGCCGAGCGTATCGGACGCCGTCTGGGCGCTGGCGGACGTCGCCAGCCCGATGAGGACAAGAACAGGGAGAGCGCGGACGCGCATGAGAAAACCCCATGCCTCAAGCAGACACGGGGTTCGGGCGCGACCGCGAGGGGGCGGGCACCTGCACACCGCGCCTCTATCCCGGAGGCGGTGGAAAGCGTCGCGTCAGGCAGGTCTCCTGGCTCGCGGCCCGGCCAGCGCTCGGTCTCAAGGACCACTCGAGCTGGCGTGCATCGGCTCCGCCCCGACCTTCCCTCCCGCGGTGCGGGAAGTGATCGCGAGCATCGCCGCCGATGGCGGGCCGCCTACAGTTGCGGGTACAGCTCCGGCATGAGGACCGGATTCCCTTTTCACCCCGGACGACGCCGGGGACCTGAGGCGGTGTGGAAAGAGCGAGCCGCAAGGTAGACCGAGAACACCTCGATGCAACCCACGCTCTGAAGGCAGCACTCGAATCAGGTCTGATACTCCATGCGAAAGTCCGGTAGCGTATCCTGTTCCAGGCCGCGATGCAGAGCGGCCATTCCTGATTGTGCCCCAGCCTATGACTGCCTGACTCGAGGGTCGTTTCGCCAGCTCGAAGCGCTGTGCAAACCACCCCGACACCGTTTTGCCCTCGTGCTGAACGTGGCACGAGGGGTTTGGCATGTCTGCACTCAGGATCTCGTGATGACTCTCTCCGAATGGGGCTGGAACGCCCACTTTGCGTCGCACTTCGACGCCCTTTCTCTTCCCGACACACGCCCGGCACGCGTCGTTCACCAGGCGCGCACGCGCTTCCTCGTCCACGGCGCAGACGGCGACCAGCCCGCTGTCCTTCGCGGCCGCATCCTCGCGGACCCTCACGCCGACCGCCCCGCTGTAGGCGACTGGGTGGCCGTTGAGGGCACCGGCGACGTGGCGGTTGTTCAAGCCATTCTCCCTCGCCAGAGCGCCTTCTCTCGCAAGGTGCCCGGCGAGACCACCCGCGAGCAAGTCGTCGCGGCCAACCTCGACACCGTGTTCATCGCCGCCGGACTGGACGGCGACTTCAACCTGCGCCGCATCGAGCGCTATGTGAGCCAGGCGTGGTCGAGCGGTTCCACACCCGTGCTGTTGCTCAACAAGGCCGATGTCTGCGACGACGTGGAGGGCCGCCGTGTGGCAGCAGAGTTCGCCGCGCCGGGCGTGGATGTCCACGTACTGGCTGCACGCGCTGGCGAAGGGCTCGATGCCCTCGCGACCTACCTCACGACTGGGAAAACCGTGGCCCTGGTCGGGTCCTCGGGTGTTGGAAAGTCAACGATTGTCAACCGGCTCCTCGGCCACGAGCGGATGAAGACGAGCGGTGTCCGAGAGGACGACAGCCGGGGCCGGCACACCACCACCCACCGCGAGCTGGTGCTTCTTCCCAGCGGAGGCCTTCTCATCGACACGCCCGGGATGCGTGAGATGCAACTCTGGGACGCTGGGGGCGGGCTCGCGGCTGGCTTCTCCGACCTCGAGGCCCTCGCTCAGAACTGCCGGTTCCGCGACTGCGCCCACATCCAGGAGCCAGGCTGTGCAGTCCGCGCTGCCGTCGACGCCGGGACGTTCGATGCGGCGCGGTATGCGAGCTACCTCAAGCTGCGAAAAGAGACGGAGTACCTCGAAGCCCGACTAGAAGACGCCGGTCGCCAACTCGAGAAGCGGCGCGGCAAAGAGATGAACCAGAGGATTCGCGAGATCAACCAGTTCCACCCCAAGCGTCAGGGTCGGAACCGGCCCTAGCGCTCCGCCAGCTCGAGATCTGTTCAGTGCTCCTCGAGCTGGCGCCCCGTGAGCCCTCGAACACAGGGCCTGCACATAGAGGGGTAGTTCCAACTACTCCTCTGAGGCCCATGACGACCTCTCCTCGACTCGCACGCGCGCTGACGTTCATCGTCCTTGTAGGCGCGACCACCGTCCTCGCGCCCCCCGCCGACGCTCAACGTCGGAACACCGTCCCTACATACACCCTCGACCTTGGCGGCCTTGAGCTTCTGTTTGCCGCGACCGCCGAGATTGCCGGGTCGGCGCTCACCCCACGGTCGAACCTGTCACGCCCTGTTCCCATCACGCTATCTGACGTGACTCTTCTGAACAACGGGTCCAAAGGTGACAGCTGTGGTTTCGAAGAAGGAGATACCTGCAACGGCAGCATCTTCTACCGGCCGTCCGGTACGTCCTCGAACGTGTCCTGCTTTAGGGTGAGTGACGTCGTGATTAATGGCGCCCTTGAGGACGCGGCCTCCGGAGTTCTAACCGAGGAAGTCACGCTCAACTACACGGCGAAACAAAAACAGAACGACTGCAAGCCCAAGGAGGACTAGGAGCCTGCGCCAGGACTGATCCGAGCCTCCCGAGCCAGCTCGACGGGCGCAATGTCGAGCTGGCGTCGGCTGGGCATGAGCCCTTGACGGTGCGTCGTGCACATGCACGAGTAGCCCCTGCCCTCTACGCCACGTCCCCATGCGTACATCCCACCAATCCCTCCTCGTGCTCCTCGCCCTGCTGATGAGCATGGCCCTTGCACCCACCGTCGACGCCCAGCGCCGAGGCTCCAGCCTTCGATACACGCTGCGCATCGGCAAGGTGAAGGTCTTGTACGCGAGGTCGGCGGTGATCGGAACCGCGCATACCCGCCGCCCCGGCCGAACCCAATACATCCCAATCACCCTGTCGGGTGTGAGCCTAGTGGACGGCAGTGGGGGCGGAGGCGGCTGCGGTACCGAGGACCCCGTCTGCGACGGTGAACTGACAGGCTCCGATCCCGAGGACAACCCCAACGCAGCCGTCAGCGAGTGCTTGAAGCTCATTGAGATCAAGATGTCTACGGTGTTGGCCGCCGCGGCCGCGAGCTCCCCTCCCGATGAGATCACGATCGAGGTCGGCGCAGTTGAGCCGAGCACCGACTGCATGACGGACTGAACGCCCTGCGCTCTTCAGATCCGAGTCTCCGGATTGAAATCCTGGAGCCTGCGCTGTATGCTCTGGCGTGTCCACATCTGAAACAGACGACGGTCGCGGCCGCGCCATCCAGAAACACCCCCGCGCAGTGCGGTGGATGCACTGGATCAACTTTCCGCTCCTGACCGTGATGATCTGGAGCGGCCTGCTGATCTACTGGGCCTATGACCCCTACCGCATCGGCTGGGGCAGCTGGACCCTGGTGGCGTTCTTCCCCGATGCGTTCTACGAGGCCCTTGGCCTGACACGCCAGCTCGCCAAGGGGATGGCGTACCACTACTTCTTCGGCGTGCTGTTCACGCTGAACGGGGTGTTCTACATCCTCTACACCGCCATCAGTGGGGAGTGGCGCCACCTCGTCCCAGACCGCCGGGACTGGAAGGAGTCGTTTCAGGTGGTCCTCCACGATCTCCGCCTCCGTAAGGAGGCCCCGCCGCAGGGCCGCTACAACGCCGCCCAGAAGATCAGCTACACCGGCGTCATCGTGATGGGAATCGGCTCGGTGCTGACTGGGCTGGCGATCTACAAGCCCACCCAGCTCGCGCTCCTGACGACGCTCTTTGGAGGCTACCAGAGTGCCCGAACCATCCACTTCATTCTGACCGTTCTCTACGTTCTGTTCTTCGTGGTCCACATCGCCCAGGTGGCACGGGCAGGGTGGAGCAACTTCTGGAGCATGGTGATGGGCTACGAGCGGCTCCCTGCCGAGGAGGCTACCGCCAACACGGACACCACGGACTCATGAGCGACGGAAAAGACAAACGCCAGCCCGAAACGGACGCCGAGCGCGCCGAGCGGCTTCGTGCCCAGGCGATGACCGCGCCGACCATCTCGGAGGACGAGTTCAAGACCAAGTCGCGCCGCTCGTTCCTCGTTGGCGGAGCCGCCGCGCTGGCAGGCGTGGTCGGCTGGAAATGGATTGACATGCAGCCCAAGGTGGACCGTATCCCAGCGCTGCTTCGCACCAACCACGAGGTGGCGGAAAAGGTCTGGCGCGGCCTCTACCGACCGGGCGCGATGGCTCCCACCTTCCCGATCTCGGCCTCGGGGATGCCCCGCGCAAACGGACGCCACGGCCTCCGTGAGGAAATCGACCTGGATGCGTGGTCGATGCAGATCCTCAACCACACAGGTCAGGAGATCGGCCGGATGGACATGGATGCGATCCGCGCACTCCCGAAGGTGGAGATGACGACCGAGCTGAAGTGCATCGAGGGCTGGAGCCAGATCGTTCACTGGGGCGGCGCTCGGTTCTCAGATGTCGCGGCGATGTACCCCGAGGCCTCGCAACGCGAGTACGTCGGGCTGGCGACGCCGGACGGCGAGTACACGGTCGGGATGGATATGGACTCGATGATGCATGCGCAGACGCTGCTTGCCTATGAGATGCAGGGCGAGCCGCTGCAACGGTGGCACGGCGCCCCGCTGCGCCTCGTGACGCCGCTGAAGTACGGCGTGAAGCACATCAAGCGAATCGGCACCGTCCAGTTCATGGACACGCGCCCCGAAGACTACTGGGCCGAGCGCGGCTACGACTGGTACATCGGCCACTGATCCGCCAGCTCGCGATGCCTCAGCCGAGGCCTGGCTGCGCGGAGCTCTTCAGAACACCAGGGTAGGTTTCAGCGAGACGTAACCAGAGAATCGCCTCGACCGTAGGGCCGTCTGAATGCGCTTACTCCAGACTCATCACGGAATTCCCTTATGCCTATCTGGCTTCAGATTATCGTCGTCGCCTGCACGCTTTCTGGGCTGGGCTTCGCTGGGTTTGGAATCTGGTTTGCCGCCAAGAGGCAGGATGCTGAGATCGGCCTAGCGACCAGCGAGCTAGAGGAGACGGTTTCCGAGCAGCAGAAGGTGCTGGAAGCGGTCCAGCAGCGTCTTCAGAACCTCGAAGCCATCGTCACCAGTCAGGAATGGGATGCCGTCCAGGATGGATTGCCGGATGCAGAGATCCAACCCGCACCCCTGCACGCTCGCCTCGACCTCGACGCTCTAGATGCAGACCCCTCCGACGCCGAACGCGCTGCACAGGTCTCCCGGCGTCTCAAGACGTAAGTGACCTCATCTTCTGAAGGCGGCCCGCCCCACTGCCACGTACAGCTCGCCCCCGAACCGCGAGGCGTGTGTTCCGACCACCTCGGGCGCCTCGAGCCCTGATCCCCTGAACAGCCCCTCGAGCTGGCGACGCGGAATGGGGTACGGCACCCAGCGGCTGCCCTGCTCTCGGTTGTATTCGATGAGCACCACGCGCCCACCCGGTACCAGACGGTTCGCCAGCTCGAGGAGAACCGCTTTGGGGTCGGGGATGAAGTGGAGCACGTTGGCGCACAGCGCGCCGTCCAGCGCCTCAGGCACCTCAGACATCAGATCGAGTTGGCGGATGTCGCCGACCGCTGTGCGGATCGAGCCGCCATCGGACGTGGGAATTCCCCGGAGCGCCCGCGCCTTCTGGTCAATGGCGATCACCATGCCGCCTTCTCCAAGACGACGCGCGAGGGCTCGCGTGAACAGGCCGTCGCCTGCACCGAGATCCAGCCACGTGCCTGGCCCTGTTGGAACCGCCAGAGTGAGCATCGCCAGAGCACGTTCACGTGTCATCGCTTCGGTCTCCTCGAGCTGGCGACAAGGCTCACCGGACCACCGTGAACCGCTCGGCGTGCCCCCAGCTCGGACTCCACAGACTGTAGAGCCCTGCTGGAAGCGCACCAACCGGAACCTCGAGCTGGTGCGTCCCGGCGTCCAGGATGCCGCTGTGAACGACCTGCACATCTCGCCCCAGTGAATCCAGCACGACGATGTGGAGCGGTTGGGCGTGCTGCAGCATCATGTCGAGGACGGCTCGGTCCTGCGCCGGATTGGGCCGCACCCGAAGCGATCCACGCTCGGACGGATTGGGAACCTGAGAGGTCTCCCGCGCCAGCGCGACAGAATCGCCCGGGGCCATCACGTGCACTACGGCATTCACCAGCTCGGCGTTCTGACGCACCGGCGGAAACCCCACCGACGGAGTCTCGCGCACGTCGAGGATGATGACGGGCGCCGTTCCAGAGGCGACCACATGGTTGTCCTGAAGCCGAAGCGATGCCCCCTGGGGAACCATCAGCCCAAGGCCTGCGCCAGACTGCATCACGCTCCACATCCACCCCGCCGACTCATTCTCCCAGACGTCGCGGTCGGCGCCATAGGTCTCCTCCAGGAGAACGATGCCCCCGAGAACACCGAGACCGGACTCAAGCTCCAGACGCCCCCGGTAGCTGCCATCGGAGTCCGACAGGCCGATCAACCGATTCACACCGAGAAGCCGGGCCGTTGTGTCTGCCGCCAGGAGAGGTGTTCCAGACATCACAGCCGACTGCATCGCGCTCCGAATCGCTGCATCAGACAGCAGGCGCGTCGTGGCAAGACGGTCGAGGCCTACCAGCGCCAGCCCGTTCGCGCTGACAAGGGTGCTGGCAGAGACCTCAGCTGCGTTCCACACCGATGTTCTGCGTCCTTCGGCCTCAATCTGAGCGATGAGGCCGGACGCCTGAGATGTGGACGCCCCAGTGAGGACCACAACCGGATCGGACGGCACCTGGGACACAAACGCATGCACCGACGAGCTGGCGTCTCCTACCACCACGGCTCCACCCGGAAGCGCCAGCTCGCTCGCGGCGTATGGATCGCCCGCATCTCCGAGGCGGTCCAGCGTCTCGAGGTCCACGCGCTGCCCCGTCGCGATCTGCACGAACTGGACTGGGCCGAGCCCCAGCGGCATCCCGCTGGCGACCTGAACGGCTGTATCCTCGGACGGGCGCACGAACGCAACGACGCCGTTCCCGATCACCTCCGCTGTACCATCCGGCGAGATGGCGAGCGCGGTGCCATCGTCCACGCCGATGCCATCGACACCCTCGAAGCCGTCTTGAATGGCGCGGGCTACGAAGGCGAGCACGCGCACCCATCGCCCCCGCTCGGACAGGTGCGTGTCGATGACCGCATCCGGGACGACCGACAGAAAGCCAGACGACAGCGCCACGTCCAGGCTAGAAGGATCACGGAGCGCCGCGCCTGCTGACACGCCGCCGGTCCGCGCATCGTAGACCACGCTCCCGAGCACCATCGCTCCGGCGCTCGTCCCACCGATCACGCCTCCCGCCTCGAACACATCCCGGATGGCCCCGGCCACGACCGTGCCGGTCCACTGCGTCACGTACCGGTTCTGATCGCCACCCGGAAGAAAGACGCCATCGTAGGTCCGAACCAGATCCGCCAGCTCGGTGCGCTGGGCGTCGGTAGCCGAAACGACGAGGTAGTTGGCCTCGGCTCCGGCGTCACGGAACCGGTTGGGCCAGGGTGTGTCGGCGTCGTTGGTGTAGTCCAGCACGAGGATGCGGCTGGCGCGGTCGGCCATCCACTGCGCCGCGTCGCTGGGTGGCGAGCCGCCGCCGATCACGAGCACCGAGCCCTGCCCGAGCACTGGAAGCGCCCAGACAAGAAGGCTCAGACACCCGACCCATTGACACCCGAGTCTCTTCACAGCTCCACGACCTCCCCTCGAGATGGCGAGCGCACGCCAGTAACGCCCGCCTCCGCCAGCGCGTCCGTGAGCTTCTCCTGACGGTCGAGGTCACCGTGGACGAGGAACACCTCCTGGAGGCGGTCTTGGTCGAGCTGGCGAATGAAGTCCACGAGGCCGGGCTCGTCGGCGTGGGCAGAGAAGGTGTTCATCACCTCCACGTTGGCATTGAGCCGGTAGGGCTGGCCGAAGATCTTGATGGTGTCGCGGCGCTCCACGATGCGGCGGCCCAGCGTGTGCTCGGCCTGGTAGCCCACGATCAGCACGGTGTGCTTGGAGTCCTCAACGGTGTTGCGGAGGTGGTGCAGGATGCGACCCGCCTCGGCCATACCCGACGCCGAGATCACCACGAACGGCATCGTCATCCCATTCAGCTCCTTCGACCGGCTCGCCTCGCGGACGTACTCCAGCCGCTCGAACCCGAACGGATTGCTGTCGGTGAGCATGTACTCCAGCAGCTCGGCGTCGTAGCACTCCGGGTGCGTCTGGAAGACAGCGGTTGCGTTGACCGCCAGCGGGCTATCGACGAACACCGGGATGTGGGGGATGCGGTTCTCATTCCAGAGCTGGTCTAGGTTGTGAACGATCTCCTGCGTCCGCCCCACCGCGAAGGCCGGAATGACCACCCGCCCGCCACGCTTGGCAGTCTCCGTGACGATGGCTGCGAGGCGTTCCTTGGCCTTGTCGACCGGCTCGTGCTCCTTGCCACCGTAGGTGCTCTCCGAGATGAGCCAGTCCACCGGCGGAAGCGGCGTCGGGTCGCGAAGAATGGGGCGTCCGGGATTGCCGAGATCGCCGGTGAATCCGAGGCGCTTCATCTCACCGCCCTCCTCGATGTCGAGCGTCATTGACGCGGAGCCGAGGATGTGCCCGGCATCCCGGTAGACCACCTCCACGCCACCTGGCACGGTGAATGACTTGTCGTAAGGCACGCCGTGGAAGAGGTTCATTACCCCTTCGGCGTCCTCCATGTCATAAAGGGGCTCGACCTCCGGCTGGCCCTTCTTGCGGATCTTCCGGTTGTAGAAGTCGGCGTCCTTCTGCTGGATGTGGGCGCTGTCACGGAGCATGATCGCGCACAGGTCGCGCGTGGCGTGCGTAGCGTAGACCGTGCCTCTGAAGCCGTCGCGGTAGAGCTTCGGCAGCAGTCCCGCATGGTCGATGTGCGCGTGCGAGAGCAGCACGGCATCCACGGTTGTGGGGTCGCAGGGGAAGCTCTTGTTGATCTCCTTGGCCTCACTGCGGCGGCCCTGGTAGAGGCCGCAATCGAGAAACAAGCGAGTGCCATCCGCCAGCTCGAGGAAGTGAAGGGAACCGGTGACGGTGCGGGCAGCGCCCCAGAAGGTGAGGGTCATGCAGAGTCGGGAAGAGATGCGGGCCAACATACCCGGAGGCAGCGGATCGGCTCCCCTCCCCTCATCCGGCGATGGACGAATGCCGTATCGCTCATCTCGTTGGCCCGGTCTACTCCCCCTCGCGCTGCGCCCGCCCGAAATCGTCAGCTCGGGCCGGGTCCTCTCACGGTCATCGATGCTCCCGGTCAGCGGGTGGCTACGCGAGCCGTGACGGTGGTACGGTAGCCGCTTACTCTACAGGCGGCAGCATCGTGAAGCGGGCCCACTTGCCCTCAGCATCGGCACAGCGACCGTCGAAGCTGCCGTCGGGCTGGCGGGCCAGATTGCACTGGAGCGAGGCGTTGCCTTCAGGCTCTATGAGCCCGAACGTCAACATGCCCTCCTGAAGCTCTGCGTCACGTGCTGGAAGAGCATCTCCTCCGGGCCAATCCATCTCGATGGACAGATCCTCCTCCAGATACGCCACGCGGTAGCGCATCGGTGTGTTCTGATCGGGATGATTCATCGGCGTGAGGGTACCGGTCCATGTGCCCTCAGCGAGACGAGTGGGCGCTTCGGACCGTGTGGATGCACACGCACTGAGCGCCAGCCCGAGGAGGAGTACGAACGAACGGGACATAGGAATCAAGCGGAGAGAGCCGAGAGGACACGCGAGACGGGCTCAAGTTTCTCCGGCGGTATCGTTTCTGGCACCCTCGAGCTGGCGTCAGCGCGTCCGGTGGCGTGACGACCGACCGCGCTCGGTACTCGGCGCCTCGCCCAGCGCGTCGATGTCCAGCCCGGCGGCGCGCGCCTCCCGATCCAGATCAAAGCCTTCGCTCGTCACAATCGCTTCCAGCGTCTCGATACGCTTGCGGAGCCGGTCACGCTCGTCCTGAGCGTCCGCCAGTTCGTCCTCGAGGTGCTCGGTCGCTCGCGCCAGCTCCACCTGGGCCTCGGTCTTCATCTTGGCGACTTTGGCGTAGGTGCCCGCCAGGATGGCGACGATGGGAATCAGAAACGGAAGGGCGCCAATCCACTCCATGCGGCTGCGAGGTGAGTCCGCCGCAAGGTAGGGCTGCCCAATAGAGTCCTCTCGAGCTGGCGCCAAACGCGCTGGCGCCAGCTCGATGGGTTGGCTCAGTTGCCGCGGCGGCCCGGAATCGTTCGGCGCTGCGGTATGCGCTCAGGCGTATTCAGATTCTCTACCCGAGGAACGAACGGGCAGAACAGATCGGCAGGCTCCTCCGTCGCTGCCGGGTCGATGAGTGTCAGCAAGGCATCACGGGTGTCATTGCCGAGGTCGTTCACGTCAGCGAAGCGGTCCACGAAGTCGTCCAGGTTCATGTCCGAGTTGCGGAGCGGGTGCACATATCCATCGGCGGGAGACGCGAGGAACGTCGTCAGCACATCCTTGAACGACACGTCCGGTGACTCACAGCGCGGGTTCGCTGGGACCGATTTCTGGATCTCGTTGATCGTTCCGTCCGTGCTTCCGTGCTCAGACCCGTAGTGGTTGAACTCCCGGTTCGTGGTGGTTCCGGCGAAGGAGTAGCGGTGCAGGTCGTTCTGGTGGAGGATCCGCAGAGCCGTAATCCATCCATAGTCGTGCTCCTCCATCTTGGTCAGTGTCGGAAGCGTGTCCGGGGAATTGCCTTCGCACCAGAACCCAGCCTGCAGCGCATCGCGGGTGACCGGCTGGGGCTTGTCCATTCCGAACAGCGAGTTCCCGAGGCGCTCAGCGGCCCACTCGGCGAAGCCCTCATGAAAGGCGATGTGGCTCGGCTCAAAGCAATGCGTGGACCCGGAAGTGAGAAGGTTGAGCGCGAGGTCGTCCTCGCCTGTAGCGTGCTGATAGGCCCAGACGTGCATGGCCTCATGCAAGAGCGTGCTCACATCGAGGTGATCCTCACACGAGCCCGTCTCGTTGGGCAGCATCACATCGTCCGGACACACATTTGCTCGATAGATGTAGACGACGTTGGTGATCGGATTGGCATAGCTCGCCTCTGCATTGTCGCTTGCGAGCGCGCTGTTGTGGGGGTACTTCACCTTGAGCTGGTCGGTGAAGGCATAGGCCGATCCGTAGCCCGCCAGCTTGTCGAGCAAGTGTGTGTAGACCACCCACATATCGGCATGCGCTCGTGGCTCGAACTCATCCAACTCCTGAACCCGGTTCGGCCCGAAGATGCGGTTAATGTCGAGCGTGTGGTCGGTGCGCGGCTCGTCTTCCGGTGTGTCGTAGATGGTCACCCACTTCACCTTCGTGAGGGATGAGGTGGCGTGAGCGTGCCGGATCTCGAGGTCGTCGTTCTGGAACTTGACCTCTACGCGCAAGCGGCGAACACCGTCGCAGGGGCTGATGGACGGTGTATGGCGAACGGTGAACTCGCCCCGGCTGTTGGTGGTGGTCTCTTTCCACGTATCCCAGGTACCCCAAACGGCATTGCCGAACGGGTTTGCAAGACGGAGCATCCCTCGCACCCGGACCGTGACCCCGACGAGGTCGGAGAAGTCCCCGAATGCTTCTTTCAATTCGGGCAGAGCGTGCTCCACTTCAATGCGGCCCGACACGGTCCAGGCGCATTGTCCATCCTCGGAAGGCGTGGCCTCAACGGGCAGAGGTGAGGTGAGAGCGGACGAACGCACGGTGGGCGCGAGCCCGGTGACGAGCAGAACGGCAAGAAGGAGACGGCGCATGGTTGGGAGGGGTAGACTCTCTCTTCCGTGCGCGCTCTCTTCCCGGAGGAGGTCATGCTTGCCTATCGCCAGCTCGAGGCCACGTGATCGGCGGGCGATGGAGTGCTGCCTCGAGCTGGCGACTCAGTCAATCCAGACCGTCTTGGCGTTGACGAACGCGTGGATGCCCTCGCCGCCCAGCTCGCGCCCGAACCCGGAGTCGCCGACACCACCAAAGGGCAGATGCGGATGGCTCTTCGTCATCTCATTGACGAACACCGCGCCGGAGCGGATCTGCCGCGCGAGCTGCTCACCGCGCTCGAGGTCCTGCGTCCAGACCGATCCGCCCAGCCCAAAGCGCGTCGCGTTCGCCAGCGCGACGGCGTGGCCTGCGTCTTCGGCCACCGTGAGCGATGCCACCGGACCGAAGATTTCTTCGCGGAAGGGCAGCATTCCCTCACGCACGTTCGCCAGCACGGTGGGCGGATAGAAAAAGCCGTCGCCGTCTGGCACCTCGCCCCCGCACAACAGCTCTGCGCCCTCGCTGACGGAGTCCTGCACCTGCTCATGAACCGTCTCGCGGAGGTCCTCGCGGGCGAGCGGGCCAAGGTCCACGGCCGTCATCGGGTCCCCAACCCTCAACTCACGCATCCGTGCCACGAAGCGATCCGTGAACGCGCTGGCGACGGGTTTCTCTACAATGAATCGCTTGGCCGCGATGCAGCTCTGGCCGTTGTTCTGGATGCGCGCCTGCACGCCGGTCTCCACGGCGCGGTCGAGATCGGCATCCGCCAGCACGACGAAGGCGTCGGAGCCGCCCAGCTCGAGGAGGCACGGCTTGAGAGCCTCGCCTGCCTGGCTGCCCACGGAACGTCCAGCCTTCTCGCTTCCCGTTAGCGTGACCGCTCGCACTCGGTCGTCAGCGATCACGTCCGATGTCGCCTTGTGGTCGACGCGGAGATGCTGGAACACGCCCTCATCGAACCCGCTCTCAGCGAAGAGGGCCTCGATGGCGTCGCCACAGCCCCACACGTTCTCCGCGTGCTTC
>JBCBZH010000182.1:0-8943 GCA_039815415.1 Bacteroidota bacterium
GGGCATGACCCGCATCAACACAACCGCCAGCACGATGCTGATCAACGGCAGAACGCCGTTCATGAATATGCCCCCATGCGCAGCAGGCGCATAAAGAAAGCCGGAAAACACGGTGAGAATGTAGATCGGGCCAAGAATGAACGACAGCACCGCAATCTGCAAAAGGCTCAGCCCGCGCCAAGGCTTGTAGTAGAGAGACAACGGCACGGCGATTATCGCGGCGAGGCCATATCTGAACGCCGCCAGATCATAGACCGTCAAACCGCTGTCGCTGGCGACCCGGCTGACAATCAGCCAGAAAGACCAGACAAACACGATACACCACGCCGCCGCGTATCCCGTCACATGGGAGGAATAGCCCGCTGGCATTTGTTCAGCGGCCGCCTGTTTTTGCATGTTTGTTTGCCACCCGCCAGCAGTAGGAGCAGACTTGAACGGGGGCAAGAGGGCCATGCGGTCTTTCTTTGATCTCCAATCCAGAAGCCCGAAATGGGCAGCGTACTAAAGCGGGTAAAGCTGTTGGCCAAGCCCTTGCGGCCGCCCGCCCCTCCGCAGCAAAACCCTACTGTCTCCTGCCGCTCGAAGCGGCTTGGCCCGCGCGGCGCCCGAGGACAACCGCGCTCAGCAGTCCGTTCCCCGAGAGATATCCGCTGTCCCCGCCGCCTGACACACCGCAGGCGGCACCCTCCGACGAGGTTCATAATGCCATAAGCGTGGCCGCAGGCTGGGCACGCAGTGTGGCTCTCTTGGAAGACGGAACCGTCGTTGAGTGGGGAATACCTGTCGGGTCGACCCCACCGCACGAGGGAGGCCACATTGTGGATGTCTCGGTCGGGTTTACGACAACCTTGGCTCTCTTGGAAGACGGGACGGTCGTCGGATGGGACCGTGCCGAGGTTCCCGATGGATTGTCGGGTGTCATCGGGATTTCGGCTGGTGGAAGCCACAATTTGGCCCTGCGCTCGGACGGAACCGTCGTAGGGTGGGGGAGCAACACAGAGCCAGGGGGGAGCTATACCGGTCAGGCAACGCCTCCAGACAGCCTGTCTGACGTCATTGCAGTTGCTGCGGGTGGGACGCACAGTCTGGCCCTGCGTGCCAATGGGACGGTTGTTGGGTGGGGCAACAACACCATTGACCTGGGGTTGCACTATGCAGGACAGGCAACCCCTCCAGCGGGCCTGTCCGATGTAGTGCAGATTGCAGCAGGGGAGACCAACAGCCTCGCACTCACACGGGATAGCACAGTCGTTGCATGGGGCAGCGAGGCGTGGGGGCAATCATCGCCTCCCTCAGGACTCTCTGGCGTCATCGCGATCTCGGCAGGCACCGGATACAGCTTGGCTTTGCGTGTGGATGGGACTGTCGTCGGGTGGGGGCGTCAGAGCGCAGGGGCCTCACCTCCCGAGGGACTGCGCGATGTCGTGGCCATCTCCGCTGGCACTGCTCATGCTCTTGCGGTACGAGCTGATGGGAGCATTGTAGCGTGGGGTACGGGACGGCATGGAGAGAACCGATCGCCGCTCAGCCCGAACGGGTTTGTCGAAGCCGCATCGGGTTCTGGTTTTGTATCCGGTCTGCGAGCGGATGGGACAGTTGTTGGATGGGGGCTAGACTGCTGGGAAGGTGTGATCTCGTCGCCTGCTGAGATCAACGACGTGATCGAGATTGCGAGTGGATACAATCACAGCTTAGCTGTTCAGGCAGATGGCACCGTCATCGGGTGTGGAGACTATGGTGCTGGGCAGACCGCAGCCCCAGAGGACCTGTCGGATGCCGTGTCCGTCGCGGGGGGGCTCTACCACAGCGTGGCGCTACGGCGCAACGGAACTGTCGTGGCCTGGGGAAGAAATGACCAGGGGCAGACCGAGGTGCCTATGGACTTGCGGGACATCGTTGAGATCGCAGCTGGTCCCTACCGAAATCTCGCTCTACGTGCCGCCGGAACAGTTGCAGGGTGGGGCTACTTGGGAGTGCCTCAGGTAACTGACACGCTCACGAGTGTTGCTGCGATTGCACTCGGAGAGTTCCACACCCTTGTACTTAAAACGGATGGGGCCGTCCTGGCGTGGGATCTCTGGAATCCACCGATTCTAATGCCTGACATGCAAGACGTTGTTGCTGTCGAAGCCGCTGGAAGAAGAAGCCTCGCGCTTCATGCTGACGGAACAGTGTCTGCATGGTGGGGGATGGATCCATCCGGTATAGAGACGATCCCCACGCCTGCCTCCTCTGGCTTTGTATCTATTTCGGGAGGAGGCAATACACGAGCGGGAATTCTTGGGAGCGGATTCGTCGGATGTGATCGTACTGCGCCTCTCCGAATAGCTTCGGCTTCGGTCACCGTCGCCAACACATCTCCGGACTGGGCAGTGCAGCTAGCTGACTGTACGTTCGCGGCATTCGATGCGCGTGGCGATAGCTTGGCAGACACAGCGCCCTTCACAGTCAGACCTCTAGCTGCAGGTGCACGTCGTGCTGCTACGCTCATTCCCCCGGATGGTGCGCAGGCGCTAATTCTAATGGAGGGGACGCTGGATTCGGGCGCTGATGCTCGAGAGGCTCTCGCTTTGGCAGTGGCAGCTGTCATCTTGGACACCCATGGCGCGGTTCACGTGTATCAAGGTCAACGAGCTGAGTGTGGCAACGGAGAGGGGCTAAGGCCATGTGATGAGATTGGCGAGCAGATGCAGCAAGCCCTATCGGATGTTGTGCGAAACTCGCCAGACGACCCCACGGAACCGCCAGACGACTCCACGGAAGCGGCGAGCGATTCCACAACAACACTGAGGGTATTTCCCAACCCGACATTTGGTGTAACTCGCGCTCAGCTAGACCTTCCAGAATTGTCTCAGGTCCGGCTTGTGATCAGAGATAGTCGAGGGCGCGAAGTCGGGGTGGTGTTTGACGGAACACTCGAAGAGGGGCCTCACCGCATTGAGATCGATCTGTCGGGTTTTGAGCCAGGAGTGTATCTGATTGAAGAGCAGCACTTTGGGCATATCCGTCATGTTGTCCTAGTGCAGTAATGAGGAGGTTTCATACCACGAGGCACAGCCATTGTGTAGCCTCTGTGTGTGTTGATACCCTGCTGGGGTCGGTAAGGACATTTCCTTCACTGTCATCTTTCTTCTGTGTCTGAACTGTCTCGCCTTCCTCGCCGTATCGCCCAGGGCCTCCTCATGGGCGGGGCCGACATCATCCCGGGCGTCAGCGGCGGCACGATGGCCCTCATCGCCGGCATCTACCGGGACCTGATCGACGCCATCAGCGAGGGCACCACGGCCGTGCTGCTGCTGCTGCGCGGACGCTTCTCGGACGCATGGGCCGCGTTTCGGGACATGAACTGGGGGCTTCTGCTGCCCGTCGTGGGCGGCATCCTGACGGCCATCGCCATCGGGTCGCTGTTCATCCCCGAGCTTCTGGAGCGCTACCCGGTGCAGTGCCGAGCGTTGTTCTTCGGGCTGGTAGCGGCGTCGCTCGTGATCCCGTGGCGGGAGCGCAATGAGCACCACGCGTGGCACTACGCCGTCGCGCTGGTCTTCGGGCTGGTGGCGTTTTTCCTGGTCGGCCTTCCTCGAAGCGGGGATGCCGCCGACCCCTCACTCTGGCGCGTGGCAGGCACGGCGGCGATTGCCATCAACGCCATGATCTTGCCCGGCGTGAGCGGGGCGTTTCTGCTGGAAGTATTCGGACTCTACAGCCCGACCCTCGAGGCACTCCGCTCTCTCGATGTGCCCTATGTGATGGCGTTCTGCGGTGGGGCTGCCATCGGCATCGCGCTGGCGGCAAAAGGGCTCTCATATTTGCTCGAACACCACCACGACCTGACGATGACGGCGCTCGTCGGGCTTCTGGCAGGGTCGCTCCGCGCGCTCTGGCCCTGGGTCGAGCGCATCCAGCACGTGTCGTCCGACGGAGAGGTGGAGTGGGTGCCGGACCCATCGGTGCTGCTGGCACCAGGGGCCGACTGGCCCGTTGCACTGGCGCTCGCCGTAGGCGGATTCGCAGCCGTCACCGCGCTGGCGTGGGTCGGCCGTCGCCAGCTCGAGACAGCGGACGATGTGCTGGTGGAGAAGATGCACCGGTAACGCTGATGCTGGGCGAGAAACCGCCAGCTCGACGCAGAGATCAAGCGTTTCGCAGACGATCCACGTGATCCAGCATCTCGTATTCCGGAGCGAGGCGGGTCCGAATGTGTGCCAGTTCGTCGGCCGTTGGGGCTGGAAGCGAGGCCGTGTCGTAAGCGCGCTCCCGGCAGGGCTGGATCGGGAGCCCCAGGCGGTCCGCGAGCTGGCGAACGTCGTTTCCGAAGGACTCCGTTCGCAGGATGGCATGACAGGTCAGGGCCTTGCGCGCCGCCTCGAGAGGGTCGAGGGCTTTGGAGAACATCCAGAGCTGTGTTGAGGCATGGCGGGGCGGGGCCGTCTCAGCGAGCGTCACTATCGACTCCCGGCCGACCTCACCCATCGCCTCCGCTTCGATCAGGAGATCACGCCAGCTCGGCTCGAGCCGCTTGAGGCGCTCCGGGTTACGACGGGACTCGCGGCGGGTCCAGAGCAGGTAGCGGTAGTAGGACGTCAGGCGCCGGACCGGGTCGCGCAGGACCGTCAGGCGAAAGGTGCTCGGCGGCAGGCTGAGTTGCCAGAGGGCTTGGTGCGAGTACCCGAGATGGTAGTGGCCTGCATTGAGCAGATCGGGATCGTGCCGAACAGCCACGACGTGCCCTGGGGCATTGGGCGCGAGGCCTTTCAGAACCAGACGACCCCGTCCACGCAAGCGGCGCTCCTCGCCGAGGTCTCCGATTCGGGCAAGGGCCGTGTTGAGGCTCGTCCCGGCGGTCTTGCGGATGTGAAGGTGGTAAATCCGGTGGTAGCGCTCGCCCGTCTCCGCATCCGTGAACGCGGGCTGACGCGTGGACCACGCGGTTCGGGCGGCATCCACAGTCTGTCGCGCGCGGCGGCGAAGCGCCTGCAGAACTCGCCGGGGAAGAGAAGACAACGTGTGAGGCGCGAGAGAACGGAGTCCAGCGCTCCAAGGTAGGCGAGAGCAGACCGCCATCTGGAGCCAGAGGCCATAGGCTTCCGGCGCGCTGACCTAGAGGACTTGGTCCCGATCCGCCTCCGCAACGGGCGGATCCACGATGCCCACGATGGTCGCGTCGGTTGCCGTCAGCTCATTGGGCGGGCGGAACGGAAGCGCCGCCTCCGCACTGGTGACAAACAACACGCGGTCCCCGATGCCCGCATCGACAGTGTCGAGGGCCGCCTCGGGCGTTCCAGCGTCGGAGCCATCGGCGCGGAGGGGCTGGACGAGCAGCATCCGCTTGCCCTCCAGGGATGGGTCTTTGCGCGTCGCCCACACGCTCCCGATGACGCGTCCCAGTCTCACGACGTGCTGGCGTCGTCGGGCACATCCAGCCGGTCCACAATCGCCATGATGACGGCGTCCACGGGCTTGCCCTTCGTGAGCACCGTCTGGCGCCCGGATGAGCCCTGCGCGACCAGCACCGTCTCGCCTTCGCCAGCCCCCACGGAGTCCGCGGCCACCACGAAGCCGGTCTTGGGCGTTGTTCCGTCCAGCTCCAGCTCGCGCACGATCAGGAACTTCATCCCGACGAGCGCTTCGTCTTTGCGCGTGGCCCAGACGGTGCCGATGACTTTGCCGAGGATCATGGAGGAGGGGGCAGGGCGACCGGAAGGTAGCGCGGTCACGCACGCTCAGGTCGCCAGCTCGACCTAGGCTCTCGAGCTGGCGATCTTCCGCGTCCTCGCGGGCCAGGCTTACTCGCTCAGTCGATAGGCCATGAGGCGGTTGCTCTGCATCGTGGGGACGAGCAAGAGGCGGGTCTCCGGGATGTAGTCGATATCCGCCGCTCGGATGCCGTCGCCGGAGGTGTCCAGAAGAAGTGTCTTGCGTCCGTCGGCGTGGACGTGGTAGATCCGCCCATCGAACCCTGAGGCGAGGTAGCTGCCGTCGCCGACGGCTTCCAGGCCATCCGGGCCTGCGATGTCCTGCGCCATTGGAGTTAGCGCCTGGGTGCCGAGGTCCAGCCAGTCGACTGTTCTCGGAGTCCAGCGTGTAATAAGCAACCGGCCGCCCTCCACCAGAAGGCCGTTGGGTGTGTCGAGGGACTCCGCGACGGGTTCGATGACGCCCTCTCGGAGCGCATAGACGGTGTTTCCGCCCGTGTCGCTCACATACACGGTTCCGTCGGGGGCAATCGCCAGATCGTTCAATGCGACCGCACCATCAATGGGGACTCTCCGAACCACCTCCGCCGTTGCGAGGTTGATCTCAACGATGGCGTCAATGTCGGTGACGAACAGGTGGCCGTTGTGGATGCCTGTGCCTGTCGGTGCATGGAGCCCAGAGACCCACTTCGCATCCACGATGCGCCCGTCTAGGGTCACTTTGCCAATGCTTCCTTGGCCATCCTTCTCCATGAAGTGCCCATCGATGTTGGCCGTGTAGATGACATTGGTCTCCGGGTCGTAGATCGCCGACTCGATGGTGGTGAGGAGCGTATCGGTTTCCCAGAGGGGCGTCAGCGTGAGGGAGGCCTGAGAGGCGGGCGTTTGAGCGCAGGCGGATGTGGTGAGCTGGAAGAGGACCAGGACAGCCAGCGTTGACCAGGAGGTACGGCGCATCGGGCAAGAGAGCACGTTCGTGAGGGAGCGCGCTAGCTACGCTGAGGCGAGCACGGTGCCGTCCAGAATCTGAAAGTGGGCGTCCAGAATTATGATTCCGGAGACACCTGCTGGCCGC
Organism: Bacteroidota bacterium; assembly: GCA_039815415.1. Lineage (GTDB taxonomy): Bacteria > Bacteroidota > Rhodothermia > Rhodothermales > Rubricoccaceae > JBCBZH01. The sequence continues at coordinate 6,769 of JBCBZH010000182.1, forward strand.
GATACGCCGCTGGCGTCAGCCCCGTATGCTTCTTGAACGCGGCATAGAACGATGACCTGGAGCTGAAGCCAGCCTCATACCCAATGGCTTCCATCGTCAGCATCGGCGCGTCCAACATCAGGCGCTGGGCCTCTTCCACGCGGTAGGTGTTGATGAACGTCGCGAAGCTCTGGCCCATGTTGTCGTTGAGCAGTTGCGACAGCTTGTGGGGTGTCAGGCCGATGGATTTGGCGAGCCCCGCCAGCTTGAGCGTGGGGTCTCGGTACGGGGCCTCCTGAGTGAGAAGCTGTTTCAGCCGCGCGATCAGGACCTCCGCTTCGGGAGACGAAATCTTGGTATCGGCATAGGCCACGGGCTTGGCCTGAGGTAGGGACTGCGCGCGCCGCTTGGTCCACCACACCGCAGCACCCACTCCATAGAACACAATCGAAAACCAGAGAGGCCCCACGATGTAGTTCGTGTACAGCGAGACCACAAAGCCGAGCATGACGCCCACCGCACATCCAAATACCAACCATGCCTGCGACATGGCTTCATGAGACTCATTGGCCCGGCGGCGGTACAAACGAAGCGCTGTAGCGAGCACGTAGATAGCCACCAGCGCGTGGATCCCGTACCGGATGCGATGGTCCCACACGAGGACATGGGCCTCAAACGGGTAGAGGGTGCCCCCAAGAAGGACGATGGCGAGGCCCAGGAGGATGTGCCACCGGTTCACGTCGCCCCATCGGTCTGGGCGGTCGAGAAGGGTGCGCGTCGTGGTGTAGAGGGTCGGCCCGATGAGAAGGTGTGCTGTGAGGCCGAGCTGCACGAGGATCCAGGGCGTGGCCTCGGTAAAGAAGTGGAGGCAGGACACGCCCACGCGGATGCAGAACAGAAGCAGGAGGCTTCCAGTCAGGACCGTAGAGATGCGGCGGGGGTGGGCCGCGAGCAGGCAAGCGCTCAGCAGCAGCCCGTTGAAGACGCCCAGGGCGCTGAAGAAGAACAGCAGATGGTGAGACAGCATAGAGGACTCGTCCCAATGGCCAGCGCTACGCGACAGCCCGGACGATATCGTGGCTGGGCGGAGACCCAAACGTCCGTGTATAGTCTCGGCTGAACTGCGAGGGACTCTCATACCCGACGCGGAAGGCTGTGTCGCGAGCCCTCGCGGCCTCTCCTGTCGTGAGCATCCGCCTCGCTTCGAGCAGCCGGAGCCGCTTGTAATACTGGATCGGCGTCATCCCGGTCGCGGTGCGAAAGTGGGTGTAGAACGATGACAGGCTCATATGGACAGCTTCTGCGAGAGCCTCTACACGCACGGGTCCTGGGAACGCCTGTTTCATTGACGCGACGGCATCGGCAATACGTCGGGAGGGGTTGGTTGGCTGGCCGAGCTGGCGAAGGGCGTCTCCATTGGGGCCTTGGAGAAGCCAGTAGGTCACTTCGCGGAGGATGCCCGGCGCTAGAAACGAGATGCTGCTTGGCGTCTCCAGCAAGTCAACGAGGCGCTCAATGGCATTGAGGGCGCGTTCGGGGATTCTCCCAACAAACGTTCCGGGTTCTGCAGAAGGGGTTGGTGTCGAGGGCCCGGGGTCATGCAGCGCCAGCTCGGCCAGGAGGAGGAAATCAAGGTCGATAACGACAGCGAGGTAGGGGGCTTGGGGAGACGCGCGCGTTACGCGTCCAAGGGCTGGCACATCCACGCATACAAACAGCCCGTCCCCCTCGTCATATTCGTGGATGTCGTCTCCAACCGTGCACGTCTTGGCACCTTGCACCACCACACAGACCGAAGCAGGGTAGAGCGCGTGGACAGGGACTTCAGTCGTGGCCGAACGGAAGAGAGACAGGCCGTCAACTTGAGTCGGGTAGAGGCCGGAGTCATTCGGGTGTTCGGCCGTGTAGCGATCGACGGCTGAGGCGAGAGAAGAGAGCATGTCTCAGAAATTCCCTTACAAGGTTTAATTGGTTCAGTCCCTCCTCAAAAGAGATGATACGTGTACCTGTTTCTGCCAATATCAAAAGGTTTTCTTGATAGGTGACAAGGTTCATCGGCGTAAATTCTCCCTTGATGAGGTTGGACCTTTCAAAACCTGAAGAGCCGCCTGCGTTTAAATGGTTCCTTCGTGCTTTCTCGTCAGTTTTATCGTTTCTTCGGTTGCCTTCGTTCACGCTCAATAAGTTTCTACAAAA
>JBCBZH010000383.1:0-2839 GCA_039815415.1 Bacteroidota bacterium
CTCGTAGGAACGGCCCAGTACATCGCCTCTCGCGAGAGTGCACTCAGGGCGTACCTCGCCACCGGTGAGGTACCAAACCCGGACCAGCTCCGTGGTCAGATCTTCGGACTCAGCAACTCGCGCAAGGCTTTCAACGGACGACTTCGGGGCCTGAACGACGCCTACGTGGTTGCCCGTCGCGCTGCCGCGGAACGTGCATTCCGAGACGCCAGCCCAACGGCAGCCACTCTGATCGACGAACAGGCTGAAATCCAGGCCGAGAAGCGCGAACTGGCGCCGGCGTACCGCCTATTCCCAACGTTATTCGGACGCTACTCGTCGTCGCTGATGCAGCGTGCGTTCGCCCTCGCGCGTGGGGACGCCTCCGCGCTGGCGGATATTGACGAGCAGCCTGAGATCCTCGAACGGGCATTCCTGATCGCACAGGTGGCTGCTGTGCGGGACTACTATCGCCAGCTTGGCGAATCCCTCCCGGCAGGGATCGATGGCCCAACCCCCGAAGCGGCTGCGGATCACCTGCTAGCGACCTCCGTGGCGGCCAACGCATCGGTTGAACCGAGCGAAGCCGACGGCGACGAGGCCGTCGAGCTGGTGAGAGCCTTGCTTCCGGCCGCGCAGGCCTGGCAATCGGCCGCATCGGGGCTGCAGGCCCGCGAGGCGGATGTGTCCCGCCGCCTCGGGCGTGAGCGGTTCGCAACGTACGGCAATGCGGTTCCGCCGGACGCCACCTTCTCGCTCCGCTTCACAGACGGCATCGTCATGGGCTACCCCTACAATGGAACGCAGGCGCCTCCGATGACAACGCTGTACGGCCTCTATGACCACTACTACAGCTACTGTGCCTCGGGCGCTTCAGACCCCTGCGAATGGACGCTGCCCGCGCGCTGGCTCGACGCTGCCGATCAGCTCGACATGTCCACGCCGGTCAACTTCACGTCCACCTCAGACACCATCGGTGGCAACTCGGGATCGCCGACGATCAACCGCGACGGCGAGCTGGTAGGCCTGAACTTCGACCGCACCATCGAAGGCCTCGTGCGCGACTACATCTACGACCCCACACGCGGCCGCAATGTGATGGTAGACACGCGGCTGGTCGTTGAGGCTCTGTCTTCGGTGTACGGACTCGATGGCCTCGTGCGCGAGATCCGCGACGGCACCCTGCGACCGTAAACGTCCGCTCCGCCAGCTCGACCGACCCGTCGAGCTGGCGATGTGCTTCCTAAGGCGCTAGGCGGGTTGTAGTGCTTTCAACTCCTCGGCGATGGCCTTGACGGAGTCCTTCGCGTCCCCAAAGAGCATGGACGTGTTGGACTTGAAGAACAGCGGATTCTGAATCCCGGCGTAGCCCACATTCATGCTCCGCTTAAGCACGATCACTTGCCCGGCCTCATCCACGTTGAGCACCGGCATGCCATAGATCGGGCTGTCCGGATCGTCACGGGCGCCTGGGTTGACCACATCGTTGGCGCCGACCACCAGCACCACATCCACCTGCGGGAAGTCCGAGTTGATCTCGTCCATCTCCAGGAGGAGGTCATAGGGCACATTGGCCTCCGCGAGCAGAACGTTCATGTGCCCCGGCATCCGTCCGGCGACAGGGTGGATGGCATAGCTCACCTCCACCCCCTCCGCCTGGAGGAGTTCGGCCATCTCGCGAACCTCATGCTGAGCCTGAGCGACCGCCAACCCGTAGCCCGGCACAACGGCCACGCGGCTGGCGTAGGCCATCATCACGGCAGCATCGTCCGGCGTCGTGGATCGTACAGGTTTGTCTTCGGCATCGCCCGCCTTCGAGCTGGTGCCCGCCTCCGCGCCGAATCCTCCCAGGAGTACGTTGCCCAGAGAGCGGTTCATCGCCACGCACATGATCTGCGTCAGGATCAGGCCACTCGCACCAACCAGCGCGCCGGAAATGATGAGGGCGTAGTTGCCCAGCACGAACCCCGTCGCCGCCGCCGCCAGCCCGGAATAGGCATTCAGCAACGCGACCACCACAGGCATATCGGCGCCGCCGATGGGGAGCACGAGGAGCACACCGAGGATGCACGCGAGCAGCGCGAGCACCACGAGGCCCGTGAATTGTTGGCCGCCTGCATCCGCCAACCCGACGCCCTCCCCGATGAGCAAGACCAGGCCGACGATCGCTCCGAGCAGGACGACCACGGACAACACGCGGAGCCCTGGAAACCCATTGCTCTTGATGGACCCATGTAGTTTTCCGAAGGCCACGAACGAGCCGGTCAGCGTGACGAACCCAATCAAGACCGACAGCCCGCCCGTGATCCCCAGCACGGGCTCCACAGTGTCCGTGTCCCCGATGGCGCGAACGACCTCGGCGGCGGCCACCAACGCGCTGGCGGCTCCGCCGAAGCCGTTGAACGCCGCCACCAGCTCGGGCATGGACGTCATCTCGGTTCGCCGTGCGAGCACCAGCCCGATGGCACCGCCAATCGCCAGCCCGGCGATCAGCTCGATGGGGTTGAGAATGCGCTCTGAGAGCAAAGCCGCCACCAGCGCGATCAGCATACCGACCGCAGCCATGCGGTTTCCCTGCCGCGCGGTCCGGGGTGAGGACAGCCGCTTGAGTCCCAGGATGAACAGCGACGCAGCGACGAGGTAGGCAAGCGTGATGAGTTCCGTCATCAGGAGGCCTCGCGGTCACGTGGCTTGAACATCTCCAGCATCCGGTCCGTCACCAGGAAGCCACCGACGACGTTGATGGTGGCGAGGATGAGCGCCGCCAGCCCGATCCACTTCGCAACCGGGCTGTCGATGGCCCCGACCACCACCACGGCCCCTACGATGGTGATGCCACTGATGGCGTTAGACCCCGACA
>JBCBZH010000253.1:0-6440 GCA_039815415.1 Bacteroidota bacterium
CTACTTCGAGGCCTACCTCCGTGTGCCGTCTGTTCCGGTTCTGACCCGCCAGCCCGATGGGCACCTCCAGTGGGCACTACCCGAGGGCGGCGATGCGAGCGCCTTCGAGATGCCAGTGGAAGTGCAGATCGGGATGGAGACGATTCGCATTGAGATGCCGCAGGGGCGGTCGGCACGTCCGGTGCCTGCGGACGCACAGCTCGATCCCCAGGGACGCCTGCTCTTTGAGAGCCCCGCCAGCTCGTAGGTTCGCTCGAGCTGGCGATCCCGGTTGAACGCGCATTGGTTCGGAGGCCGCCTCCTTCAGCAGAGAGGGTGTGTGTGTCATCATGTTGGGGGAGAGGGATCTGCGGTGAATCGGCCTCGCGACGCAGTCGCTTTCGGCGGACGTGCGTTTTCGAGGCTCTCCCACCACCATTGCTCCCATGCGTCGCTCGCTTCGTGTTTGTCTCGCTGCCGGGTGTGTTCTGGCCCTGGCGGCGTTCACGCCCTCCACGGACTACGTTCTTGCAGCGTTCTCCAACATGTCTCCAGGCGAAACCGTTCGAGGCTGGGAGCCACTGTCGTTCGAGGACGGGCCGCGTACCCAGTACTCGTTGGTGCAGTACGGAGAGACCACGGTCGTCCGCGCCCAGGCGAACCGCTCGGCGTCGGGCCTGATTCGGCGCGTCACCATCGACCCCAACCGGTTTCCTGTGCTGACGTGGCGCTGGAAAGTGGAGGGCGTGCTGCCTCGTGGGGACGTGCGTCGGAAGAGTGGCGACGACTACCCGGCGCGGATCTACATCACGTTCGACAAGGATCCGAGCGAGCTGGGCCTCGCCGACCGCGTGCGGTACCGCGCCATCCGGGCCCTGGGCTACGACGATGTGCCGGTTCGAGCGCTCAACTACATCTGGGCCAACCAGGCGTCTGAGGGGCAGATCGTGCCGAATCCCTACACGAACTGGGTCAAGATGATTCCCGTGCAGAGCGGCAATGCCAACGCCGGAACGTGGCAGGTGGAGATGCGAGACGTGGTGCGGGACTACCGCGCCGCGTTCGGGGAGGATCCGCCTCCCATCAATGGCATTGCCATCATGACCGATGCGGACAACACCAAGGGAAGCGCCACCGCCTACTACGGTGACATGCGGATGCGCGCCCGCTGATCGCCAGCTCGCCCTCAGCTTCCTCCGAGCGCCGTCTCGAGCTGGTGGAGTCGATTGCGGTTAGCTCTCTGAGGGCGGCTGGCCGCCCGTCAGGCCGTACTGAACCGCCGCGTTGGCCTCGTCACCGTTCGGGCTGGCGAGGTCGGGGTGGAGGCCCAGGCGCTCGGCCCGTTCGGCCCACCGCTGACGTGCGGCGGCCTGCATGTCGCGGTCGTGGTCGCTTTCGTCCACGATCTCCAGTCCGAGTAGGGTCTCGATCACGTCCTCCATCGACACCACACCTTCGGTGCCGCCATACTCGCCGATGACCAGCGCGAGGTGTTCGCGGCGGTCGAGCAGCCGGTCGAAGACCTTCGGCAGGGGCAGCGTGTTGGGAATGGTCAGCACCTCGCGAGCGATGGTGTGGGCGGGCTGGTCTCCGTTTCCGTTGGCCGTTGCAGCCAGCACGTCGTCGCGGAGGACGTAGCCGGTGACGTGGTCGATGGAGTCCTCGTAGAGCGGGAGGCGAGAGAACGGCTGCTTCTCATCACCGATGGTCTGGAGTGGCGTGTCGTGAGGGTAGGCCTTGATGACGGTGCGGGGCGTCATCACGTCTTTGGCCGTGAGCGCGTTGAACCGCAGGAGGCTGGACAGAATGCGCGTCTCGGATTCATCGAACACCCCTTCCTCGCGCCCGATCTCCGCCAGCGCGGCGATCTCTTCACGGCTGACAGCGCCTTCCTTCTCTCCGTTCGAGAACAACTTCGTGATGGCCTGAAGCGCCAAGAGGCTCCACTTGATCAGGAAGAAGTTGACCATCGCATACAGGAAGCGTGTCACCATCGGTGCGAGGCCTCGCCAGTAGACAGCGCCCAGCGTCTTCGGAATGATCTCAGAGAGGATCAGAATGCCCAACGTGAGCACAGCTGAGAAGACGCCGACGGCCGTGAAAACCCAGACGTTCTGGCCTCCCCAGATGGCGGCAGCCTGCGCGCCAGCTCCGGTTGCGCCCACCGTGTGGGCGATGGTGTTCAACGTGAGGATGAACGAGAGCGGCCGTTCTACATCGCTCTTGAGAGCCTTGAGCTTTTCGGCAGTCTTCGGCTTCGTCTCGCTCAGGGCGCCGATATACCCCGGACTCACGCTCAGGAGCACAGCCTCCATGATGGAGCAAAGGAAGCTCACGCCGATGGCGAGAACAACGTAGATGATGAGGAGGGTGAGAGATCCTGGACCGCTGGCAGCGGCACCTCCAGGGCCGGGGACGAGGGCCGCCAGCTCGAGGGCGAAAACGAGGTCGGGCATAGTGTGGGGGAAGACGCCACATACTCCGGAGGGAGCCTGCAAGGTCCGCGCATGTTCGAGCTGGCGAGGACGGGGCAGAAGGGGAGGCGAAGTGACCTAGCCTGGGACGTGCAGAAATCGTTCCTTCGGCGTGTCTCCTCTTCCGGTTCGCGCATGATCCGTTGGTTCTCCCTGGCCGTGGCCGGCCTGCTGCTCTCTCCTCTGGCATCGGGCCAAGCCTGCACGCACACGTGGCTCGGCGGCGACGGCCACTTCAACGACGACGCCAGCTGGGACGCCGGGCTGGCGCCGGGTGAGAACGATGTGGCCTGCATCACGGCACCCGGGACCTACACGGTGTCGCTCAGCGACGTGCGCTCTGAATCCGAGCGAAGCCGTTTCGGGGCTGAGCGTATGCTGGCCGGACTCGTTGTGGGTGGCGAATCTGGGACTCAGACATTGCAGATGACGGAGGCCGGGTTTGGAGACGAGGGGTATGAAGAACTCGGCGTTGACGAGCTGGTGATTCAGGAGACCGGTCGGTTCGAGATGCCAGGAGGGGCATTGCTGGATGGCACGCAACTCACCACACAGGGTGTCGTCATGCTTGGTGGGCCGGGCACTCCTGAGTGGAAGACGATCACCGTCGAGAACACCGGTCAGATCCAACTATTGGCCGGGCAGATTCCCTTTGGAGGGCGATGGGTGAACCACGTGGAGGGTGAAACGAGATGGGTGGAGCCAGGGGCTGAGCTTGTGCTCGGATCCGTTGCTGAGTTCCTCAATCGAGGCCTAGTTGCGTCTCGAGCTGAGGAGGACGCGACTCGGAATTACTTGGGGCGGGGCTCGGGGACCTTCGTCAATGAAGCCGGTCGGCTTGAAGTAGAGTCCGGAACGATGATGGTCCTCGTAGAAAACGGATACCTGACAGGCGGGACCTACGATGTTGCGTCAGACGCTTTATTGAGACTGGAAGCGGGGCCTGGAGATTTCACTACTCCTGACGGATTTCGTGTAAGCGGTATGCTCAGCGGGGATCCGAATGGTGAGATGCTGATCAACGGTATTGTGGCATCAGACGGTGGCGCAACCCTTGATTTCAATGGGCGTGGGGTTCGGATTCAGGAGAGTGTTGTCGGCGATGTAACGAATACAGGCGTGTTGCCGGGCTTTTCTGGTGTTTCAGAGGGCAGTTTGTTTACCAACCGGGGGCAGATCCACTTGGATACGAGAATCCTGGCGGAGGGAGAGTTTGTAAACGAGCCCGATGGGGTTGTGTCCTTCCGGAGTTCAGACCTCCCACTCGGGGCAGTAGCTCACCTCACGACTCGCTTTGAAGGGTCCATTGTGAACCGAGGAGCTATGGTCGCAGAGACTGGGATTCGGAATCGGATCGCGGGCAACTTCGTGAACAAGGACGGGAGGCTTGAGGCTTTGACCGCATCTCTCGAAGTGCAGGCGACAGCCTCACGTCTTGAACGGGGTACATATCTCGCGTCCCAAGGACATGTGCTCGACTTGAACGTGACCTTGCTCACTGCCAGTGGGGTCTTGCAAGGTGGAGGCGAAGGAACCGTTTTGCTTTCCTTCCCGACATCCGTTCCACAGGCACAAGGTGTAGTGGCTGTATTCGACTTTTCAGGTCGTGGGCTACACGTCCAGCGCGGCGTGTTCTCAGGGAGTTGGATTAACCTCGGGCGTATGACTCATTCAGGAGGGGGCATTGGTCGAGGGGTCTTTGAGAACCGCGGCGTGCTTGAGTGGAGGGGCACCATGTCTCTCACCGATGCATTCCTTCGCAATGAATCGGGGGCCACTCTGATCATCCCCGTCGACGGCTCCTTCCAGCAGTCAGGCAGCCTTATCACCAACCGGGGCCTGATCGTCAAGAGCGGGGGGGAGGGCACCACCACGCTGGAGCCGGTGGTGGTCAACGCCGAGGGCGGCGAGATCCGCGCGTCCTCCGGCACGCTCGCGTTCCGCACGCTCACCGACGAGCCCGGGGCGCGCTACTCGGGGACGGGCACGCTGGCTCCACCCAGCGCCTTTGCCGTCTCGGGCACCATTGCTCCCGGTGATTCCACCCGCGCCCCCGGCGTGCTCACGTGGGCCGGGCCGCTCCTCGCTAGCTCGTCGTTCGCGCTCGACGTCGACCTCAACGGGTCGGCGCCGGGCACTGAGCACGATCAACTCGTGGTCGATGGCGACGCATCGCTCGCGGGAACCCTTCATGCGTCTGTCAGCAGCGCATTCTCGCCGGAGGTCGGGACCTCATTCGAGGTGCTACGCACCAGCTCGCTCGCCGGCTCCTTTGCCTCCTCCGTTCTGGCAGAGGGACTGGAGTTCCGCACCGGAGCGGCATCGGTGGAGATCGCGGTTGTCGCTCCGGTCTCCACCGAATCGGGCTCCGATGTTGCCCTCCGCACCGAGCTGGCGATCCTCGGTAATCCCTCTCACCAGCCCGTCGTCCGAATCACGGTGCCGAACGAAACTGCTGTGGCCGCTGAGATTCTGGATGTACGGGGGCGACGTGTCGCGCAGCTCTTCGGTCCGACGCTGCCGCGTGGGCGTCATGAGGCGCCGATTCAGGGACTGGCTGCAGGGGTGTATGTGGTGAGGGCGTCCATTGGTGAGGAGAGCTTTGTACGGCAGCTGACGGTTGCTCGGTAGCGGAGCGTTCTCACGGGTTCGAGGCTACGAAGGCCGCGAGCCGCTCTCGAGCCGCCACCGTGCGGTTGTGGTCCTCGCCCAGCGAGCTGGCGAGGGTTTCGGCGCTGCGCGTCAGCAAGCCTCGGGCCTCTTCCATGCGGCCGAGACGAGCGACACACGCGCCGAGCACGCTCTCAGCATTGGCAAGCAGGAAGTGGTCGGGAGGGAACACCTGGCGCCGTGCGGCGAGGCTGGTCCGGTGCAGCTGCGCCCCGCGTGCCGGATCGCCGCCATCGCACAGGGCTGTGCCCGCCACGTTCTGTGCGTACGCGATGTACGGATGCCCCTCGGGCAGCGTCTCCACCCGCGCCAGCACGTCTTCAGCCGCTCGGACGGCATCGCCGAAGCGGCCGACCTCATGCAACTGCAGAGCGAACGTGACGCGGGACGCGATGGCCTCCGGGTGCGTGTCCCCGAGCCGGGCGTCAAAGGCAGCGATGGCCTCCCGATACGTGGTGAGCGCCTCGTCGTGCTGCTCGTTGGTGCTGAGGGCACTCGCGAGGTTGGCCAGCGCGAAGGGGAGCCCGTAGGTCGATTCCGGGGTCTGAGCGTCCCGCAGAATCTCCACCACCTGCTGATACAGCGCGATGGACTCTACCGGGCGGTCGAGCGTAATCAGGAGGGCGCCCAGGTTCTGGAGCGCGGTTGCCTCTTGAGTGGAATGGCCCCCACGCCGGGCGGCGTCGATGGCCTCTCGGTACAACCGCTCCGCGTCTTCCGATTGTCCCAGCCCTGCGAGGGTGACGGCATAGGTGTTCAGCACGACGGATCGTTCCGGCCCAGGCGTGTCGTCGTTGCCGAGAGCCTGTACGGCGGCTTCGTGACGTGGGAGTGCCGCTTCCAGGTCGCCCCCATCGGCGATGGCTTGAGCCCAGTAGGTCTGGGCGACGGCGTAGTCCACGCTTGACGTGTCGCGCAACCCTGCGACCGCCTGTTGGGCATGGTGCGTGGCTTTCTCGGTGTCGCCTCGTCCGAGGTAGACGCTCGCGAGTGCGCGGTGGATGGCGGCTGCGACGGCGGGGTCTGCTTCCTGGTCGACGCGTGCCGCGGCACTGTCCAGGACGGCGGACAAGGGCGGGTCCACCTCCGACGATTGCGGGTCGCCCATCAGAATGGCGGACTCGAGATAGTCAGCCGTGCCCTGTGCCTGGGCGAGAGCGGCCTGCGCTCGGTCACGCTCCATCGCAGCCTCGCGTGCCATCTGATTACTCTGGCCACGACTTTCGTGCTTCTTGCGCCGCGCACGTCCGGCGTGCGCAAGGCCTCGCGGCTTGAATTTCATTCTGGCACCGGGCTGCTGAATGGCGATGCCGCCAG
>JBCBZH010000058.1:0-18283 GCA_039815415.1 Bacteroidota bacterium
CACCCTCCCCTTCGAGCCCCTACTCCGCCAGCTCGGCGCCGAGGCTGCGCGCATCGGCGTGGAGGCGTACGCCGTGGGCGGGGCTGTGCGAGACGCGCTGCTGGGCCGAGAGACCACCGACCTCGACGTGGTGAGCGTCGGGCCGGGCAGTGGCATCGCGCTGGCGGAGGCCATCGCGGAGGCCATGAACGGCAAGCTGGCGGTCTACCCGTCGTTTGGGACTGCCGCCGTCACGCTCCAGCACGCGGGCGAGACGCTCGTGGTCGAGTTCGTCGGGGCTCGCCGCGAGAGCTACCGGGGCGATAGCCGCAAGCCCATCGTAGAGGACGGCACCCTGGACGAAGACCTCAGTCGACGCGACTTCACCGTCAACGCCCTCGCCGTCCAGCTTCACCCTGAAGGCTTCGGTATGATCCTCGACCGCTTCGACGGGCTGGCGGACCTCCAGGCGCGCCGCCTCCGCACGCCGCTCGACCCGGACGTGACCTTCGAGGACGACCCGCTGCGGATGCTTCGGGGTGCCCGCTTCGCATCCCAGCTCGGCTTCACCGTCGTTCCCGAGGCGCAGGAGGCCATGCGGCGCCAGGCCGCGCGCATCGAGATCGTCAGCCAGGAGCGCATCACCGACGAGCTGACGAAGACCCTCGCCAGCCCGATGCCCTCCACAGGCTTCCGGCTGCTCTACGAGACCGGTGTGCTGGAGCACGTCCTGCCCGAGCTGACGCGGCTCGCGGGCGTCGAGCGTGTGGGCGGCGACGGCCACAAGGACAACTTCTACCACACGCTCGAGGTGGTGGACAACCTCGTGCACCTGCAGCGCGGCGAAGGGGTGGAGCGGCCCGAGGGGCGAGACCTGTGGCTCCGCTGGGCAGCGCTCTTCCACGACCTCGCGAAGGCGGACACCAAGCGCTACGAGCCCGGGCGCGGCTGGACCTTCCACGGCCACGAGGACCGAGGTGCTCGAAAGAACGTCCCGGAGGTCTTCCGACGCCTCCGCCTGCCGCTCGGCGAGGCGCTCCGCTACACCCGCGACATGGTCCGCCTCCACCACCGCCCCACCGCACTGGTGGACGATGAGGTGAGCGACTCGGCCATCCGCCGCCTCCTCGTGGACGCGGGCGACGCCATCGATGATCTGATGCTGCTCGTCCGCGCCGACGTGACGAGCAAGAACGCCAAGCGCGCGCGCCGCTACCTCCGTGGCTTCGACCGCGTGGAGGCAAAGATGCGCGAAGTGGAGGAGCGCGACCGCCTCCGCGAGTTCCAGCCGCCCGTGGATGGCCTCGAGATCATGGAGGCCCTCGAGCTGGAGGAGGGGGTGGCCGTGGGCATTCTCAAGGCGTGGGTGCGCGAGGCCGTTCTCGAAGGCGAGGTCCCCAACGAGCACGACCCGGCCTGGGCCTATGTCCTCGATAACAAGGACGACGCTCTGCGGCGGGGGCGCCTGTGGGACGCCATCGTGCCTCACCTTCAGGGCCGCGAGCGCGCGGCTACGGGCGCCATCAAGGAGGCGCTCTTCTGGGACGACCTCCCGGATGACGACGAGGGCGCGGTTCGCCAGCTCGAGCAGGTCAAGGCCGACGCGCTGAAGGAGCGGTTCGGCAGTGAGGCGAAATAGGGCAGCGCCTATCGGTTCTTGGGCGCATCTTCGGAGGCCGCCACTCGACTCAGGATGTCATGCGTCTGGTTTTCTGTCTCACCTTCGGGCTCGTCGCTGCGGTGTCAGCGTTTGCGCAGCCGCGCGTGGCCCTCGGCGAGCGCGTCGGGCTCGAGCTGGACGCGGCCGAGCGGACCTACTTCGGTCTCTTCCCCAGCATTGAGGGGGCGATGCCCTTTCGGTTCCAGACCGTAGACGACTCGGTCCGCGTGGTGAGCGCCGAGAGCAAGGTGGTCCGTGTGCTCACGCAGGATCAGGCCGGTCGGCTGGTGGGCATCCTCGACACGTTTGAGGACTACCCGGATGTGGTCTCGAACCCGGCATGGGAAGCCAATGCAGGCTTCCTGGATCTCATCGACGCGCGGACGCCCATTCCGCGTGCGGTGCCCTCACGCCGTATTCGGGCGATGACCGCTGAGGGCAGCTACTCTGGGTACGTGCTCTACACGACGGACTCACTGCTCGTCCTGGCACCCGATGTGATTCCTACAGACCCGCAGCTCCCTGGAGCCTTCGTGCTGCCTCGGAGTCGGCTTACATCCGTGGATCGGGCAACGGGCGTGTCGCGCCAGGGATGGGGGCCGTACGCAGGAGCTGCGCTGGGGGCTGGGCTCGGAGCGGCGGTGGCCGGGGATCGCCTGTCGGGCGCGGCCTTCGGGCTGGTGTTGGGAGCGACGTTTGCGGACGTAGGCTCCCGGCTTCGCGGAGGCCAAGGAGGGCTTGGAGGGTCTGGTTCTCTCGAAGAGATGGCCTACTTCGATACCGTCCGCCCACCAGAGATGCCCGGCCCGGATGTGGCGGAGACATTGGTGGATCGGCCCGTACCGTCCCCCGGCCCTCTTCCCAAGCGACCTCGGCGCCACGAGTGGGTTAGCGTCGGCGTGCATGGAGGAGTGCAGGTAAATGACGAGGGGGGGCTCCCTGGTATCCAAGGCATCGGTGTCCGCCTGGTAGACCAGCAAGGTCAGCCCACATCGTTTCGAGATATCGACGTTCTGGCACGCCGGAACCCTCTAGAAGTGGCGTCGCGAATCGACGTTGCGATTCGTCCGTTGCCGTGGGTTCGGGTGGGCGCTTACATCGGTGCGTTCGACTCGTTAAGCGTTGGCGGCCCTGGTGGAGAGGACGGTCGGGAATACATCGCCGCGGATCTTGGCTCGGTGCGGCCATACGGGGAGCTCATTCTGCCGCTTTCCCGGATCGGCCGGCGCCGCGTCGAGCTGGCGGCGGGAATGGGGCGCGAGACCCACACGCTCACTGTCCGGCAGGCGGCGCCGGATCGGCAGAACGGGTACCCCGTCGAGCTGGGGTCGGAGCAGTTGACGCAGCAGGAGGGCACCAACTGGTTCTCCCACGTCGCTGCCGAGCTGTACACGACGCCGTTCTCGTCGTTCTTCGTGCGCTACGCCTGGCATCCACTGCCGTCGATGGAAGTCGCCGAGTTCTCGAGTCAGCACCGGACGTTCGCGCCGCTTACTCTGCGCACGGTGTACGAGCATGAGGTCGAGTTCGGGTTTACGGAGCTGATTATTGGCGCCCGTGTGCATCTCTGATCGCCAGCTAGATGCGTGTTCTTTGTCTCCTCAGCGTGGTTTTGGTCCTGGCCTCAGGAGCACGAGCCCAAGGGCATGCGGATTGGGCGACGCTGACCGGAGGCATTGGTGCGGGATTGCCGGTAGGTGAGTTTATTGGGCCGGAATGGCAGGCAGAGCCCGGGTTTGCCATCCGCGGGCAGAGTCCAGCCTACGGCGGAGCGGCCCGAGGCTCGCTTCTGGTGTTTGAGGCGGAGCCGCAGCGCGAGAATCTTCCAGGCATCCTGGTCCTTGTGTCGGCAGTAGGGTGGGGGGCGAGTCTGGATGTCGGGACGGTTCGCTTGGGGCTGGGGCCCGAACTGGGAGTGGTTCACATGCGCTTCGAGGCTGAAGGTGGGTTCACAGGGCCTCTCAAGAATGAGACAGAGGTCCACGTTGGGCTAGTTGGGCGGTTGGAGGTGCCCCTTACATCGCACTTGCAGGCATGGGCCGACGCGAGCGTGGCGCGCATCGCGCTGGCGGATCCGGTCACCCTGTCCTCGCTGGCAGTGGGTCTGTCTGTGCGCGTTCGCACGCCAGGCTGGCTTCAGGACGTGCTTCGGTAGTCGATGGCGCTTCTCCTGGCTCTGCTCCTCTCGGTTCCGGCGGATACGCTGGCTCCGTGCGTCGATGGGCAAACGCTTCGGCGAGCCGATCTCCAGGCCGCCGGCGTCGGCCGCATCAACGATCTGGCGCGTGTGCTGGATGACCTCGACGCCACCACGATAGATGGCTTCGATAGCTGGGGCCGCATCTCTGGGTCCATTCGTCCGCTCCGCGTGCAGATCGACGGGTTTCCCGTTTACGCCAACTCGACGCTTGAGCCCGGTGGGCTCGAGTGGGTGCCGATCACCGTGGGAGAGATCGAGGTCGTCACCTTCTGCCCGGAGCCCAGCGTTGTGGGCGGCGCCCTGAGCGGAGCGGTCCTGTACATCCAGGCGTCCCCACCGGCCCCTCGTCTGTACGGGTCGATTGATTACGGCAACGAGACCGGAGATCCTGGCCCTCTGCGCTACCTCGAGCCGGACCGTCCCAACGTAGACCACGAGGGACCGGACATCGAGCTGGCGGGGGCGCACCGTTCGGGCAGAGACCGGATG
Source organism: Bacteroidota bacterium (assembly GCA_039815415.1). Classification (GTDB taxonomy): domain Bacteria; phylum Bacteroidota; class Rhodothermia; order Rhodothermales; family Rubricoccaceae; genus JBCBZH01. The sequence goes on from JBCBZH010000058.1 coordinate 4,329, forward strand.
TGGCTCGGTCTGCGGTCTCGCCACTTGTATCCCACAGACACGGCGATGGCCACTCGTGTGTACGACGCGTTGGTACCTGGTCGATTTCCGTCGCGCATCGGACAGGTGTGGAGCGGCCGGGTGCAGACCGTGCGGGGAGGGGGCCATACGCTGCGCGCAGGCGCCGTCCGGGCTGAGGGCCTACCGCATCTCCCGAGCCTGGGGAGAGAAGTCCCGATGCGTCGGCGCGGAGTGCAGGGAGGAGCACGCGGCCGTGTGGCGCAGAGAGGGCGCCTCCAACTGGACTATCACGCCACCGCCTCGCAGAAGTCGCTGCGCCAACCCGAATGGAGTGCGCTTCCAGTGGATCCCGGCTGGCGGGAGGTGCGCCTCCTCGGAGGCCTCGAGGTGGAGAGCCGTGGCCTTCAGCGCCACGTTCGTGTCGGGATTCAGGGAGAGCACCTCCAGGCCTCGGGGCCGGGCCTGCGCGACGGATCGGTTCCCCTCGGTCGTGTATGGGCTCAGTCGGAGCGGCGCCGAGGGCGGGCGCGGGAGACCGTGAGCGCGTCGCTGGTCACAACGGGAAATGAGGCCGCTGCCAGCGGCGCCTTCGTGGCGACGCGCCCGCTGGGCTCGCGGGTGGATGCGTCCATCATGTTTTCGGGGGAGCGCTCGCTTGCGGCAGAGGCACCAGACCTCGCCTTCTGGACGGCCCGCGGGTACACCGGGTTGAATGCTGAAGGCATCTCGCTCGTCCGCCGCGTTCGAGGTCAGGGGCCGAGCGAAGACCGGCTCCGCTTCAGCCTTACGGCCCGCCCCGCACCAGGGGTGCGCATCGGCGCCTGGGCCGATGCGCGTCGCCAGCGCGCAGATGTTGTTCACGTCACGTTTGCTCAGCTGCCCGAGAGGGCTTCCGTTCAGGGGGAATCCCGCCTCGAGCTGGCGGACGGCGACGGCATTCTCGGAGAGGCGTGGGCCGAGTGGACCGGTCGAGTCGCTCGCGTTCGAGCGTTTGGGCGCGTCGCGGGTGTTGTGCGTGGCAACACCGCATTTCGTGATTGGTGGAAGCGCCAGCCTGAGGCACGCGGCGGGCTGGTGGCGACCGTGTGGCCTGGCAAGAGCCTTCGTCTGAGTGCTCGCCTGGACGGGCGGACAGCCACATCATGGGCCGGCTATCCGGATCCCGAGGTCCCCGCCACCCTTCTGTTGGACCTGCACCTCCACAAGACGCTGTGGCGCGACCGGTTTCGGGTGTCTTTCTCAGGACGGAACGTGCTGGGTGCTGAGGAGCGATGGCATCCACTGGGGGCAACCCTGGCACCGCGCCTGCACGTCCGGCTCGAAGGACGGTTCTGAGGCCTGCACGGTGTCCTTTTGCCCCGTAGGTTGGGGCGCCAGACCGCCAGCTCGATGCGCCTTCTTCTGCTTCTCATAGGTCTCGCGCTGGCGCCCGCCGCGTGCAGCCAGCCTGAGGTGGCCGACCCGGTTCCGGCGCGCACGATGGCCGTCACCCTCGACGACGTCCCGCTAGCCGGAGCCCAGCCGCCGGGCGCCCGCTGCGATGCCGAGTTCGTCCGCATGTACACCGACCGGATGGTCCGTGCGATCACCGCTGCGGAGGTGCCCGCCATCGGATTCGTCAACGAGCGGACCGACTGCCCCGAGATTCGCGACGTGGCCCTCCGGCAGTGGCTCGAGGCCGGGCTCGAGCTGGGGAACCACACATACGCTCACACCGACATCAACGACGTGTCGGTGGACTCCTTCGGGGTTCAGGTCGCCCTCGGGGAAACCATCACGCGGCCCCTCGTGGCCGAGTACGGACAGACGCTTCGCTACTTCCGCCATCCCTACCTCCACACGGGGGAAACGCCCGCGAAGAAGACCGGGCTGGACTCCCTGCTGGCCGCGCGCGGCTACACCATTGCGCCCGTCACCATCGACTCCGACGAGTGGATCTGGGCACACAGCTATGCGATGGCCCTCCAGCGCGGCGACACCGAGATGCAGGCTCGCCTGCACACGGAGTACGTGGACTGGATGGAGACCATCGTGGCGCATTTCGAGGCACGCGCAGAGGCCGTGGTGGGCCGCGAGATCCCGCACGTACTTCTGCTCCATGCGAATGCGCTGGCGATCGACACCTTCGCCGATCTCACCGACCGCCTTCGGGCGCGCGGCTACACGTTCGTCTCACTCGACGAGGCTCTCGAGGACCCGGTGTATCGCCAGCCCGACCCGTACGTCGGGCCGTGGGGCATCTCATGGCTCCACCGCTGGGCCGACGAGATCGTGTGGGAGCCGGACGCCCCCGATTGGGTGAATGTCTACCGGCGTGGCGGATGAGGGGCCCGCTCGAGCTGGCGGATCAGGCGTCGACAGGCAGGGCGGCCAGCGCACCGTCGAGATCGGGGATCACGGTCTTGGCCTCCGCATGGAGCGGCAGGAAGGCCTGAACGGCCATCGTCAGGTCGCCGCCATCGCAGGTGTCCTGGACGAGTTCTGCTTGCTCGCGGAAGGCGTCCAGGTCCAGCAAGGCGGCCACCGACTTGAGCGAGTGCGCCGCCCGCGCCGCCGTGGAGAGGTCGGCCTCTTGAAGCGCCGCCTTGACCTCAGACATGCCCGCCGCGATGCTCCGGCGGGAGTCTCGGAGGAGGCCCAGATACAGCGTCTCGCTTCCAGATGCGAGGTCGCGGATGGAAGGGTAGTCGCGGATCGAGCGGGACGAGGCTGCGGCTTGAGGGGCCGCGAGCGTCACGGGCTCCGGCGTCGAAGGAGCCGCAGAAATGCGGTTCAGGAGCGCCTCCAGAGCATCGCGGTCGATGGGTTTGCCCAGGAAGCCGTCCATGCCCACCGCAAAGCACGCCTCCCGCTTCTCGTTGGTGACATCGGCCGTCATGGCGACGATGCGAGGCTGGCGAATCTCAGCGGTTGTGCGGATAAGCTCAGTCGCTTCCAGGCCGTCCATGCGGGGCATCCGAAGGTCCATCAACACGACGTCATACGAGCGGCCTGAGGTGGTCGCCTGAATGAGGGCCGGTGCCACCTCATCGCCATCAGAGACGAAGTCCGGGCGGAAGCCGAGGCGTTCCAGAGCGATCTGGATGACGCGTTGGTTGACGAGGTTGTCTTCGGCAACGAGGAGTCGAAGGGTCGGGGACATGGCAGGAGCCGGGGCAGTCATAGGAGACGGCGATGGAATCGGCTCGGCAGGCAATGCCGTCGCGGAATCCATCACCTCCACCACCACCCGGCACAGGTGGAGCGGCTTGATGGGTTTGGAAAGAGTGGCCGCAAGGATGCCCGGAGGAACATCGGGCGACAGGTTCATCGACGACAGCATGATGAGCGGCAGGTCGGGCTGGCGATGTGCGATCTCAATGGCCAGCTGGGCACCATCGGTTTCGGGCATCTGGTAGTCCAGGATGGCCGCAGCGAAGGAGCCATCGGCATTGAGAGCCGCCAGCGCGTCCTCGGCAGAACTGACGGCTACAGGATGCAGACCCCACTTCTCTGCCTGGAGCGTCAGGATGTACCGGTTCGTCTGGTTGTCGTCCACGATGAGCAGGCGCTCGCCGGTGAAGGAGCGGATGCCTTTGCAGGACGCCCCCGGCCCGGTGTCGGACAGCGGTTCCACGGGCGTCATCATGTGGAACGTGGAGCCCACGCCGACCTCGCTTTCGGCCCACATGCGGCCGCCCATCGCCTCCACGAGCCGGTTGGCGATGGCGAGACCGAGGCCCGTACCGCCATACTTGCGAGTCGTGGAGCTGTCCGCTTGCGTGAACTCGTCGAAGAGCGAGTCCAGGCGGTCGGCGGGGATGCCAATGCCGGTGTCTCGCACACGGATGTGCAGGGCCATGGATCCGCCCGTTGCCAGGGTGAAGGCGTCGCCGGGGTCGCAGGCGCTGACCTCGAGCACCACCTCGCCGTGGTCCGTGAACTTGACCGCGTTGGCGAGCAGGTTGACCACCACCTGGCGGATGCGTGTGGCGTCGCCGCGCACCTTGAACGGCACATCGTCGGCGATGAGGTACGCCAGCTCGACCTCTTTCTCAGCGGCGCGGTATGCCACCAGGTCGATGGCATCTTCGAGGCATGCGCGCAGTTCGAAGGGCTGCTCTTCCAATTCCATCATCCCCGCCTCGATCTTCGAGAAGTCGAGCACGTCGTTGATGATGGAAAGGAGGCTCTCACCCGAGGTGCGGATGATGCGGGCGAACTCGAGCTGCTCGGGGTTGAGGTCGGTGTCGAGCAGGTGGCCCGTCATGCCGATGACGCCGTTGAGCGGCGTACGGATCTCGTGGCTCATGTTTGCCAGGAACTCGCTCTTGGCGCGCGTGGCCTCCTCGGCCGTCTCCTTCGCAGCCACGAGCTGAGCGTGGGTGCGGCGCACCGAGGTGATATCCTGGACCACGCACACGAGGCCCTTGTTATCTCCGTCCCGGTCGCGGAGCTTGGCTGCCGAGATGCGGACCGGGATCTGCGAGCCGTCGTCGTGCTGGAAATAGGTCTCGAAGCCCACCACCGCGTCCTTGCCCGCCAGCTCGCCGATGAACATCGCCAGCTCGTCGGCCTGGGCCGCGAACAGCTTGTGCACGGGGATGCCGATGATGTCCTCTTGAGAGCGGCCCATCAGGTCCGCCGTAGCCTGGTTGACGCGCGTCACGAGGCCGTTTTCGTCCACCACGCCGAGGGCGTCGGCGATGGAGTCGAGGATGGTTTCGACGTGATCACCGGAGACTGTGCTCTGGGTTAGGTCGCGAGCGGTGTCATCAAGGGTCCGCGCCAGGAGGCCAATCTCATCCGAGCTGGTGTCTCCGATGCGATGGCCCAGGTCGCCAGCGCCGATGGCGCGGGCCCCCTCCCGGATGTTGGCGAGGCGGCGGCCAAGGGTCCGCGAGATGACGACGCCGAGGATCAGCGCGAGACTGAAGGGGATGATGGTTCCCAGAAGGGCCAGCTGGCGAGCCCGGCTGGCCGCGGCCGCAGCGATGCGGGCCTCCTCGGCACCCGCAGGTGGTTGGGACCGCAGCTCTGTGTCCCGAGCCTCGGCCCGCTGCGCCGCGCCTTGAAGCGCACTCAGCGCGCTGGCGATGGATTCCTGAGGGGTCCGAGATGCCGAATTGGCAGAGGGGGCCTGTGCAGGAAGCAGCAGGGCCGCTTCGGCGAGGGCGGCATGCGCGGATCGAGCCGCCTGGGCGACGCCATCGGGGGACTGGGCCTGCAGGGTGGCCTGGTCCACAGCTGCTTGCGCTCTCTGAGTGGCCTCGTTGGCGGGGACGTAGATCGCGTAGCTCAGACCAGAGACCACGAGGGCCGCCAGCGCGAACATGAGCAGGAGCTTCGAGAACAGCTTCATAGCAGAGACCTGCGGGTGTGGCAGGTCGAAGAGGGAATGGCTGCGTTACAGAACGAACCCACGATGGGCCCAGAATGGAGCGCAAGGAGAGGTCCTAAGGAGGGGCCAAGGACCGTACCGCCGTCGGGCTGGCGGCCCGTATCCTTTAGCTGCCATCTCTCTGTATGCCATGCGTATCTGGATTTTCGCCGTGTGTTGGGTCTGGGGCTGGGGCGCGCTTGCCCAGTCGGTTCCGTCCACGGGCCCAGCTCCTGCCTGGCCGGATTCACTCATGGACGGCACCGCGCCGCCCTCTGAGGTCCTCCGGCTTCACCAGATCGCCGCCGACGTGTCGGCAGAGCGGATCGAGGCCGACATTCGGACGCTGGCCGCTTTCGGGACGCGCCACACGCTGAGCGACACTACCAGCTCGACGCACGGCATCGGCGCCGCCCGGCGGTGGCTGAAGGCTGAGTTCGAGCGCATCTCGGCGGATTGCGGCGGCTGCCTGGAGGTTGTCGAGCAGCGCCGCACCATCTCCGGCCAGCGCCGCATCCCGGAGCCCGTGGACGTGGTCAACGTGTTCGCCATCCAGCGGGGCACCGCCGATCCTGGCCGCTACGTCATCATGTCCGGCGACATCGATAGCCGCGCCTCGGACGTGCTCGACGGCGTGAGCGATGCGCCCGGCGCCAACGACAACGCCTCCGGGCTGGCGGGTGCGCTGGAGGCTGCGCGCGTGCTCTCCAAGCACCAGTTTGCGGGGTCAATCATCTATGCGGGGCTCTCGGGAGAAGAACAGGGCCTATTCGGTGGGCAGATCATGGCCGAAGAGGCTCGCGCTGCGAGCTGGCGAATCGATGGGGTGCTCAACAACGACATGATTGGCAACGCGTGCGGCATTGACGGGGTGTGTGACAACACCTCCGCGCGCGTGTTCTCAGAAGCGACTCGGCCCACAGAGACGGCCCGAGAGGCCCGGTCTCGCCGCTTCACCGGGGGCGAGGTGGACGGGCCGAGCCGCAACCTCGCGCGGTTGGTAGACCGCATGGCCGACCAGTACATCCGCAACCTGGACATGATGATGGTCTACCGCCTCGACCGGTTCAGGCGCGGCGGACACCACACGCCGTTCACCGACGTTGGCTTTCCGGGCGTCCGCATCATGGAGACGCACGAGCACTACGACCGCCAGCACCAGGACCTCCGCCAAGAGCGCCAGCCCGACGGCACGATGCGCCACTACGGCGACACCATCGAGTTCGTGGACTTCCCGTATGCGGCCAAGCTGACCGCTCTGAACGCGGTCACGCTGGCGATGATGGCCGAGGCGCCTGCGCCGCCCTCGAACGTGCAGATCAGCGGTGCCGTCCAGCCCTCCACGACGCTCGCGTGGGACCTGCCCGAGAACGCCCCTCAGCTCGCCGGATTCAAGGTGTGGTGGCGGCTGACCACCAGCCCGCAGTGGGAATGGTCCGTGTTCGTGCCTGACAATGGCGAGGCCCGGCAGACCTACACGCTGGAGAATGTGGTGATCGACAACTACTTCTTCGGCGTGTCGAGCGTAGCCGAGGACGGATCGGAAGGGCCCGTCGTCTTCCCCGGCCGCATCGGGGCCTTCGACTACGCGCCGTCGGAGTGAAGGCGGTCGTCACCGGATCGAGCGGCTTCCTCGGCAGCGCCTTCGCACACGCCCTGCGCCAGCTCGAGGCCGAGGTGGTCGGCATCGATCTCCAGGCTCCCACCGACGAACTGGCGATTCAGGCCGATCTCTCTCGAGCTGGCGAGTGGATGCGTGCCTTCGAGGATGCAGATCTGGTGATCCATACCGCAGCGCGTGTGGGGGAGGTCGGGACGCGGGCGCAGTTCCGGGCGCAGAACGTGGACACGACGGCCAACGTCATCGCAGCGTGCGACCGAGCTGGCGTTGGGCGTCTGCTCCACCTCTCGTCCATCGTGGTTCACGGCACCGCGTTTCCGGATCCGTGTCCCGAGGACCACCCCGTGCAGCCGACTGGCAACCCGTACACAGATACCAAGATTGCGTCTGAGCACGCCGTTCTGGCTGCGCACGCCGCGGGTCGTGTCCGCGCCACGGTTATTCGTCCAGGCGATGTGTACGGGCCAGGCAGTCAGCAGTGGACCGTTCGTGCCATCGAGATGATGCAATCGGGCACCTTCGCGCTGGTGGACGGCAACCGGGGTGTGCTCTCACCAGTATTCGTGAGGGATCTGATCGCGGGTGGGCTGGCGGCGGCACAGTCCGAGGCCGGAGTCGGTCAGGTGTTCCACATCACGGGTGGTGTGGGGGTGCCGCCGCGCGTCTTTTTCGGCCACTACGCGCGGATGTTGGGCGTCCGGCTACGGTCGGTGCCGCCGCGCGTGGCGCGTGTGGCCGCGCCCCTCGTGGCCGTCGCTAGCCGAGCCATTGGGCGCGATCCCATTCTCTCGGGCCGGACGCTCGAGTACGTCACGCATCCAGGCACGTACAGCATCGAGCGGGCCAACCAGGTGCTCGGCTGGCGCCCGACCGTGTCACTCGCCGACGGCATGGCCGAGACCGAACGGTGGCTGCGAGCTGAGGGGAGGATCTGAGAGATGGGGTCCTATCGCCAGCTCGAGGCGCCGACCGTCGGGCTGGCGACTCTCTGCCACTGGCACCTGCCCACTCGCCACTGGCGGCTACTCCACTGGGAAGTCGTGGTAGGTGTCCGTGAACGGCTCGCCACGCAGGGTGAAGTGCCACCACTCCTTGCTGTAATTGCGGAAGCCGCGCCGGTCCATGGCGGCCTTGAGGGTCTGGCGGTTGCGCTGTGCCTCCGCGCTGATGTCTTGGCTCGCCGTGGCCGAGATGGGACTGAGGCAGTCGAAGGCCGCGCCCATGTCGAGGTCACGCTCATCGAAGCGATCCGGGAGCGGGCGGTCGCAGCGGGGCAAGTCGTCTGGGGTCGGGTAGAGCCGCTCGGGAACGATGGACTCGTCGACGGGCTGGCGAACGAGCGTCAGGTCCACCGTTGAGCCCCGGCTGTGGCCGCTCCGGGAGGCGATGTAGCCGTCGGCGAAGAGACGGCCCTTGTCGACGTTCGGGTAGAAGGCGGGCTTCATCGCCCGATCATCGGTGCGCGCCCAGCGGACGAAGTGGTTGACGGCGGTCTGAGGCCGATAGCAGTCGTAGACCTTCAGGCCGAGATCCCGCTCCGCAAGATCCGCGGCGACCTGTTTCAACGCGCTAGCGGCCTGCCTGGTCAGGATGCACTCCGGGGCGTTGTAGGCGTCGATGGGCTCGCCGACGAAGTTGAAGGCCGTCGTGTAGCGGATCTCCTGGGCGATCTCCGGGGCGAACTCACTCAGGCGCACGAAGCCGTCGGGGAGGGCGGGGCGCTCGGGCCGAGGTGCCTCGATGGGGGCTGGCGGCGTCAGGCCGGGCGGGGGCGCAATGGTCGGGTTGTCCGGCGTCGTCTGGGGAGGCACCGGGCGGTTCGACCGCTCGGGGTCCTCAGGAGAGGTCGTCTGAGCCGATGGGGGGCCGCATGCGACGAACCCCATGCCCATCGCCAGCCCGACGAGCAGGAGGCGCATCGCGCTGGTGGGACGGAGGCGAAGAAGAGGCATGGCGAATCGGAAGCTTCACGTCCAAGGTAGGGAGGCCCGTGCTGCAACGACTCTGTCCCCGGGCACATGGGTATTGGTTGGCTTGCGCGGATGAAATTCTCTCATCGAAAGCGCTTTCTGTTTCTGCGCCCCTCCGTATCCTTCCACCTCGCCTGGCCGTTTCCTTCGTGGCCGCCCTTGAGCGAGCCTGAGCCCCGTGTCGTTTCCCATGTCAGCGGAGTCGCCCGCTGTTCCTGCGTTTGGTCGTCAAAGCTGGTTGTCGTCTGGCGTCGAGCGTCTACCTGTTCTCATTTTCGACGACCCCGGCGAGCTGTCGCGCCAGGCCGCACGTCAGGTCCGCACGCTGATCGAAGCCAAAGACGCGGCAGGGTCCCAGGCTGTACTTGGGCTCCCGACAGGCTCCACGCCCATTGGCGTCTACCAGGAGCTGATCCGGATGCACCGCGAGGAGGGGCTGGACTTCTCCAACGTGGTCACGTTCAACATCGACGAGTACGTGCCGATGAAGCCGGACAGCTTGCAGAGCTATCACCGGTTCATGCGGGAGAACTTCTTCGATCACGTCAACGTGCCGGAGGCCAACATCCACATCCCGCGTGGCGATCTCTCGGCAGACGAGATCGAGAATCACGCCGCCCAGTACGAGCGAGCGATCCAACGGGCTGGCGGGCTGGACCTGATCCTGCTTGGCATCGGGCGAAGCGGCCACATCGGGTTCAACGAGCCTGGCTCCACGCCCGAGGACCGAACCCGCCTGATCGTCCTCGATGAGATCACCCGCAAGGACGCTGCCTCGGACTTCTTTGAGGAGAAGTACGTCCCCCGCGAGGCTATCACGATGGGCGTCGGCACCATCCTCGACGCCCGCGAGATCATCCTCATGGCGACCGGCGAGCACAAGGCGCCCATTGTTCGTCAGGCGGTGGAGGAGCGGCCCAACGCGCAGGTCTCGGCCACCTTCCTGCAGTACCACAACAACGCCTCGTTCTACGTGGACCGCGCGGCGGCCAGCGAGCTGACGCGCGTGAAAACGCCGTGGCTGGTCAAGCGCGTGGACTGGACCGAGGAGGCCGCCAAGAAGGCCGTCATCTGGCTCTCCGGGGCAACCGGTAAGGCCATTTTGCGTCTGGACGTGTCGGACTTCCATCACCACCATCTCCACGACCTCGTCCACACGGTGAGTGGTGGGACCGGGAGCGTAGATGACCTGTGCCAGCGCGTCTTCGAGGACCTTCGCCAGCGCGTCGTTTACCGCGGCGGCGTGCCGAAGAAGCAGAAGGTGATCGTGTTCAGCCCGCACCCGGACGACGATGTGATCTCGATGGGCGGGATGCTCCACGCGCTGGTGGCGAATGGCAACGATGTGACGGTCGCCTACATGACCAACGGGTCGGTGGCCGTGTTCGACGAGGACGTGCGGCGACACCTCCAGTTCGTGGAAATGAGCCGCGACGTGCTCGGCCTCGGCGACGGCATTCAGGACACGGTGGGCGGCATCCTCAAGGACCTCGAGGCCAAGAAGCCTGCGCAGGTAGACACCGAGGCCGTCCAGAACATCAAGGCCTACATCCGCTATACGGAGGCCATCTCGGCCATCGAGGTGATGGGGCTGGGCGCAGACAACGCGCGCTTCCTGGACATGCCGTTCTACAAGACGGGCCGTGTCAAGAAAGACCCCATCGGAGAGGCCGATGTACAGATCGTCTATGATCTGCTCAAGGAGATCGGTGCGACGCACCTGTTCGTGGCCGGAGACCTCTCCGACCCACACGGCACGCACCGGATGTGCTACACCGCCATCGACCGGGCGGTCCGTCGCTATGGCGACGAGCTGATGGCCCGCGAGGTGGGGGGCGATGGAGAAGCCGAGGCCCCGCCCAAGAAGCGCCGTCGCAAGACGGACACTGGCTCCTCGGATCCGCGCCCGCTCGTCTGGCTCTACCGTGGCGCCTGGCAGGAGTGGGAGATCGACAAGGCCGATGTGTTCCTGCCCCTCTCCAAGGCGGACCTGGACCTCAAGATCGAGGCGATCTACAAGCACGAAAGTCAGAAGGACCGGGCCCTTTTCCCCGGCGCCTACGACGACCGTGAGTTCTGGGAGCGCGCCCGCGACCGCAACACGGCCACCGCCGCGGCCCTCGATGCGCTTGGGCTCCCCGAGTCCTACGCTGTGGAGGCCTACGTGACCGTTCACGAGATGCCATAGACCGCCAGCTCGAGCTGGTGGGGACCCACTCCGGGTTCGCCAGCTCGAGGGCAGCTTCTGCCAATCGGTGGGGGTATCGGACGTGGCGAAAAGGAGGCACAAACGGCTGTGAGTGCCTGCTGAATTCAGGCTTGCAGAGGAACCGCGTTGGACCTGGAGGCGCATCAGTGAGTCCTTGCTCGATCGACGATGTCTGCTCTCCCGATACCCGAATACGACGACCTGGATGCTGTCGGGCTGGCGGAGCGGATTCACCAGCGCGAGGTGACGCCCGCCGAGCTGGCGGAGGCAGCGCTGGCGCGGATCGCAGCGCGCAACCCGGAGCTGAACGCGCTGCCCCACATCGAGCCTGCAGGTTTGGCGCGGCGGGCTGCAGAGGCTGCGGTTGAGGGGCCGCTCCACGGCGTGCCCTACCTCGTGAAAGACCTCATGCATGCGGTCGCCGGGATGCCGATGCGAAATGGGTCGAGGGCAACACGGGGCATCATCCCTCCGCACGATGCCTTTCTGGTCCAGAAGATGAAGGACGCCGGGCTGGTGATCCTCGGAAAGACCGCCGCTCCGGAGTTCGGGCTGATGGGCGTCACCGAGCCGGAGGCCCACGGGCCGACGCGCAATCCGTGGGCTCTGGACCGAACCCCAGGCGGGTCCTCAGGTGGGGCCGCTGCCGCCGTGGCCGCACGCCTCGTGCCTGCCGCCGATGCCGCCGACGGCGGGGGCTCTATCCGCATCCCAGCCAGCTTCTGCGGTCTCTTTGGCCTCAAGCCGAGCCGAGGACGCGTCTCCGAGGGGCCAGACATCGGCGAGGGGTGGCATGGCGCCACCGCCAGCCTCGCCGTCACGCGGTCCGTCCGCGACACCGCCGCCCTGCTCGACGCGCTAGCGGGACCCATGCCGGGCGACCCAGTCGCCCTTCCCACGCGCGAGACGTCGTTTCTCCGCCAGCTCGAGACACCGCCGGAGCCGCTTCGCATCGGGATGACCACGCACTCGCCGCTTGGGACGCCCGTGCACCCAGAGTGCGTGCAGGCCGCCGAGACCGCCGCCACGCTGCTCGAGCACCTGGGGCATCATGTCGAGGAGGCCGAGCCTCAGCTCGAGGGGCGAACCATCGCCACGGGCTACATCACAATGTACTTCGGGCAGGTGGCGTACGCCTTGCGACGCATCGAGTCTCTGCTCGGGCCTGAGGCGGCTCGCGAGACCGAGCTGACGACGCGCTTCCTGGCCTCCATCGGCGAGAGCCTGTCGGCGGGCCGGTACGTCGAGCTGCTGAACGAATGGAACACGCTGGGCCGGGCCTTGGGGCGCTTCCACGAGACGTACGACTTGCTGATGACGCCTACCGTCGCTGCGCTGGCGCCCCTCGTGGGCAGTCAGGCGCCGACGGCGGCGGAGCGGGCGTTGATGCGGGCAGCGATTGCAACTCGATCTGGCGGCCTGTTGCTGAAGTCCGGCTTCGTGGAGCAGGTCGTGGATGAGCGCCTCTCGGCGACGCCCTTCACGCAGCTCGCCAATCTCGCGGGGCTCCCCGCCATGTCGGTGCCGCTGCACTGGACCGGCCCCCAGCCCGGTGCGCCAGATGGCTTGCCGGTGGGTGTGCAGTTCGTGGCACGCCCGGCGGAGGAGGGGATGCTGCTCCGGCTCGCTCGCCAGCTCGAGGCCGAGCGCCCGTGGGCGCACCGGCGGCCCGGATGGGTGCGGGCGTAGGCGGTCTCGAGTCTACCGCATGCGGACGCCCCGCGCGATCACAACCTCGGGCTGGCGAAGGGCGTCGAGGTCCTCCAGAGGGTTATGGGTCACCAGAAGCAGGTCGGCCCGCAGGCCGGCCGCGATGCGACCGAAGGCGTTCTCGGCATCCAGGAAGCGCGCGGCCTCCACGGTGGCGATGCGAAGCACTTCAGCAGGCGTCAGCCCTGCGCCCTCGAACAGCGCCATCTCGTCGTGGACCGACGTTCCGGGGGCCGTCCGCCCAATCCCAGCGTCGGTGCCGATGAGCAGCCCCGCGCCGCCCTCGAAGAGCGCCCGGACGACGCGCTGGCGGTTGGCGCGAATGGTGGCATCGCCCCTGGAGATGTCGTCGAAGATGGCGAGGGTGGGGCAGTTCCACGTGCCCGCGTCCACGGTCGCCTGCACCAGCTCGTCGATGAGCGACGCGTCGATGGTCCGCCACGCGAAGGCGCCGATGCCGCCCGACGGGTTGAGGCGCTGCTCATAGCCACTCAGGTGCTCGATGTGGCGATAGCCCGCCCCCAGCGCGCGGTCGATCCCCACGCGCCTGGGCACGTGACCACCGTAGGTGACGCCTTTCGCTTGCGCAGCCTCGATGATGGCATCGAACGGCTCCGAGCGGAGGTCGTCGTAGAGCTTGAGGGCCGTCCACCCGGCGTCGAGCTGGCGCTGGACGGTCGCCTCGGCCTCGGCGGGGTCCATCACCAGCTGGGTCACCGGCCACTTGACCGGCGTGCCGTCGAGCCCCGGGCTGATGCCATAGACGGTTGGGCCTCGGAGCGCCCCGGCGTCGATCTCAGCCTGCGCGCTCTGGAGGCCTGGAAAGCCCCACAGGTTGCGGACGGTCGTGACGCCGCTGCGGAGGTAGGCCGTGAGGTCCTCGCGGCGGAGGTGGACGTGCATGTCCGCCAGCCCGGGGACGAGGAATCGGTCGCATCCGTCGATGACCGCCAGCTCGTCGGGCGGCGGCTCGCTCGTGACGCGGTCGAGGCGGCCGTCGCGGACGACTACCGTCTGGCCGTCCACGAGGCGCCCCCTGTCCGTGTCGACCACGGTGATGTTGCGAAAGGCGAAGGCCTCCGGGAG
>JBCBZH010000225.1:0-7458 GCA_039815415.1 Bacteroidota bacterium
AGGGGCGGTCAATACCACCTCGCCTTCTCCTGTGATGGCGGGCTCTGCGATCTTGCAGGGCGCCCAGACGAGGTAGCACGCGTCGGGGTAGAACAGCGCGTCACTACGCGAGCTGGCGGTGCCGGCGTGGGGTAGGTGCATCTCAACCTCAATGCGCTCGGGGCCGTTGGCCTCGGACTCGCGGCCGGAGAGCATCGCTACGGACTCAGCCGCCGCCAGCGCGTCAATCGTGCGTTCTGTGGACGCCTCTGAGGTGTTGGTGTAGGTGCCCGCCTTCCATCCGGTGTTCTCGCCCTGCTGGCTGTCTACCACCGTCGTTCCACCGTCGTGAGAGACCTGGAGGCGCGTTGCAGAGTCGGGCACCGGGCCGTCGCCCAGCGTGTGGCCACCCCGGTCGGCTACGGGAATGCCAGCCACGTAGAGGCCGGAGGCATCCGTGAGCGACGCACGGCGCCCCACGGTGGAGAGTGCCGAGCCTCGCACCTGGGGACGCAGCACGAAGTCATCGACCCACAGCTCGGGGAACGTCTCACCCGTGTCCGACTCATCGGTCACGAAGCCCTCCACGCGGAACGTTGCAAAGCCGGAGATCGGCGCCGAGCCATCCACGGGATTTGCGGTGCAGCGGTAGGTCGCCGTGCCGCGCGAGACGCTGCCCTGCACGGTCGCACCCGGAAACGCCAGCCATTCAGGTGCCGAACCGGACGGCCCGAAGTAGGCGATGTCCCCGTAGTGTACGCCGTTGGTGGTGCAGTCGAACGAATCCGAGAGGTCGCCATGGAGCTGCACGTCTCCCACCTTGGCGGCCCGCGTGAGCGTGAGCGTGCCCCGCTCGCCCGCCGTGGGTGCGAGCGTTCTGAACGGAATCACCGTCCCCACAGGAAGCACCTCCGTACCGGCGACGGCATCGGCGTCGGTGCCGGTCGACACGCCTGTCGTCTGCACGAGGAGCGGAAGAATCGGCACCACGGCGTCCCGGCCCTTAAACACGTCGGTCACCACGTCCGGCGTCTCGACCGTGCCGACCCGGAGCCCGTAGGTCCCGATGTCGAGTCGGAAGCGCGGGTCGTCCTGTGTGGTGGCCGTGCCGTTCTGCCGCTCGTAGTCGAAGCTGAACAGGATGTCGGCCTCGGCGCTCGTGACGAGGAACGACAGGCCCTCCTGCTGGATGAAGTTGGCCGGCTGCGCCCCGGCGGTGATGTCCACGTAGGGGATCTTCGCCACCTTCTGGTCTCCGTACTCCGGGTCGCCGTTGAAGTAGCCCGAGCGGAAGGGGTTGTTCCCCGTGTCGAAGCCCGTCCAGTAGTCCGCGTCCGTCGTTGTGGTGCCGTCCTCGAACGAGCCGTTGAAGATGAGGTTATCCAGGTCGGGCCGGAAGTCGTAGGTGGACGCCACCTGCCCGACCCCGCCGTCCCGGCTCCGCGTCTGATACCGCGTCACCGTCCACTCATCAGTGTCGATCAACACGCTCACTGTGGTCCGCGTGGGTGCCGCTAGGTCGGTGTCGGTGCCGGAGAGCAGGTGCCGGAACGTCGCCAGCTCGGCGGCGGGGTCTTCCGCGAGCTGGCGAGCGATGTAGCTCCGCTGCACGAGGTGCCACCCCACGCGGCCCTGCTGGTCCCGCCCGAAGAACATCCGGCCCAAGACGCGGCTGGCGATCTGGCGAGCCGCCACCATCTGAGAGGTGACGTTGGCACCCGTGCCGCCTGCTGCTGGGTCCGTCCAGGCCTGAGCCAACGCACGGACAGCCGCCACGGGATCGGTCGTGTCAGCTACGACAGCCCCATCGAGGTAGGGTCGCCAGTCCACGCGCGTCACCATTGAGAGCGCCGCTAGCTCATCAGCGGCCAGAGGCGCGAGCCACGTCCGCAGCCAGTCCACGAGCGCCCGCACAGTGGTCGTGTGGTTCGCGTCGGCGGGGTCCGTTGCGGCCCGCGAGTCAAGTAGCCCGAACCCATCGCGGAACAGCAGGTCCACCGGCACAAGCTCTTCACCGGGTGCATCCGTCACAAGCCCTTGGGGCAGGTAGCCCATCCACACCAGCGCGTCCGGCGTGCCTGCGGTGGTGAGGTCAGCGAGGATGCGGAGGCGGACGGAGCCGGTCCGTAGCGCACCAAGGGCGGCGATGTCTGCTGTTCCTACTCGTGGGTCCGTCGCTATCGGCTTGATGCGTACCTGAGCCTGCGAGGGGGCGACCGGCGAGACGGGAGAGGCAGCGTCGCCCCCCGAGCCCGTGGCCCATGTCAGCACCGCGCCGCCTGCCCATTCGCTCGATTTCATCTCGACGGACGCGCCGCCGAAGTCCTGCACGTCGAACGCGAGCCGGACGGTCAGCCCATTCTCGGCCAGCAGATCGTGGAAGTAGCGAAGCCCGTAGGACGATGAGGCAAACATCTACGCCACCACGCCCCCGACGGTTGGCAGTCCGGCGCCGGACGCCTGCTGATCCTGCACGAAGCGCACCTGAGACTCCCCGACTGCGTAGGCCGGTATCTGGATCGTGATGCTGCCCGTGGGTCCGACGGAGACGTTCGAGGGGCGCCCGAAGCCGACGGTGGGGACGGCGCGCGTGCGCTGCGCCGCTGCGGCGATCTGGGGCACGGCCGCCGCCGGCGCTGCCGCCGTCACGGGGGAGAACAGCGAGCCGCCCGCACCCAACAGTGCAGACGCCGAGCCGCCCGTGAACAGATCCAACCCGGCGAGAATTGCGCGGAAGGCAGCGGCCCGAATGAGTAGCTCCGTCAGCTCCAGGCCAGCATTGCGGAAGGCGTTGCGGAGCGCGTTGCCAATGGTCGGCGCCTCGCTCCGAATCCGGCGCAGGTTGGCGTCGATGGCCTCCAGCCGGAGGTTGTATTCCTCTGCCGAGATCTCGCCGGCGCGAAACGCTTCCTGTAGAGCCTCTCGCTCCCGCTCGGCATCGAAGCCCGCAAGCTCTGCGTCGCGTTGCCCGGCGGCCCCAAACAGGAACGCATCCACGATGCCGCCGGATACGTCAGAGGTCAGGATGTCTACGAGTCGCTGGGCCTCGCGCCCGTTGCGCTGCAACACACCCGCCAGTCCGTCTAGCTCGGTGGTGGCCTGCCGGACGCGCCCTGCCACGTCACGGGGGAGCGTCACGTCCTGCAGGGCGTCCGCCGCGTCGAGCGCGCGGCGGGGGATCTCTGCTAGCCCACGGTTGACCGGCCCATTGCTGGAGAATTCCAGCGCGAGAAGCCGCGCGACGTTGCGCGTACGGGCGAGCTGCTGCTCTGTGGCGCGCAGATCTGCCAGTTGGCCCTGGATGTCGCCCAAGAACTCCGCGCGCCCTGGGGTGCCCTCCGCGAGTCTCAGGACAGCGCGGAGGGCTTGCTCGGTGGCTTGGATGTCGTCCGCTGTGGCGGCGAAGATGTCGATCTCGCCCAACGCCTGTAATCCGGTCGCCTCGCGGCGGGCAGAAGCGAGCGAGGCTGCGATCCGATCCACCTCTCTCGTAGACTCGCCCGACGCGCGGCCACCACGGGCGGGGCGGTCACGTGCAGCTCGGGCCGCGCGTTCGGACTCCTGCCGACTGGCGATGCCTAGGCGGAGCCGGAGCGCTTCGACGGCGTTGGACCGCTCGCGCTCCGAGGTCTCGTCGGCAATGGCCGACTGGAGCGCGCGGATCGCCTCCGCTTCGGCACCTGTCGCCTGGGCTCCATCAATGGCCATTCGGGCGCTCGCGTCGCGTGCCGTCGTCAGGCGCTCCACCTCGAAGGTTGTCGCCTCGGCGCCCTGTCGGAAGGCCGCAAACGGATCATCGCCCGTAGTCCCGCCGCTCAGAATGTCGTCCAGACTCCGTGCAGGCCCAAGGCTGGCAGCGGCGGCCTCTGCACTCAACCGGGCCTCTAGAGACGCGAGCGCGGCGTCGTTGGCGACCGAGAGGTCTATGGCTGCATCGATGGCTGTCCGGTAATCGTCGGCGGCGTCCTTGGCCGTCTGGCCGCTTCGCCCGAACGCATCCTCGGTCTTCGTGAGCTGCTGGATGAGCGTCGGCAGGATGCCCACCGCGAGCCCGATGGCCGCGACCACACCGCCCGGCCCGGAGAGCCCGGCGACCAGCGTACGCGAGAGCGTAGACCCGGCGGCCTTGGCCTGCACGGACATCTGGCCCATCACCTGCGTGAGTTGCAGGACGTTGTTGCCTGCGAACCGCGCGATATTGCCCAGGTCCCCATTCGCCGCCGACACATCTTGGATCGTGTTGGCGAGGATGAAGGAGGCGTTCGTGGCAGAGCTGGATGCGTTCTGCTGCGCCTGCAGCCCCCGGATGGAGCCGCGAAGCGCCGAGCGCTGGTTCAAGTAGGCACCCGTGAGCCGTTCGACACGCGCCCGGCTGGCATCGGTCGTGGCGTTGTCGTAAAGCCGGTTGAGCCGCTGGAGAGCCGCGTCGGTCTGGCGGAGTTCCTGCGCCAGACGGCCATGCTCGCCTGCCAAGTCCCGCGCGGCGGTGGCGGCGACCGTGGCGCCCTGCCCGCTCCGCTGCAAGGCCGTCTGAGCGGCGACCGCTGCCGTTGAGGTCTGGCCTATCGTCTTTTCCAGCGCCCCAATGGCAACGCGGGCGTCCGTGGAGGCCGGCCCCAGGTCGCGGAGCTTCTGCTGTGCCGCCGACAGGTCACCATCGAAGCCGGAGAGGTCGGCCTCGACGGGAACGCGGACAGGTCCGGCAACAACGGTAGCCATCAGTCTTTCTTGTGGTAGCGGGCCTCTAAGCGGGCCTGCGTGGCGGCCTGCTTGGCCCTCAGCTCGTCATCGGTCAAGCGACGGGCTGGCGAGCCTGCGACTGGCGGGAAGTGTGCAGGGTCGATATCGGAGCGCGTGCAGAGCGCCTGCCCCTCGGAGCGGTGAAAGGAGTAGAAGGCGGCCCTGAGATCCGCCGACGGCCCGTAGGTGGCGTCGATGTGGGAGCGGTGGCGCCGGGCAAGCGCGGCGGGGCCGTACTCCCACACGCTTCCGCCGGGATGGACGGAGAGCCCAAGGTCGGCGGCCATCGAGAGCATCGAGCCCCACCACACACGCACCAGCGCGGCGCCGGTCAAGACCCGCGCTGGCTGCGTGCCCTGCGTGGTGGGGCTCAGTCCGGGGGGCTCTCATTCTCCTCAGCGTCCTCTTGTGTCGGCGTGAGTTGTCCGGCTTCCATCATCTTGTCTTGCACCGACCGCATGGCCTTGGCAATCGTGGGATGTCCCACCCGGCGGTACACCGCGAACGCGGAGGCGTCATCGGGGCAGGCAGGAGCCCCACCGTCGTCCCGCGCGAAGGCCCGAAGGAATCCCAGCGCGTGGGTAAGCGAGGTCGAAAAGCCGAGTCCCAGGATGGAGCCTTGGTCTTTCTCGTAGGCCAGGATGGCCGCAAGTGAGAAGCGGAGGGTTACGGGGTCTCCGTGGGATACAGGAAGCTGCAAAGCGTCCTCATCCCACGGGAGCGACGAGGGCTCGGTGGCGAGCCCGGCAGGGTCGGGCGTGCTCATGGTTTAGGAGGCAGGTGTGGTGAAGGCGGTGGAGCGCGCGGCGGCGACGTACGAGTACGTGATGCCGTCGAAGCTGCCGGTGGTCGAGTCCTCATCGAGATCCGAGATCTTGGCCTTCATCCACCGCCCGGCCTGACTGTTGCCGGTCGGACACAGGAGAAGCCAGATCTCGGAGTTGGCCGCCTTGGCCGCGTTGAGGATGTCTTGGCCGTCGGCCGCGATGCGGGACTTTCGACACTGGATGGTGCCGCTCTCGGCGCCGAGGCTGGATGCCGTGCCGGTGCCGCGCTTCGTGCGGGACTCGGTGGTGGTCGAGGCGTCCCGGTAGGTGTGCCCCTCCTGGAGGTCTACCACCGAATAGGCGGCATCCGTGGGGTCGGTCTCATCCGTGGGAGCCGTGGAGGCGACGTACGCTAGCGTGTCGTCGGCTGAGTGAAAAGTGGTGGATTCGGCCATAGGTCTGTGCCCTCACGGGGCGGGCTAGGAGTATTCGAGGGCGAGCTGTCCGTGGACAGCCAGCGAGGCGGTGAAGCAGGCGCGTCCGGCCCAATCATCCTCGACCATTGAGGCCGAGAAGACGGTCAGACCCTTGCGGCGCAGCGAGGCGACGAGGAGTTCCAGAGCGTCTTCGGCGGCCTCCATCTCGGTATCGCCGCCGTGGGTGTAAGCCGCCAGCACGCCGACCTCAGCCGTCACATCGGCGGCGCCCTGGCGGGACGTGATGGTGATGGTGCGAGCCGGGCCGGTGCAGAGGGCCGGAAGCGTGTTGGGCAGCTCGTCGTAGAGCGTCTTCTGCGTCTCCGTGATGCCCGCGCCGCCGCTCACCACGGCGTCCGTGGCGGCGAGAATGATGCGGTCTCGAAGAGCGGTGAACACGACGTGCTAGACGGTCTGGGGGGGGAAGGCGGCAGCAGCGGCACGCTCGGCGGCGCGGGCGAGACGGCGGGGAAGGGTGGGGGCCAGGCGCTCGGCGGGCTCTCTCAGGAACGGCGTGCCCCGGAGCCCCCGGCGCCCGATGGCGCGGGCCGTGAGGAAGGCGACGCGTTCGGCCTCCTGTCCCGCCAGCCCGAGCTTGCGCTCCACCCACGGTTTCAGGGCCGCGATGGGAGGGCGCTTGCCAGGGCGGCGGCCCTCATGCACGTAGACGGCATGAGGCGCCGATGCACCCACGGCACCCGACAGCACAGAGCCGGAAAGACGAGGAGGGGTGATAAAGAGCGATTGCCGCGTCTCGCCCCGGTCGTTGCGACCGGCAGAGCCCAGCGCAGCGACCGCTTCGGCCTCCACATCCAAGAGCCATGCGCCCATCTCGCGGCTGAACTCTGCGATCTGCTTCGAGGACAGAGCCATTACACCACCGTCAGGACGAGAGGGGCGGGCGGGGCCTCAGCTCCGGCGGCAACGGCAAGGGTCTTGCGTACGCGCTCGATGTCAGAGAGGGCGCTCTCGCGCAGGTTGGCCGCCAGCGTGCGGGCATCCGCGACCGAGACGAGCATCTCGCGCGCATCCACCGGCCCGATCTCGCGGACAAATCCGCCCTTCGAGCTGGCGCGAAACGGCCCCATCGTGGGAGCGATTACGGCAACTGCGATGCGGGCGACCGCACGCACGTAGCGGTTATAGAGCGCCTGCTCTGTCGTGCTACCGCCGTCGTATCCGGCGACGGTCGCTGCGTGGGTGGCGCCGAGTGCGTCGTCTACCTCAGCGCATGCCTCATCCTCTACCAGCACCGCGCGTTCGCACACCCCGTTGCGCGTGTCGCCCGGAGGCTTCACGTCGAGGCCGGTGGCATCGGAGACAACGGAGGCGGTCGTGGCAGTTCATTCAGCAAAAAACCGGTACGTCCGAGTGAAACTTTGCCGCAGGCCTTTCACAGGGATGTTAGGTGTTGTTGATCCTGCAATGTCATTACAATGGCGCCATGGATCAGATTGACAGCCTTCTGGAATACAAGACCATGTGGATTGCGGGTG
>JBCBZH010000026.1:0-25677 GCA_039815415.1 Bacteroidota bacterium
CGGACAGGCTGGCCGAAGGCCGAGGGCGCCAGCGCGATCAGCCCAATCGCCAGTGTGATGATGCGGGTGAGGTGTAAATGGTCCCGAACTCCTGTCATCCTGAGTGCAGCGAAGGATCTGGGGCGAGCTGGCGTCCCGCGTGGCCTGAGAGACAGGCCCTCTTGCAACCAGAGCTGTTCTCCCGTACGCAGGTTGTCAGGAGGACGGGAGTCTAGCTCCCCAGCACCAGCTCGACGACCCGTTCGAGATCCTCGGCAGAGTAGTACGAGATCGTAATCGCCCCCGATCCGTCGGCAGCCTTATGGCGGACTTGCACCTGGGTTGCTAGCGTTTCTCGGAGCCGTGCCTCGACGGCCTCAATCTCCAGGCGGTCGCGCGTCGCCAACTGGGTAGTGGTGGTTTTGGTCGACGGGCTGGCGGAGGACGTCCCCTCAGAAGCGGTGCGAAGACGTCGGGCGCGGCTCTCCACCTCGCGGACGGAGAGGCCGTCGTCCAGGATCTCACGATGGAGGGCGAGCTGGGCCTTCCCGTCCTCGATAGACACCAGCGCGCGGGCGTGCCCGCTCGTGAGCGAGCCTTCGCGCAGCGACGCTTGCACGCGCGGCGGCAGCTTGAGAAGACGCAGCACGTTGGCGACCGTCGAGCGGTTCTTGCCCACCTTGTCTGCCACCTGCTCCTGCGTCAGCCCGACCTCCTCGATCAGCCGCTGGTAGCCCAGCGCCACCTCCACCGGGTTGAGGTCCTCTCGCTGGACGTTCTCGACGATCGCCATCTCGAGCATCGCCTCGGTGTCCGCCTCGCGGACGTAGGCTGGGACGCGCTTGAGGCCGGCGCGGCGGCTGGCCCGGAGGCGCCGCTCGCCCGAGATTAGCTCGTAGCGGTCGTTGCCGAGCGACCGGACGGTGAGCGGCTGGATGATGCCGAGCTGGCGAATGGACGCCGCCAGCTCATCGAGCGCCGTCTCGTCGAAGTCGGTGCGTGGCTGGTAGGGGTTGGGGCGGATGGCCTCGATGTCCAACTCGGCGACGCGTCCGGCAAGGCGGCGGCGCTCCTCGAAGTTGTAGAGGCGCGTGCGCGTGCCCCCGGTCGGATCGGGCTGGCCGGGGTCGTCCGCGTTCGTCTGGGGGAGAAGGGCGCTGAGGCCCTTTCCGAGGGCGGCTTTCTTTGCCATGCAGTCGGGGGAGTCGGCGGCGGGAGCCACCGAGGCCGGCTAGGAGAGAGAGGAGGAGGTGTCGTCCGACGAGCCTTCGGGGCCTGCGACGCCATTGGGGGAGGCCTCTGGCACAGAGCGCTCTTCCTCGACATCCGAGACCCGCTCGGGTGCGCTGTCGGTTCTCGGCGTGGCGCGGCTGGCGAGAAGGACACGGCCGGGCTGGCCGTCGCCTCCATCCGTTTCAGCCTCGGGCTTTGCGGGACGAGGAATCGGTTTGGGGACGGGGCGTGCCGTCCCAGCCGGGCGGGAAGTGATCGAGCTGGCGACGGGCGGCTCTGGAACGTTGAGGTGGGGAGCCGCGCTCGTGGCGACGCCGTCGGCGCTTTCCGGGGCGGGCGGTTCGAGGAAGCGCTGGTTGTTGCGGATCACCTCGCTCGCCAGCGCCATGTAGTTCTTCGACCCTGCCGAGATGACATCGTACAGGATGACGGGCTTGCCGAAGCTTGGGGCCTCAGACACGCGCACGTTGCGCTGGATGACGGCTTCAAACACGCGGTCGCCGAAGTAGCGCCGGACCTCGGCAGCCACCTGGTTGCTCAGACGCAGCCTGCCGTCGTACATCGTCAGCAGCACGCCCTCGATCTCGAGATCCGGGTTGAGGTGCTGCCGCACAATCTTGATGGTGTTCAGGAGCTGACCGAGGCCTTCCAAGGCGAAGTACTCCGTCTGAACAGGAATCAAGACGGAGTCTGAGCCTGTGAGCGCGTTGAGCGTCAACAGGCCGAGCGACGGCGGGCAGTCGATGACGATGAAGTCGTACCGGCGCCGGGCGCGCACGAGGGCCTTCTTGAGGACTCGCTCACGCTCGAAGAGATCGATCATCTCGATCTCTGCGCCCACCAGATTGATGTGGCTCGGGACCACATCGAGGAACGGCATCTCGGTCTGCAACGCGGCGTCTTCCACCGAGACCGAGCCCGTCAGCACGTCATACACAGACGAGGCGACCGTGCGGGGCTCGACGCCCAGCGAGGACGTCCCGTTGGCCTGCGGGTCCGTATCGATGAGGAGCGTCGGGTGCTCCGAGGCGGCCAGGGAGGCGGCAAGGTTGACGGCCGTCGTCGTCTTGCCGACGCCGCCTTTCTGATTCGCAACCGCGATGACCTTGCCCATAGGAGAGAGGGCTGCGTGAGCAAGCGGCCTGAGGCCAGTTGGGCCGGGAAACCGGCGCGGAAAACATGCCCGAGGGAGGGCTCGGGTCCGACGCCGCACGAGGCGGCAGGAAGCGCTCGAATATAGAGCCAGGGCCGGGGCGTCGCCAGCCGGACGCAGCCCCGTTCCGGGGAACACAAGGGGGGCACGGTCGTGTCCGAGCGCCCATCGTCGCCACGCTCGTCATGTACAGTTCGGTCCGAATCGCCAGCTCGAGAGACACTGTTGCGGTCTCCGATCTGGCGGAGCGCACCTTTCGGGCAGCCTTCGAGACCGACACCAATTCTGCGGTCATGGACGCGTATGCACGGGACGCGTTCTCGCCCGCTCGGATCGCCCTCGAGCTGAGGGCCCCCGACAGCCAGTTCTTTCTCGCGTTCGATGCTGACATTCCCCTGGGGTACGCCAAACTGTGTGCTGGCGAGACGCCTCCGTGCGTGCCGGGACCCGATCCGCTCGAGCTGGAGCGGATCTACGTCGATCCGGTCGCTATCGGAGCGGGCGTGGGTGCCGCGCTAATGGAGGCGTGCGTCAAGGCTTCTCGGGAGCGCGGCGCGAGGACACTCTGGCTGGGCGTCTGGGAGCACAATGCTCGCGCGATCGCCTTCTACGAGCGCTGGGGATTCCGAACCGTAGGCACCAAGGCGTTCCGCCTGGGTTCGGACGATCACACAAATCAGGTGATGGTGAAAGCGCTCTAGACCGGGCTATTCTTCCTCGCCAGCTCGACTTCCCCGTGCGCCGGATCGTTCTCAAATCGGAGCCCATCGAGGCGCCTTCGCTCTCTGAACTGACACTGGACTATGCCTCGGCGCTGGACCCGCAGCAGCTGGCAGCAGCCACTGCAGGCGACGGACCCACGTTGGTGGTAGCCGGAGCTGGAACCGGCAAAACGCACACGCTCATCTACCGGCTGGCGTACCTCGTGGAAACCGGTGTGCCACCGGACCAGATCGTGCTGTTGACGTTCACGCGTCGGGCCGCCAAGGAGATGATTGGTCGGGCCGGGCAGCTTCTGGATGGTCGCTGCGACGGGGTTCGGGGTGGCACCTTCCACGCCTTCTGTCTCGAAACCCTCCGTCGCTTCGCTCCCAAGATCGGGTACCCGGCTCGATTTACGGTCCTAGATGCATCGGATGCCGCCGACGTGCTGGACCTTCTTCGTACCGAGCGAGGGCTCGACAAGCGCGCCGTCCGGTTCCCCAAGAAGCGGGCGCTCCTGGCGATGGCCTCCGCGATTGCCAACCGGGGCATCGAGCTGGCGGATCTGCTGGAAGAGGCTTACCCGCCGTACACAGGACACCTGGACACGCTGGCCGAGCTGTTCGAGGCTTTCGCGGACTACAAGCGTCGCTACGGGCTGATGGACTATGACGATCTGCTCGCACGCACCCTCGAGCTTCTCCAGCTCGAGGACGTGCGCGCTGCGGTTGCCGGACGCATCCGGCACGTGCTGGTGGACGAATACCAGGACGTAAATCGCCTCCAGGCGGAGCTTGTCGCCCAGTTCGCGTCGCTACACGGCAACCTCACCGCTGTCGGCGACGATGCACAGTCGATCTACCGATTCCGGGGTGCCGACATCGCGCACATCCTCGGCTTTCCGAGGCGCTACCCCGGCGCTCGTGTACTCAAGCTGGAGCACAACTATCGATCGGTTCAGCCCGTGCTGGACCTTGCCAACCGCGTCCTCGCCAGCTCGACGCGACAGTACGACAAGCAGTTGTTCACCGACCGTGAGGGAGGAGAGCGGCCCGTGCTGGTCCAGGCGCCGGACGATCACTGGGAGGCGAAGTTCGTGGCGCAAACCGTTCTCGCACGGCGCGAAGAGGGCGTGCCGCTGCATCGCCAGGCGGTGCTGTTCCGGTCAAGCTGGTGCTCCTATGCGCTGGAGGGCGAGCTGGCGAGGCGCAAGATTCCGTTCGTGAAGTACGGTGGGTTGAAGCTTGCAGAGGCCGCACACATCAAGGACCTCGTGGCCTACCTGCGGATCGCAGAGAATCCCGCCGACGCCGTTGCTTGGAACCGCTCCCTTTTGCTTTTGGAGGGCGTAGGGCCGAAGACGGCGCGGAGGGTGCTGGATGGCATCGCGCTGGCGGCGGATGGGGCGGCGCCGCCCCATGCCCTCGGAGAGGCCCTCAGTGCGGCGCTCGGGTCAGCGAGGGCATCGTCCGGAGTGGCCTCGCTCGGAACGCTCGTCAACCGCCTTCGCCAGCTCGATGGGCCCGTTGAGCAGCAGGTCGAGCTGGTGCTGGGGCACTACCGGCCCCACTTCGAGCGGGTCTATGCAGACGAGATCGCGAAGCGCGAGCCGGACCTAGAGGCGTTCGTCGCGCTGGCGGCGCGGCATCGGTCGCGCGGCGCGTTTCTCGAATCGCTAGCGCTCGACCCGCTCGATCTGGCTGTGGATGGGGTAGAGGGGGCTCACCAGGACGAACCCCCTCTCGTGCTCTCGACCATCCATTCCGCCAAAGGGCTGGAGTTCGATACGGTGTTTCTGATCGAGGCGCTAGATGGTGTGCTGCCCTCTCAGTACTCGACACATCGGACCGAGGACCTCGATGAAGAGCGGCGGCTTCTCTATGTCGCCATCACCCGTGCGGAGACCGAGCTGTACCTCTCGTATCCCGTTGTTCAGTATCAGCGTGGGTCCGGTCAGTTTATGACAGATCCGAGCCGGTTTCTAGCGAAGGTGCCGGAGGGGCTTCTCGAGCCAGCGGCTCTGGTACAGGAGAGCACTCCCAGCTTGCCCTCTCACTCGGAGGCACGTGCGTTAGGCCCATAGCGATTTCGATTTGCATCCGAACCCCTGGTGTTCCTACCGTTGGGCAGCCCCACCACTCCATGCAAGTCCTCGGATCTCCTGTGTTGTCGCTCGATCTCGCCATCGAGCGGGTCGGATTGGATCGCTTTGATGAGATCCGCCGTCTCAACAAGGTGGTGTTTGGCGAGGAGCGAGTGATCCACCGTCTTGACCGAACGGATCTCACACTGCTTGTGGCTCGTCGGGATGAGGACCTCGTGGGGTACAAGGTTGGCTACGGGGAGAGCAAGACGACGTTTTATAGCGCCAAGGGGGGCGTGCTTCCGGGGCATCGTCGTCTCGGGATTGCGCGTGCGTTGCTCTACCGGATGGAGGACGAGGCCCGCGCAATGGGCTACTCCCGGTTCGCGTACGACACGTTTCCCAACAAGCATCCGGGCATGACGGTGCTCGGGCTGGCGGAAGCGTTCGAGGTCACCGCGGCAGGGTACAATGCCGCCTATCGGGATTATCGAATCCGCTTCGAACGGGCGTTGTAGGGCGTTCGGCTGTGAGCCGTGGGCAATGCTAAGAGGTCTCGCCAACCCGACGGACGGTGCCTCGAGCTGGCATACGGAGGACCGGGGACAGTTCGCCAGCTCGAGACACGCCATCGACCGGGCTGGCGACGTGCAGAACTCGAGACCGAATGTGAGTCACTCGTACTCGCTGGGCTTGACGCCTGCTCGAGGGCATACATCTTCAAAGCCCAAAGCCCAAAGCCCAAAGCCCAAAGCCCAAAGCCCAAAGCCCAAAGCCCTAAAACAGCGCGTACACGAACGGCGCGAGCGGGCTGCCACTCACCGATGCGACCAATAGGCCCAGCAACACCAGCACCAGCACGATGGGGGCGAGCCAGAATTTCTTTCGGACGCGGAGAAAGCGCCAGAACTCGCCAAGGACGCTCAGTTTGGACATCGGAGCCGGGGAGAATGCAGGAATCGAAACCTACGGCGCGGGCGTGCTGCCGCCAATGAAGACATTTGGTGTTGGCCAGACGTAACTAGCACCTCTTGGCCGCGTAGGGCTCTCATCGCTTCTGCTCCCAATGCCTGCACTCACGACGGAGATTTCTGAAGGCGTCCGCATCGCCGCTGGCGCGCTGTGGGCGCGAAAGATGCGCGCGCTCCTGACCACGCTTGGCATCATCATCGGCATCGTGTCCGTGACGTCCATGTTTACGGTCATCAATGGCATCGAAGGGGCGTTTAACCGCAGCCTCTCGCTCATCGGCGATGATGCGTTGTTCATCGACCGGACACCGTGGATCATCCAGGGCGACTGGTGGAGGTACCGAAACCGCCCGCGCATTGAGGAGGATTTGGCCGAGGTGGTTCGGGCACGGTCGCAGCGTGCCGATGCGGTGGCCCCGGTTGCGGGATGGGCGACGACAGTGAAGCGCGGACGAGATCAGGTGGATGGGGTGTATGTAGAGGGCTCCACAGCGGAATACATCGACACAGGAGGGATTGAGATAGACCAGGGGCGGTTCTACACCGAGGGCGAGAGCCGGGGGGCGCGAGCGGTGGTCGTGCTGGGGCAGGACCTGGTGGAGGATCTCTTCCCATCGGAGGACCCCGTCGGGAAGCAAGTCCGGATTGGGCCGCGTCCCTTTACCGTGATCGGCACGTTGGCCGAACGCCCATCGTTCTTCGGGCAGTCTGCAGACACCTATATCATCATCCCACTCTCGACGTTCAAGCGTGTCTTTGACAGTCAGCCAGGCATCTCGATCAAGGTGAAGGTGGCCGAAGGCGAGGACGTGGACCAAGCTCTCGACGAGCTGACGGGGATCGTTCGTCTGGCCCGAGGGCTAGATGCCATGGAGGAGGACAACTTCTCCATCAACCGGCAGTCGCTCCTGCGAGACTTCGTGCAAGCCATCCGGGTGACCACCTATGGGGTGGGCATCTTCCTGACTGCGCTGTCGCTCATTGTGGGTGGCATTGGCGTGATGAACATCATGTTTGTGAGCGTTAAAGAGCGAACGCGGGAGATCGGTGTCCGCAAGGCGCTCGGGGCGACGCGACGATCCGTGTTGATCCAGTTCCTTGTGGAAGCCGTGCTTGTGTGCTTGGTAGGAGGCATGATTGGCATCGCCATTGCCGCGCTCGTGGCCTTTGGGATCAACCAGGTCTTTACCGCCCAGCTCTCGTTCGGCACGGTCCTCCTCGCGCTGGCGATCTGTATGGCGGTTGGCTTGATCGCTGGTGTTGTCCCTGCCTGGCAGGCCGCGCGCTCGCGTCCGATCGAAGCCCTTCGCTACGAATGATGGTCTCCCACGCCTCGGCGCGCACGCTCCGACCCAAGTCGCCAGCTCGAGGTCGTGGGCGTAGGGCTGTCCTCGTGCGGCCCGCATACCCTCCTCAACCTCATCACTGGATCTGTAGCTACCAAGCTTCCTTTTACCTGTACTAGTTCTCGTGCCATTCTCGGAAACTGTTCGTCTTGCTCTTGAATCGCTTCGTGCCAACAAGCTGCGGAGTGCGCTGACGCTCGTCGGGATGGCGATTGGCGTCTTTTCAGTCATTGCGAGTGTCACGGCCGTCGATGTTCTCGACTCGTCGTTCAAGGACAACCTGACGGGGCTGGGCGCCAGTACCATCACAATTCAGCGGATGCGTGACCCCATGACGGGAGAGCGAAAGGGCAAGCCGCTTCCCTACGAGCAGGCGCTCCGACTGCGCGACCGGATGACGCTTGCCGCTGCAGTCACTCCCAGCCTCTATCGCGGAAGCACAACGGTGCAGGGGGGAGGAGAGACGACGGAGCCGAGCGTCACGCTCGTCGGAACCGACGGGGACTACCTCGAGAACAACAGCCGTAACCTCGATGAAGGCCGTTTTCTCACGGCTGAGGATGTCCGCTACAGCCGGCCGGTCGCGGTGATCGGCCAAGCTCTCGTGGAAGGGCTGTTTCTGGGGAGAGAGGCTATTGGGCAGAGCATCCGTGTCGATGGACGACGGTTCACCGTCGTCGGGACGGTGGAGGAAGAAGGCGGCGCGTTTGGAGGCGGTGGGGCCAACAACCGGGTCTACATGCCCATCACGCGCTTGATCTCCATGTACGGCCTCGACAACTGGGACGTGGAACTCGATGTGCGGGCTCGGAGCGCAACGGCAGTACCTGCACTCGAAGCGGAAGCCATCGGCCATCTGCGGGCCATTCGGCGGATTCCCCCAGAGGAAGAGAACGATTTCGAGGTGTCGTCCAACCAGGCCATCGTGGACAGCTTCGATTCCTTCGCCTCAGCGCTCACGATGGGCGGGCTCGGAATCGGCCTGATAGCTCTCCTGGCTGCAGGGGTGGGTGTGATGAACATCATGCTCGTGAGTGTGACCGAGCGGACGCGCGAGATCGGCGTGCGAAAGTCGCTGGGCGCCACGCGCGCTCACATCCGGCGCCAGTTCCTTGTGGAGGCCGTGGTTCTGTGTCAGGTGGGTGGAATCGGTGGCATCTTGCTCGGAGTGGCCGCGGGCAACATCGCGGCCGCGCTCATGCAGTCGGCCCCAGCGTTCCCGGTGGGTTGGGCGCTCGGCGCGCTGGCGGGCGTGACGGGGGTGGCGTTGGTGTTCGGCGTCTATCCCGCGACCAAGGCGGCCAAGCTTCGGCCTGTGGAAGCGCTCCGGTTCGAGTAACTCCAGTCGCCAGCTCGAGGGTGTGCGGGTACCTTCAGGTTCCCCTTGCTCCCCCCGATGTCAGAGACCGCCAGCTCGACCGCTTCCGAGCCATCCATCGCCAAACGGGCCGCCGGATACGCTGCCGCAGACCTCGCCGAGAGCGGAATGCGACTCGGCCTCGGGACGGGCTCGACGACCGCGTTTGCCATCGAGGCGCTGGGGCAGAGAGTGAAAGACGAGGGGCTGGATGTCGTTGGAGTGCCGACGTCTTTTGCAGCGGAACGCCTCGCGCGGCAGCACGGCGTCCCGCTCGCTACCCTCGACGACATCGGGCTCGACCGGCTCGGGGCCACCGCGCACGCGCTTGACCTCGCTCTCGATGGGGCCGATGAGGTCTCGCCTGATCTTGCGCTCATCAAAGGACGCGGCGCCGCCCATGTCCGCGAGAAGGTGGTGGCCGCACTGGCCTCCCGGTTCGTCGTGCTGGCCGACGAGTCGAAGATGGTGGACCGCCTCGGACTCAACATGCCGGTTCCCATTGAAGTGTTGCCGATGGCCGAGCCCGCCGTCTCGTGGGCGCTCCGAGGCCTGGGCGCAGATCCGGTTCTACGGATGGGGCAGAAGAAGGATGGACCTGTGGTTACCGACCAGGGTCTCTGGGTCCTCGACGCCCAGTTCGATGGCATCGACGCGCCGGACGTGCTGGCATCCGAGCTGGATCACATCCCAGGCGTCCTTGGGCACGGCCTCTTCGTCGGGCTGGCGACGGATGTGTTGATCGGCACTGCCGACGGCGGTGTGCGCCACGTCGTGCGGTCGAGGACCTGAGGGAAGAGGGAAGAGGGAAGAGGGAAGAGGGAAGAGGGAAGAGTTGAGCCGCCAGCTCGAAATGTTCCCATTTCACGCTGTTTGGGCGGAAATGAGCACGTTTGGCCTTGCCTCGAGCTGGCGGTCCGGGCAGCTCTTGACCCTTGACCACAAAAAACCGCCCCGGCTGACGAAGCAACCGGGGCGGCGGAACGCGTCGTCCGAGGGGGCGCGGTCTAGCGGAGGACGAAGTTGACCGGCAGCGAGTAGCGCACCTTCACCGGGCGGCCGCGCTGCTGTCCGGGCTGGAACTTGGACTCGCGGACGGCCTTGAGGGCGGCCTCGGAGAGGAGGTCGGAGGGCGAGCGGGCGACCTGTGGGTCGACCACGTTGCCGCGCTCATCGACGACGAAGGTGACGAACACGCGGCCTTCGACGCCAGCGCGACGTGCGATCTCCGGGTACTCGACGCGCTCTTGGAGGCCTTCGAGGCCACCGATGAGCACCGGAGCTTGCTCCACGACCTCGAAGATCTCAGGCTCGGTCGGCTCTGGATCCGGCGGAGGCGGCGGAGGCGGTGCGTCCGGAGTCGGCGGAGGGGGAGGTGGCGGAGGCGGTGCTGGCGGTGCCGGCGGGGGGGGCGGAGCCTCACTGAGGTCGAGGTCGATCTCCTCGATCACGTCCTCGATCTCCACCTCATCCGGAACCTCCTGTGGCGGAGGCGGAGCGGGCGGAGGCGGAGGCGGAGGCTGGATCTGCTGCGTCTGCAGGATCTCCTCGATCTCAATAATCTCGGTCTGCTCGGCCGCCATCGCGATCTCTTCACCGCCAGAGATGGGGGCCAGGAACAGACCCAGCAGTACCAGCAGGGAGGCGATCATCCCGTACTGGACGTAGCGTGGGTACTTCCGCCTGAGGTCGGCGGCTTCGGTTTTTCGTAGAGCCATAGCGAGAAATGAATGGGCGGCTATCGGCGGGGTCGGTCGGCGAGGCGCCGGACCCTAAGGTAGGGACAGCCAAGGGTTTCGTCACGCCCTGTTCACACGAGTGAGACAAGGGGTTTGGTGCCTGGCGTCGTGCCTGAGACCCCTGCGGGGCCAAAAAGTTGCTCGTGCCAGAGCTTCTATCCTCAAGGGCCGACGAGCTGGCGAATCTTGCCGCGAGATCTCGGGGTGTCCTCAATCCGCTCAAAAAGGGGCTACGAGGCGGATTCAAGGACATCCTTCGCCAGCGCGAGGGCGCCGAGAATGCCTGCGCGGTTCCCGAGAGCGGGTGGCACAATCATCTGGTCGATGGCGTCGGTGATGGCTGGAATCTGGACGTATCCACCCAGGAGGGACTGCACGGCCTCGCGAATCAGAGGAAAGAGATGGGCTTGCTGCATCACGCCGCCACCGAGGATGAGGCGCTGCGGTGAGAGGGTCAGAATGAGGTTCACGAGCCCCAGGGCGAGGGTATGGGCCTCCATCGGCCACGCGTCATGGTCTTCGGGCAGGTCATCGCCAGCTCGGCCCCATCTGGCTTTGATGGCCGGGCCGGAGGCGAGGCCTTCCCAGCAGTCGCCGTGGAAGGGGCAGATTCCCTCGAAGGTGTCGCCCGGGAGACGAGGCACGCGGAGGTGGCCCATCTCGGGATGTGTCAGGCCCTGAATGCGGCGCCCATTCACCCAGCCGCCCCCTCCGATTCCGGTGCCGATGGTCAAGTAGACAAAGGTGTCGAGGTCTTGTGCGGCGCCCCAGCGATGCTCGCCGAGAGCTGCAGCGTTGACATCGGTGTCGAATCCAACCGGCACGCTGAGGGCTTCTTGCAACGGTCCGAGGACATCCGTGTTGGCCCAGCCGGGTTTCGGCGTGGTGGTGATGGACCCGTAGGTGGGCGAACTGGCGTCCACATCCACGGGCCCGAAGGAACCGACCCCAAGCGCTGAAATCGGCTCTGCGTGATTCAGGAAATAGGCAATCGCGCGGCCCAGTGTCTCCTCGGGCGTGGTGGTCGGAAATCGGTGGACGTCCCGTAGATCCTCCGGTCCAGTACCGACTGCGCAGACGAACTTGGTGCCTCCGGCTTCGATGCCTCCGAGTACGGGCATAGGCTGCGGGTGTGGGGTGAGTCCGGTCGAACATAGGCCACGTGATCGCCAGCTCGAGAACTCGAGCTGGCGCACAGAGAGAGGAGTCTCCGTAAGCTCTGGGCGTCGTCTCGTGCTTCCCAGCCCTATGCGTTGCCTCCTCGTGGTCTGCCTTGCCTCGCTGGCGTCTGTCTCGGCTCAGGATCTGGATGCCCCCTCCATCGTGCCATTGCCCGCGTTTATGGAGTCGGGCGAGGGGCGCTTTGTGCTCGACGAGTCGGTGACAGTCGCCGTCACGTCCGACGACCCAGAGGCGATTCGGGTCGCGACGACCTGGGCAGAGCGCGTGCGGCTGGCGTCGTACCTGTCGCTCCCGTTCGCCGAGCCTGAAGGTGAGGGCCAGATCCTCTTTCACCTCGATCCACAGCTGGCGCTGGAGTTTGAGGGCTACGAGCTGACGGTGACGCCCGAAGGCGTGTTTTTAAGAGCTGCGGATGCAGCGGGACTGTTCTACGGGGCGCAGACGCTTCGCCAGCTCGTTCCCGTGGCAGTAGAACGAGGTGGTCGCGATCCAGATGGAGTCGATGCCGTCTGGTCCATTCCCGCTGTGCACATCGAGGACGCACCAAGATTCGGCTACCGGGGGCTCCATCTGGACGTGGCGCGGCACTTCTTTTCGGTCGAATTCGTGAAGCGCTACCTCGATCTGATGGCGCTCTACAAGTTCAATCGCTTCCACTGGCACCTGACCGAAGACCAGGGCTGGCGCATCGAGATCGAGCAGTATCCGCGTCTGACGGAGGTGGGCGCGTGGCGTGAGGGGACCCTCATCGGTCACTATCGCAACCAGCCCCACCAGTTCGATGGCGTCCGCTATGGCGGTTCGTACACGCAGGATGAGATCCGCGAGGTGGTGGCCTACGCTGCGGAGCGGCACATCACGGTCATCCCTGAGATCGAGATGCCGGGGCACTCGTCTGCCGCGCTGGCGGCCTACCCCGAGCTGGCGTGCACGCCAGGGCCCTTCGAGGTGGAGCAGCTCTGGGGCGTCTTCGAGGACATCTACTGCCCGAGCGAGGAGACGTTCACATTCCTCGAGAACGTGCTGGCGGAGGTGATGGAGCTGTTTCCTAGCGAGCTGATCCACATCGGCGGCGACGAGGCGCCCAAAGCGGCGTGGGAGGCGAGCGAGCTGGCGCAAGAGGTGATCCGTCGTGAAGGGCTGGCCGACGAGCATGAGCTGCAGAGCTACTTCATCCGCCGCATCGAGCGGTTCCTGAATGCCAACGGGCGCCGCCTCGTAGGGTGGGACGAGATCGTGGAAGGCGGCCTCAGCCCGACGGCCACGCTCATGTTCTGGCGGCAGTGGAACACGGAGGCCCTAGAGCAAGCTGCTGCCCAGGGCAACGATCTCATCATGACGCCCAACAACACGCTCTACTTCGATCACTTTCAGGGCGA
This sequence comes from Bacteroidota bacterium, assembly GCA_039815415.1. Taxonomy (GTDB): domain Bacteria; phylum Bacteroidota; class Rhodothermia; order Rhodothermales; family Rubricoccaceae; genus JBCBZH01. The sequence goes on from JBCBZH010000026.1 coordinate 13,125, forward strand.
CCCGGACGCTGAGCCACTCTCTATTGGGGGGCTGACGACGCTCGAGGACGTGTATGCCTACGAACCGGTCCCGGAGAGCTACTCCACCGAGGAAGCCGAACACGTGCTCGGAGCCCAGGCCAACGTCTGGACCGAGTACATCGAGACGCCGCAGAAGGTGGAGTACATGGCCTATCCACGTGCTCTCGCGCTGGCGGAGGTCGTGTGGACGCGCAAGGACCGCCGCGACTGGGACGCGTTCCAAGCCCGCCTTCCAGCACAGCTTCTCCGCCTCCGAACGATGGGCGTGAGCTTCCGCGTGCCGCTGGGAGAGTGAACCTCCTCGCCAGCTCGAGGGCGTCGTCTGCTCGGAGGGGCGCCATCCGGGCGGACATAGAAACGCTGTGTCCCTATGTCTCGGGGCAGGGCCTTGAGCTGGCGAGGAGCGAGGGCTCTCGAGCTGGCGGTCTGTGGTTCAGCGGAGAACGAACCGAACCGGCAGCGAGTAGCGCACCTTCACCGGGCGGCCGCGCTGCTGTCCGGGCGTAAACCTGGACTCCAGAACAGCCTTGAGAGCCGCCGCTGAGAGCAGGTCTGACGGCGACCGCACGACGACTGGATCCACCACGCGGCCCTGCTCATCGACGACGAACTGGATGAACACGACGCCGTCGATCTCAGCCCGCCGCGCCAGCTCGGGGTACTCCACGCGCGCTTGCAGGCCCTCCAGTCCACCGATCAGGTTCGGCGCGTCTTCGATGGGTACGAATTCGAGAACATCGTCCTCGGGCTCCACCACAGGCGAAGGGGGAAGTGGCGGAGGAGGTGGTGATGGTGGGGCAACACGCTCAATAGGAGGCGCCGGGGCGGATGGCAGGGGCACCCTCTCTTCGGGGCGGAGCACCAACTCGCGGATCTCGTCCTCCACCTCGGCATCGTCCGGGACCGGTGTGGGCGGCGGCGGGGCTGGCGGCGGAGGGGGGGCAGGCGGAGGTGGCGCCGTCGGGGGGATGTCTTCCAAGATGAATGGCTCATTCGAGACGACCGGCGGCCCATCGGGCTCGCCTGCCACAACGGGAGCGGTGAACACGCCGAGCAGAAGCCCGAGGGCGATCATCAACCCGATCAGCGAATGGAGACGATGGAGGCGGCGATGTTCGGCATCGCGAGGCAGGGGAGCAGGCATGGGGACGTGGGTCGTGTGCTCTCAAGACTCGGAGTGCACCCCATCGTTGCTCCGCGCTCGCTTCGAGGCGGGTATCATCGCGTCGGCTTCAGGCACTTGCCGAGGTCTGAGGGCCTCGGTACCGTCGTTCAATCTTCCACACGACCACGGCTATCGCCAACCCGAGGATATCGGCAATCGCGTCGGCAGGGTCTCCTGTGCGACCAATGGGAAGCGTGTGCTGCCACACCTCCGTAAACACGGCGAAGGCGGCTCCACCTGTGAGGACCCAGGCCACCTTGTCCGGGAACGCTCGCAGCCACGCCCAGCCCAGCGCGGCGAACATGACGAGGTGCGCCAGCTTGTCGGCTGTCAAGAGGCGGACCTGTGGAAGCGACGTGCCAGGGATGGAGCACAGCGCCAGCACGGCGAGGCTGAGCACAATGGCAGGGAGAACACGTCGCATCACGAGCTGGCGAACGTGGCGACGGCCTGAGGAAGCATCTCGGCCACATCGAAGGCCGTGAGGCCCGTGGCTCGCTCCGGCGCCAGCCCGCGGGCGGTCGCCCACACGTCCACGGCGGTTGTCCCCAGGTGCATCGCACACACAGCAGCCTCATCGAGAGGGCATCCCTGGGCCGCCAGCCCGACGACCGTGCCTGCCAGCACGTCGCCGCTTCCGGCAGTCGCGAGTGCCGGGCGACCCGGTGGACCCACCACCACGCGTCCGTCGGGCGTGCCGAGTACGGACGGCATGCCCTTGAGCACGATGTGCGCTTTCCAACGCGCAGCAGCCTCGCGGACGGTCTGGACGAGATCCTCTGGAACGAAGTCGTCGTCTCCAATCAGGCGACGGTATTCGCCAAGGTGCGGAGTGAGCAGGAGCGGGTGGGAGCGCTCGAGGAACGTGTCTGCGTGCCCGATGAAGGCATTGAGGCCGTCCGCATCCAGAATGACGGGACAGGGGGCATGGCGGGCAAGGTCCCGAATCAGCGCACGCGTTGGTTCTGCGGATCCGAGGCCGCAGCCGATCAGACCTGCGTCCGAACTGCGCAGGTGTTTGGCAATACGGTCCCGCGCGTCCAGCGCCAGCGTGCCCCGCTCGGTTTCCGGATAGGCTCGGACCATGACTTCCAGGTTCTGGGCATCAAGGACACTCCGCGCGCTGCGTGGTGTGCAGGCAACCACGGCCCCGGCACCTGCCCGGTACGCAGCACGGGTAGACAGCACCGCGGCTCCGGTATAGCGCCGACTCCCGACCACGCAGACAGCACGCCCTGCCGAGTACTTGTGTGCATCTGGAGCGCGCTGAGGAAGATGCTGGCCTACCCATTCTGGCGTCGCCTGCCAGGCGGACGCCTGCTCGCGGACCACACTCGGCGGGAATCCCATCTCGACGGTCACCAGCTCGCCGGTGTGCTGCGGGCCATCGCGGAGAAGAAGGCCGGTCTTGATCGCACCCATCGTTGCCGTCAGGTCGGCTCGGATGGTGTCGGCGGGCGCGGCGCCAGTTGTGGCATCCAGGCCGGAAGGGATATCCAGCGCGACGACGGGTGCGGGCTGGCGATTGGCCCACTTGCACAGCTGTCGGACGGGATCGCGAAGGTCGCCGGTGGCCCCGATGCCCAGCAGCCCATCCACGATGAGATCGGCGTCGGGAAGGGCATCCACGAACATGAGGCGATCCGAGCTGGCGGCGAGGCGCTTGAGAAGGGTGAGGTTCTCTGCTCGGTCGCCTTCAGAAACGTCTGCTTGAACGGCGGCGACGCTGACGGTGACGCCTCGAGCCCAGAGGATGCGGGCGACGACCAGCGCGTCCCCGCCGTTGTTGCCCGTGCCCGCCAAGACCACCACGTGCGCGCCCTCCATCGGGTATCGCAAGGTGACCTCGTCCGCTGCGGCGCGACCTGCCGATTCCATCAGTACGCGGCCTGGAACGCCCCAGTCGCCCATCGTAGCGGCATCGACAGCGCGCATCCCGTCAGCAGAGAGAAGGGGGAGAAGGTCCGTCACGGCGTGTCTGGAAAGAGAGCGAGCGAGGTGGTCTCCACGTCGGTATCCCAACGCGCTCGGATCTGGATTGGATCGGGCACGATCAGGAGACGCTCGGGGGAAGCGGCGTCTGGCGGCAGGCGGCCACCGCTCCATCGGCCATCGCCATCGAGGTCTTCGAACAGGCGAAGGCGGACCGAGCCCGGCGCCAGCCCGCGGATCGCGAAGGCGCCATCGGCATCCAGGTCACTTGAGAGAACCGTGCCGTCCTCCAACTGCGCTTCCACCCTCACGGGGCGTCCGGCTGCACCAGGCACTTGCCCGACGAGTCCGCCACTGTCCGCGTCGCCGAGACGGGTGTAGCGGCGCGCGAACGTGGTGTCGGGCTGGCGAAAGCGGAGCGAGAAGGAAGCCGGGGATGGGGCTGCGGTCAGCATCTCGATGCCGAGGCCATCGGATGTGAGAGCCATCGCGTAGGCGAGAGCGTTGTCTTCTTCATCCACCAGCTCGATCTGAGCCGCCAGCGCAGCGGTGTCCGGTGGCGAAGCGAAGCGAAGACCGAACGACGCATCGGGCCGCAACGACAACGCAGAGTCGGCGGCGATGGTCGCGGTGGGGAGAAATCCGGTAAGGCGCGCTTGAAGGGTGTCGGGCCGTTCCGGCGGCGTGAACGACAGCACGAACGGCTGGGTGGCCGTGCCTGCTGAGTCTGCCACGACATCGGTCGCCACCAGCTCGAGCTGGTGGACCGTCGGGGAGAGAGGCCGGGCAGTCTCGAAGCGAACCTCCGCAGGCTGGACGGGGTCCTGATACACCGTCACAGGCGTCGGCGTCGCGCTGGCGGAATCCGTGAGCACCCACGCGTCTGGGGCGAGGGACTGGAGCTGCACGGCTTCGTCGAACCGGACGGCGAACCGACGGTCGCTGATGGGGCGGACGCGTCGGGGTTGGGGCGGGAGGGTGTCCAGAGCCGTCACCCACATCTCCAGGCTCGGCACCTGAGCCGTGGAATCGTCCGGAGACACCGCCTGGGCGACGGGCGTGAAGGGGACAGCATAGCGTTCGCCGACATCCGCCAGCCCGTTCCGGTTGCGGTCTTCCAGAGCAAACACCGTGAAGGAATCTGGGCGGAGGTAGGCGAGGCGAAAGCGGCCGTCATTGCCGACCTCGCTTCGATAGTCAGGAGCTGTGGTCAAGTCCGGCGTCGAGCTGGCATAGGCGAGGACCTGGAGGCCGCTGGCGCCACGTCCGGTCTGCGGATCCCGCACAATGCCCCCGATCTCGCCTCGGTCAATCTGAGCGCCCGTTGCGAAGGCCACCGTGATGGGCGATGTCAGCTTGACGTTCCGTTCGTCCGCCAACTCGGTCCCGATGGTTACTACATAGGTGGTCTCGGTCCGCAGCGAGTCGAACTGGATCTCGATCTCGTCGCCTCGGACACGGACGCGTGGCGGGCTGGCGCCATCGGGCACCACGCGGACGGCCCGAACGGCGGTGCCAGAGGCGAGACGCTCCGAGAAGGCGAGGCGCAGGGTGCGATCTGAGACGTTCGTCGCGCCATCCTCGGGGAAGGTCGCCACCAGAGTCGGTGGCGTCTGGTCCACAGGTCCGCCGCTCGGGGATCCGACCGTGGCGCAGCCCCACGCGCTGGCGAAGGCCACCAGCCCGACCACGGACACGACAGAGTGGACAACGGGGAGACGCACAGGCGAAGAGATGCAAAGAGGCCGTGCCAGGCAATCCGGCACGGCCTCGAAGATCGGACCTGTTGGAGCAGATAAGGTGGGATTGAGCGTGAGGACGAGCTGGCGTGCCCTCTGCGCGCTCCGCGCTTCGCTACGCGTAGATGCCTCGCATCTTGAGGGCGCCCGCCACCTTCTCAATGGCGATGACGTAGGCCGCAATCCGCATTGAGACGTCGTGGCGCTCTGTGGCGTCGTACACGCGGCTGAAGGCGGCGCGCATCATGCGATCGAGGCGACGGTTGACGCGGTCCTCGCTCCAGAAGTAGCCCTGGCGGTCCTGGACCCACTCGAAGTAGGAGACCGTGACACCGCCTGCGTTGGCGAGGATGTCCGGGATGACGAGAACGCCATTGGCATTCAGGATCTCGTCGGCCTCCGGAGTGGTCGGGCCGTTGGCGCCTTCCGAGACGATCTTGGCCTTGATGTCGCCAGCGTTGGCGGCGGTGATTTGGTTCTCCTTCGCACACGGGGCCAGAACGTCCACGTCGAGGGCGAGGAGCTCCTCGTTGGAGATCGGCTCAGCGCCATCGAACCCTGCAAGCGAGCGATTGTGCGCCGCCGCGTAGGCGATGGCTGCGTCCACGTCGATGCCGTTGGCGTTGTAGTAGCCACCGGAGACATCAGACACGGCGACGATAGTGCACCCCTGTTCGCGGAGCAGGCTCGCAGCCACAGATCCGACGTTGCCGAAGCCCTGAACGGCGACGGTGCACTGGCCGGGGCGCAGCCCAAGACGTTCCATCGCGCCCAGCGTCGTGGTCATCACGCCGCGCCCGGTGGCTTCGCGGCGGCCCTCCGAACCGCCGATCATCAGCGGCTTGCCGGTGACCACAGCCGTTTCAGTGCGGCGCGCGTGCATCGAGTAGGTGTCGAGCAGCCAGGCCATGATCTGCTCGTTGGTGTTCATGTCCGGCGCGGGAATGTCCTTGTCCGGCCCAAACACGTCGAGGAGGTTGGCGGTGTAGCGGCGCGTCAGGCGTTCCAACTCACCGGCAGACATTGAGGACGGATCGCAGGCGACGCCGCCCTTGGCGCCACCAAACGGTACACCCACAACGGCGCACTTCCAGGTCATCCATGCGGCGAGGGCTTTTACTTCGTCCACATGGACGTCTGGGGCAAAGCGGATCCCGCCCTTGGACGGCCCGAGGACCTCAGAGTGAATGACACGGTAGCCTTCGTAGACTTTCAGGGAGCCGTCGTCCATGACGACGGGAACGCTGGTGATGTGGACGCGCGTGGGGGACCGGAGCACCTCATAGAGGCCCATGTCCAATTCCAGCAATTCGGCGGCGTGGTCGAACCGCGCCATCATGTCCTGGAAGGGATTGTCTTTGTCCACGTGGGGCGTCGGTTCCTGGTAGATGGCCGCGCTGTGCACGTCTCGCTTGAAGGGCGTCGGCATGCGACGATGGGGGGTGGTGAGATCGAGGGGAATAGCCATCGAAAGTACGTGCGTGGGCACGGGCTGGGATGGAGAAGAGACGCCAGAGATCACGCAGACATACGAGAATCGGAAGCGCTTCCGGTCAGGAGTGTACGGCATCGTATCGGCGCGTTCGGTTGAAACTCAATGGAGGGGGAAGGCGGGGACGCTGCGCGTTGGCGCCTCGCCAGCTCGAGAGTGGGGGATCGAGCCAGGGTGAAAGGGGAGCAGGGTTGCCTCGAGCTGGCGATCCGAGCAGCTTTTGCCCCTTGCCCCTTGCCCCTTGCCCCTTGCCCCTTGCCCCTTGCCCCTTGCCCCTTGCCCCTTGCCGATCTTCTCTCCATGACCCGTCAGCGCCTCAAGGATCTCGCCTCGCTCACCCGTCGGAAAGGCCGTCGCCAGCTCGAGCAGTTTCTGGTCGAGGGCGTGCGATCGGTCGAGGCTGCGATTGCAGCCGGGGCACCTCTGGTGGAGGTTCTGGTAGCGCCTGAGGCGCTGGACACTGAGCGAGTCGTGGCGCTCGTGGACGCGACTTCCGTGCCCGTGCATTCGGTCGCGGCTCGGGAATTAGCGCGTATTGGGGATGCCCGGACCAGTCAGGGCGTGCTTGCCGTCTCTGCCTCCATCGTGCGTCGCCAGCTCGAGGCAGAGGGTCCTGTGATGGTGCTCGATGGCGTGCAGGACCCTGGGAACGTGGGTGCGCTGGTCCGGTCGGCCGCCTGGTTTGGTGTGTCCGCGGTCGTCGCCGATGCCCGCTCTGCCGACTTCGAAGGGCCTAAGGCGGTTCGCGCCTCGATGGGTGGGCTCTGGGATCTCCAGCTCGTTCGCGTGTCCCGCCTCGCGCCTGTGCTCGACCGCCTGCGTGATGCGGGGCGTGCGTTGTGGGGCGCCGACATGCACGGCACGGCGGTATCGAGCTGGCGGCCGTCTGCGAGTGACGTACTAGTGCTCGGGAATGAGGGCAACGGGTTGTCCGACGAGGTCGCGGCGTGTCTGTCTGGGCGTGTGTCCATTCCGGGGGCTGAGAGCACGCGTGGCGTCGAGTCGCTCAACGTCGGGGTGGCTGCAGGTGTGATTCTGCACCGCTGGCTGGGCTGATTCCAACCACTCTGGGAGCACGTTCGCGAGGCGGCTTCCTCCACGCTCTGGCTGAGACACTTGCGCTTCACCGTCTGGACGGGCACCTTCCCGTTCGCTCCTCTCTCCATCGCGTATGCCTCTCGCCCTGTTCGGCGGCTCCTTCAACCCTCCGCATGTGGGGCACCTCGCCGTGGCCGAGGCCTGCGCGGATGCCGGTGGGCTCGACACGGTGCTGTGGATGCCTGCCGCCACTGCGCCCCACAAGCAGGATGATCCGACGCTCGCCTCGGCAGAGGATCGGCTGGAGATGGTTCGGCTCGCGATTCAGGGCAACCCACGCTTCGAAGCGTCCGATCTTGAGATCCAGCGCGGGGGCGTGTCCTACACCCTGGCGACGGTTCGTCGACTCGCAGGCCGGTATCCGGGCGAAGATCTGGTGGTGATCCTCGGCGGCGACAGCCTGAACTACTTCCCGTCGTGGCGCAACCCGCACGGGATCCTCGAGCTGGCGCGTCTGATGGTTTACCGGCGCCCTGGATCCGAGCTGGCAAATGCTCCCGACTGGGTGCGCCGTCGTACGACCGTTGTGGATGGCATTCCCCTGCATCTGTCCAGCACCCACATCCGCAATCGCATTGCGCAAGGGCAGACCGTCCGCTACCTCATCCCCGAGGCCGTCCGCCAGCTCGTTGAGGCTAAGGGGCTCTACCAGATGTAGCCACCTCGCCAGCCCATAGGGCCTTTTCCTGTTCCCCTAAGCCTTTCTCCGAATGTCTCTCGCTGATCTCGCCGCTCGTCTCATCGTCGTTCGGATGGGGTCCAATATGAGTCCCCCTCGCTATGCCGCCGAGGACGCGGACCGCATTGCGGCCATGTTGGACCGACACCCTCTTGGAGGAGTGCTGATGTTCAACGGGCGCTGGCCGGACACGCGGGATGCGCTGATCCGTCTCCAGAGCCACAGCGACCATGGGCTTCTGGTGACGACAGACATGGAGCGAGGGCTGGGCCAGCAGGTTCGGGGCGGGACCATTTATCCGCATCAGGCCGCCTTCGGTCACGCCGATGATCTCGAGGCTACGCGAGCCTTCGCTCGACAGAGCGCGGAGGAGGCGCTGGCCTGTGGCATCCACGTCACGTACTCGCCGGTGGCCGATGTGGACCGCGAGCCTCAGAACCCCATCATCGGCGCGCGGGCCTTCTCCTCCGATCCGCAGCGCGCGGCACGTCACGTTCGTGCGTTTATCGAGGGCGTCCATGCAGGGGGGCAGTTCGCCACAGCCAAGCACTATCCGGGACATGGGGGCACCGTCGGGGATTCCCACGCCGAAATGCCTACTCTCAATGAGGACCGTGCGACGCTGGAAGCCACCGACTTCGTGCCGTTCCGAGCCGCCATTGGGGCGGGCGTGGATCTCGTGATGACGGCGCACGTCCGGTACCCGGCGCTGGACCCAACGGGCACGCCAGCCACCCGTTCCGCGCCCATCTTGCAAGGTCTCTTGCGCGATGAAATGGGCTTCGATGGGGTCGTCGCCACCGACAGCTTGCTGATGGCAGGCGCCAAAGTGGACGGCCGAACCGAGGGCGAGTTGGCGGCCGAGATGCTAGCTGTAGGCGTGGATCTGCTCTTGGACGTAGACGATGTGGATGATGTGGTGGCTGGCATCGTGCGCGCTGTCGAGAATGGGACGCTCGCCGAAGCCCGTCTCCGTGAAGCCTTTGCTCGGGTGGACGCGCTTCGCCAGCGCGTCGCCGACCGTTTCGGCCCAGGGGTCTTCCGGGATCCGTCGCTGGCTGTGGCGCCTGAGATCGTTGCGGCGCCTGAGCATGCGGCGTTGGCGTCGCGCGTCGCGACCGCTGCCGTGGAGGTGGTGCGCGGACCCCTTCCGTCTCTCGGAGAGGGCGACGGGACGCTGGTGCTCCTGTTCAAAGGAACACCACGCGGAAACGAGCCCGAGGTGCAGCCACTGGGCATCGCGCTGGCAGAGACGTTACCCGACGCGTCCTATCGCCAGATCGAGCCGACGAAAGAGGGAGACGATGCTCTCTTTGAGGAGATTCGGGCGCAGGTGGAGGCGGCCTCAAATGTCATCATCGCGACGGTTGCGCGGCCTGCTGCTTGGCGCACGTTTGGGCTGGCGGACCGAGAGAAGCGGTTCGTACAGCACCTCATGGACGCGCATCCCGTGACCCTCGCCGTGCTCGGCGACCGGCGAGGCCTCGAGGGATACGATGCCGCTCAGGCCGCCGTGGTGACATACAGCGACGAGGCACCGTCTCAGCGCGCTCTCCTGAACGTGCTGGCAGGTCGGACCTGATCGCCAGCTCGAGTCCGGCCGTTCAGTCTCCCGGGCCGGATTGATGAGCAAATCGTGAGGCCTGAACCCGGTTCAGCGGGCAGGCGTTGCCGATGCAACACCTGTTCTCTGTATCCACAACCGACCTCACAGCCATGGCCGCCATTACCTCAACCATGCTCCCTCTCGGGACCCTCGCGCCCGACTTCTCGCTTCCCGCTGCCAACCCGGATGTCGCGGGGGAGACCGTCGCGCTGGCGGACTGGATGGACGGGGCCAAGGGGCTCGTCGTGGTGTTCACCTGCAATCACTGCCCATTTGCGATCCACGTCGAGGACCGGGTGATCGAGCTGGCGAAGGCCTGGAACGCTCAGGGCGTCCGCACGGTCGCCATCTCGTCCAACGACGTGGAGGCGTACCCGCAGGACGACCTCCCGCACATGGCAGAGCGCGCGGCTGAGAAGGGCTACCCCTTCCCATATCTCTACGACGAGAGCCAGGACGTGGCTCGCGCGTACGATGCTGCCTGCACGCCCGACTTCTACCTGTTCGACGCCGATCGCCAGCTCGTCTATCGCGGCCGTCTCGACGACAGCCGCCCGGCCCGCCACGGTCAGCCCGGCTCGGCCCCGACCACGGACGACTTGAACGACGCCGTTCAGGCGCTTCTCGATGGCCGCCCGGTCTCCGAGGCCCAGATTCCCTCGATGGGGTGCAACATCAAGTGGCGGGAGATGGCCTGAGTCGGTTGCCAACGATCGCCGGGGGTGTCTGATCGCAGATCGCCTTGGTCGTGTGGAAGGGATGGAGAGGATGATCTCTCCAGACCCTCCGCCCTTGCCGTCCTCTCTCTCGTCAGCTCGTGGACAAGCTTCCCTCCGAACGGCTCGTTCTGATGTTCGGCGTTGGCATCGCGCTGGCGGCGTACGTCTACTGGACGGTTGTTGGGCTGGAGCGCGGCGAGGGCTGGACCGACGTTCCCGCACTTCGCGCATTGTTCGTTCTGGGCAGTGTGTGCCTTCTGGCTGGGCTCCTCCGCATCATCCGGGCCATCGACGAATCCTGAGCCTCTGGTAGCGCTTCCGGAGGGTCGGCCGCTCTCTATCTTGCGCTCAAAACCATCCATTCCCGAGTCCCATGATCGATTCCGCAGCCTCCGACACAGCTCCTCTCTCGGCCTACGAAAAGCCCCCCTCGGATGGGGGAGAGGTAGACCCCCGATGCATTCCCCAGGTCCTCGACGGAGACCCGCCAACGGGGAGTGAAATCGTCTACCCAGACTACTCCCAGGAGGACCAGAACAACTGGCGCTTCCTCTTCGAACGCCAGATGGCGATGCTGCCTGGTCGGGCCGGTGCGGCATACCTGAAGGGCGTCGACACACTCGGGATGATTCCCGACCGCATCCCAGCCTTGGCCGATCTCTCGGCGACGCTCGAGCGTGAGACGGGCTGGCGCGTGTCTCGCATTCCTGGCCTGCTCCACGAGCGCGACTTCTTTACGCTGCTCTCGGAGCGCCGCTTCCCCTCGACGGACTACATCCGGGGCACGGACGAGCTGGACTACACGCCAGCCCCGGATCTCTTCCACGACATCTTCGGCCACATGCCGATGCTGACGGAGCCCGACTTTGCGGACTTCTACCAGCTTTTCGGCACCGCTGCGCTCAACGCCGAGGGCATCGACCGACAGAGCCTGGAACGGCTTCACTGGTTTACGGTCGAGTTCGGACTCATCCGCGACCCAGAGGAGATCCGCATCTTCGGCGCCGGGGTGAACTCTTCCAAGGATGAGGTGCTCCATGCGCTCGAGAAAGCCGAGCAGCGCCCGTTCTCCGTGCAGGCCGTCATCGACCAGGACTATGAGGTGTGGCACCTCCAGCCGATTCTGTTCGTGGCCGAGTCGTTCGACCAACTCGTGACCGAGTTCCGCACGTGGGCCGTCTCGCGCGGCTTGCTGAACGCATGACGGACCCTCGAGCTGACGACAGTCCCCCGACAGAGTCGCCAGCTCGACTGGAAGCGGTGGTCGCTGGCCGTGTCCAGGGCGTCGGGTTTCGGCGCTACGTGCGCGGCTGGGCGCGCAAGATGGACCTTACGGGGTGGGTTCGCAACGAACCCGATGGGACGGTTCGGGTCGTGGCCGAGGGCGCGCGTCCTCAGCTCACGCGCCTCGCGCGGCTGCTCTGGGGTGGGCCGCCGCCTGCCCGTGTTGACGATGTGGCCTCGAGCTGGCGAGAGGTGGAAGGGGATAGCGAGGGGTTCGAGGTTCGGCGCTAAGCAGCCAGGGCTTGTCCGACACTCTGGTTGTTGTCATCCTGACCCGAAGGTCGGCGCAAGCCAACTTGATTCAGGGTCTCAACCGGTATCCTCAGGCTTGACGAGATCCCGGATCGGGGTCCGGGATGACAGCCTGCTTGGGTTTCCGCACAGAGCCATGTGGCATAGTTGAGGAACTCTGTCCCTCGAAACGACATCAGCGCTGAATAAGCGCCGATCCCAAGGACGGCGATGGTAAGCGTTGCCAGTACAGTCAGCGCAAGGCCCTTCGGAGATCGAATGGTGGTCATGACGGGGCCTGATCGATGTCATCAAGACCCCGTCGAGCTGGCAACGTTGCTCAGCCCGCCCGTGCCATCACGGCCTCAGTTACCCGAAGCGCGATTCCCGAGGGCACCCACGAGCTGGCGACAGCCTGCACCTTGTTCAGCCATCCGGGTACCACGCGGCGCCGATTTCTCGCCAGCCCGTCGAGGCCGGCCTGCACCACCCGCTCCGCGGACATCGCGCCCGAAAAGAACTGGTCGTCCATCCCGGCGCGGTCCGCGAAGCCCGTTCGAACCGGGCCGGGGCAGAGGCACGAGACA
>JBCBZH010000371.1:0-3110 GCA_039815415.1 Bacteroidota bacterium
CTCGTCGCCAATATCCAGGACCGCCTCGTGCCGACGATGGACGACGGCGTCATCGGGTTTGCCGAGAGGTACACCACCGACTGGACGGTTCGTTCCAGCTCAGGAGATGAGCGTCGCACCATCATGGGACATGTCTTGAAGACGGCCTGGGTGCTGGGCCGCTACGCCGAGATCACAGATGAGACTTCCGTCCGTGACACGGCAGAGCAGCTCGCGGACCATGTCTTGGAGAACGGCTATGACCACACCTACGGAGGTCCTTACAAGGACTACAACCGCTTCACCGGAGAGATGCTCCTCTACGGCTTGCAAGATTCCACCAAGGCGTGGTGGCAGATGGAGCAGGCGGTGACGGCAGGGCTGGAGCTGTACCGACAAACCGGCGAAGGTCGGTGGCTCGAGATGGCGGACGAGACGATGGACTTCTTCATGGCGCACTTCCAAGACGCCACGCACGGCGAGGTCTACGCCGACGTGACGCGTGACGGGCGCACCATCCCGCAGTGGGGCAATCTGTTCAAGGGCGATGCCTACAAGGCCGCCTACCACTCTGCCGAGCTGGCATACCTCGCGTACCTCTACGCGGCGCTCTACGTCCACAACGCACCCGCGACGGTCTACTATCGGTTTGAGGCCTCGCCCGAGGTCCGCACGGTCGTCCTGAACCCCATCGACGCCGGGCCGGACGGGCTCCGCCTCTCCTCCGCCCTCCTGGGCGGCCAGAGCCTGGCCGTCGATGCGACGGCGCGCACCGTCACCCTTCCCGCGAACGCGTCCGGTGTGGTGTCGGCCACGTTTGTCAACCCGGCACCTGTGAGCACCGAACCCACCCAACCTCTCGCGTCGCTTGCGCTCGGCGTTCCGGCGCCCAACCCGGCCCGAGGCGTCGTCCGCTTCCGCGCTACGCTGGCGGCCCCTGCATGGGTAAGCCTTACGGTGCATGACGCTCTGGGCCGCGAGGTCGCGACGGTCGTTCGCGATGATTGGAGTGCTGGGGATCACTCTGTGCGTTTCGACGCCTCCGCGCTGGCGCCGGGCGTCTACATCGTCCATCTGATTGCCTCAGGAGAGCGAGTGACGACGCAACTGACGGTGGTCCGATAGCCCTGGCCCGGCGCCCTATGACGGTCTGCTCCCACGCATTCATCGCCCTGGCGTGGATCGGACTCACGTTGGCGACACCAGCAACCGGGCAACACCTCGACCTTGCTCCCCGACCCGAAGGAGCCCCGAGCGGCACGGAGTTCGCCAGCTCGATGTCGGGGCTGAATCTCGACGCTCGCGAAGCCCGCATCGTCTCCGAAATCCTGAGTGGAAATGTGCCCCAGGCCCACCGCAAGTTGGTGCCCGTGCGCGTTACCACCGACGGAGGCGACGTCGTGTTCTGGGCGATGCCGGAGTACCTCGCGATTGGCTCTGACGCCGACTGGATGCACATCCCGATGACGCCGCAGTCTGCGCAGCGAATCGCCGACGCGCTGGGGATGGCCCTGCCGACGCCTCGCATGGTGGACGCCATCTGGGAGCAGGCCCACGTTCGCCTCGCGCCGTTGCCCATCCCCCCGAGCCCCGAGATGACGACCGTCGCAGTATTTGCACGTCACTCCCAGACCCTTCAGGCCCAGCGTGCCGGGATGCTGAACGGGCTGGTGGCCGGTCACAAAAAGGACGTGGTCGTCAGCCGCGACCTCGCCTCGCAGCCGGGGCGCGTCGCGATCTACGGCTGGCACCAGCTCGACGGGACGCCCATCCAGCCGCTCTACCTCGGTCACACCGCTGACTGGGTTGACTACAGCCACGGCATCCGGCTCGTGAGCCGGCAGGTCATGGTGGGAGGTTACCCTCGCGATCTCTGGGACGTGCTCCGAGACGCCGAGCTGGCGACGGCGCTGAGCGCCGAGGGTCCCATCGAGTTGCCGTGGTTCGCCGCAGACGAGTAGCTCCCACCGTACGCTAGCTCGAGGCCCCGCCATGGGCACCCTCGAGCTGGCGGCTGGACAGCTGCCTCCTCTCAACTGGAAGACGTCACGGACCGGTTCACCGATCCCCATTCCCGGCGTGACTGTGGATCGGGGTCCGCGATGATCGCGTTGGTGCCTTCAGCTCCCGCAGACTGCCAAGCCCTGCACACATACCCCGATGACCGAAATCGACACCCTCGACACCTTCGTGGCGTGGGCCAGCCACGAGCCCTGGGACTCGCCCTCTGCCGTTCAGGGCCTTGATCTCAGTGGGCACACGGACCTCATCCTGAGCCAGCCCTTTCCCGGCTCGCTGTTCCTGGGATGCGACATGGACACAGACACCGCGGGCCATATCGTCACGGGCGGGGGCATCGTCATCCCCGAATTCAACGGGCTCCTCTTCGACATTCACCGGAGCGCCCTGTACACGGTCGAGGAACTCTTCGATGGCTTCGACCTCGACAAGACCTACGCGGACACGTACGATGCAGCGGTGTACACTCAATACGTGACACAGGGCAAGACGGCGCGCCGCATTGACATCAGTCTCGCTCGGCGCCTGCACGACCATTCGATCACCGAGGCCCTCGAAGACGTGATACGCGACCAGCGCGTCGTCGCCATCATGGGCGGCCACGGGATGGAGCGCGGAGACCTGTTCTACCGGGAGGTCGCGCTCCTTTCCCGCACCCTGACCCAGAAGGGCTTTCTCATGGTGAGCGGAGGCGGCCCCGGGGCGATGGAGGCCACGCACCTCGGCGCCACGTTTGCAACTCGAGACGTTTCTGATCTCGACAAAGCCATCGCCATGCTGTCCCCTCGCCCGAGCGACGGCACACCCGGTCAAGAGTACAACGACCCCGACTGGCTTCACCGCGCATGGCGCGTCCGCGAACAGCTTCCACTACGAGCTGGCGATGAAGAGGCCTGCCGCAGCGTCGGCATCCCGACGTGGCTGTACGGACACGAGCCCCCAGCTCCATTCGCAACCCACATTGCCAAGTACTTCGCGAACAGCGTCCGTGAGGACGGCTTGCTGGCGATTGCCAAGCACGGGGTCATCTTCGCACCTGGAAGCGCTGGAACGACCCAAGAGATCTTTCAGGACGCGGCGCAGAACCACTACATCAACGAGTACGGCGGCCA
>JBCBZH010000055.1:0-18536 GCA_039815415.1 Bacteroidota bacterium
GCTACGCGCTGCCCGGCATCGCGCGCCGCCATCTCGAGCAGGTGGTACACGCCCAGCTCGTCGCGCTGGCGAATGCGCCCGAACCGGGCGACCCCGTCTTTGCCGGTCCGACGCGCGACGTCTCACGCCAGATCATGGAGCGCGTCGCCGACCGCTCGATGGAGGCCTACCGTACGCTCATCGACGCCGAGGACTTCTGGCCGTGGTACGTCGCTGCCACGCCCATCGCGCACATCGCGGGTCTGTCCATCGCCTCACGCCCCATCTCCCGAAAGGGCGCCGACGAGTTGGACTTCGATGGCCTCCGCGCCATCCCGTGGGTGTTCTCATGGACCCAGCCGCGCTACACGACGCCCGGCTGGTACGGCGCGGGCACGGCGCTGGCAGAGGCCATCAGTGGCGGCGACCTGGACGCGCTCCGTGCCATGCAGGCCGACTGGCCCTTCTTTCAGGCCGTCACTGGCAATGCGCGCCGCGAGATGGCTCGCGCGCGCCTCGTGATGAGCCGCCGATACAACGCGCTGGCGGAGGCATCGGGTGCGGGTGGAGCCCCATTCGAGCGGGTCGAGAAGGAGTTCGCCCAGGCCGAGGCTGCGCTCCTCCGCATCGCCGAGCAAGACGACCTGCTGGCCGACACCTCGACCATCGCGGCCACCATCCGCTACCGAAACCCGGCCACCGACGTGCTCGGGCCGATTCAGCTCGAGCTGATGCGTCGCTACCGCCAGCTCGAGGGGGATCCGGGCGACGAACCAAAGGCCGGCGATAGCGAGCTGACGCAGGCACTCTCGGTGTCGGTCAATGCCATCGCCGCCGCCATGCAGAGCACGGGGTGACGCGCGGCGTGTGGGATCGCGTAGGGGCGTACCGCAATACGCCCCTACGGGGTCTTCGCTGGTGACGCCGAAGGGCTAGAGCGACGCCAGCGCGTAGCGGCGCGTGACGACCGCCGTGAGGGCAGCAGCGAGGAGAGCGAGGGCAGCGACCATGACAAGGGAGAAGCGTTCCAGGTCCTCGCACAAGCGGCGTGCCGTAGCGTCCATCTTCGGGCTGGCGGGTCCCAGGGGAGGGGCGCCAGCTCGAAGACGGGTCGGTTCGTGTTCTCGGCGGAAGGAACGCCTCAGGCGCCCGCGCGCTGCAGCGTGATCTCAGAGACCGGGATCCAGCGCGCACCGCCGTCGGGCGATACCTCGCCGGTGCGGACCCAGGTGCCGTCTTCGCCGAAGCGCTCCGTCCAGCGCACCTGTCGGTCCTGTGCGTCGGTGTAGGTCCAGACGAGCTGGCCATCCACCAGCTCGACGTCGGCCGCGATCGGAGCCGCCGCGGACGTGAACGCTTGCACAGCATAGGTCTGGGTGTCCGCGTCGAAGGTGAGCACGCGAAGCATCGCGGCCTCATGGCCGCTGCCTTCCATCAGCAGAGCCGATCCACCCAAGATCGGACGGAGCGTTTCGCGAACGGTGAACGTCTGGCGGTCGCCAGGACCGGCGACGATCCAGCCCTCGCCCTCCCAGTCGCCCACGTGGGCGGTGAAGGGCTGCATGGCATCGGAGGACTGCGCGGCGGCGGGTAGGGCAACCCACGCGCTGGCGATCAGAAGAAGCGGGAGGAGGCGTGACATGGGAGTGGGGGAATAGAGGTACACACGTGCGAATCCCACGCGCCCCGTCCAGCCCGTGCCGAAGGCCTATTTCCATGACCCTGGCGTGTGCTGCGCAGAACACGACCGTCCGCACACATCCCCTCGGGGCCCCTCCATCTCTATCTACGCCTCCTCCAGGCGTAGACCTAATTCAATCGGTGATTCTTGGGCGATGGATTCCCAACGAGCTGGCGAGGGCGCGCTCATGAAAGGCCCTCCCACAGGAGAGAGAACCCACGTCTCTCTCCCCACGCGCATCAGCCTAGGCTGCCAGCGCGACGGCTAGCATCAGCGGCATCAGAGCTGCCAGCGCGATGCCGAGCAGGGCCGCGATCTGAGGCCAGGCGGCGCGGCGGAGAACAGAGACCTCGTCAACGTAGAGGTCGGAATCGAGCGTGGACATCGGGGCAGTCGGAGGGAGAGGTGAGCAGGCTCTAGGCCGCGCCCAGAGCCCCTCACGTATCAGCCAGTGTCAGGTTGCGTTAAGTGTCGGTGTACAGACCGCGCTAGGCGGACAGGCCGCCGTCTACCGTCAGCTCTGCACCCGTCACGTACGACGCATCTGGGGACGCGAAGAAGGCCACCGAGCTGGCGATCTCCTCGGCGGTCCCGTAGCGACCGAGCGCCGTGAACGAGGCCATCGCCTCGGCCATCGGGTTCTGGCTCGGGTCCGCGGGGTTCATGTCCGTGTCGATGGGCCCCGGGTGGATGGTGTTGACGGTGATGCCGCGTCCGCCCAACTCCTTCGCCACGGCCTTCGCGAGGATGGCGACGCCCGCCTTCGAAGCGCCGTAGATGCCGTTGCCCGGGAAGCCCCGGTTGGCAACAATGCTGCCGATGTTGATGATGCGCCCGTTGTCGCGGAGGTGCTTCGCCGCTTCGCGGATGATGGCGAACGAGCCGCGCAGGTTGATGTCCAGGTTGGCGTCGTAGTCAGCATCCGTCAGCTCGTGGACGGGCGCGGTCTTGTAGACGCCTGCGTTGTTGACCACGATGTCGAGCCCGCCGTGATCGGCGACCACCTGGCGGACGAGCTCTGCGCTCGCGTCCGAGCTGGCGGCGTCGGCCTGATAGGCCTGGGCCGTGCCTCCGGCGTCAGTGATCTCGCGGACCACGGCTTCGGCCGCGTCAGGAGACGAGTTGTACGAGAGAGCGACGGTGGCGCCGTCGGCAGCGAGGCGTTTGGCCGTGGCCGCGCCGATGCCGCGGCTTCCGCCGGTGACGAGGGCGACTTTTCCAGAGAGGGACGACATGAGAGAAAGGGAATGTGTTTTGGAACGATTGTTCCGAATTTGGAATCCTTCTCACAACGAGGATTTATACTTGTTCCCACAAATATTTGATTCCGCTCCCCAGAGTGATTCCGGCCAGGTCCGGGATGGAGACAGTGGGAGGAGGCTTCGTACCCCACCACGCGCTCGCCAGCTCGAGGAGAGCCTCTGTCGTCTCTGTGCGCCTATCGGCGGATGGTCTCCATCGTCAGCTCGATGACCTCAGCCAGCGCGGTCGGGCTGGCGCTGGCATTCTGGAGGCCCCGGAGCCCAAACACCGTACTGGCAAGGAATCGACCCAGCGCAAGCGGGTCTCGGTCAGCGGGCACCTCGTCGGCGATCTGGGCGTTCTTGACGGCTACTGCGAACGACTGGGCCAGCTGATCGGCGGAGTCTTGCGCGCGCCGGGCTGTTTCCAGGTCGCGGGTGCCAACCTCGGCGGCGGCCTTGGTCATCAGGCATCCGACGGGTGGCGCATCGCCCGCGCCACGTTCTGCAGCGATGGACTCGAGGTAGGTCTGAATCTGGCCGAGCGGACTGTCTCCGCTATCGCAATCGAGGACACGGGCGAGATGCTCCTGGCCGAGCTGGCGGTAGTGGTCGAGCGCGGAGAGGTACAGCGCGTGCTTGCCGCCGAAGGTGTCGTAGAGGCTGGACCGGCTCAGGCCAGTCGCGTCCACGAGATCCTGGATGCTCGTCGCCTCATAGCCCTGGCGCCGAAACACCTCGAGGGCTGCGGCGAGGGCATCGTGGGGCGAGAAGGCTTTGGGGCGGGCCATACCTCGATCTGGCGTCAGGAAGTCGAGTCCGACGGCGCGTCGTCGTCGAGGAGATCCGAGGCCGACGTGGTGCGTCGGAGGCCGTCGATAAGGCGGTCCCGGGCCTCTTCTATTGAGGGTGCGTCCAGGAGAGACGCCACGGTGTCGGGCTGGCGAACCAGCTGCGCAGTGACGGCGAGGTAGCGCAAGTAGGTCTCGGGGTCGAGCTGGGTGGGAGCCAGCAGCAAGAGCACCACGGAGACCGGCCCGCTGGCCTGTGGCAGCACAGCGCTCTCCGGGAAGATGCCCACGAACGTCTCGGGCTGCTCCACAGCGTCGGTGTGTGCGTGGTAGAACACGACGCCCGGCATCACTTCTGGGGTGCCTTCGATAGCAGCTGCGACGATCTCTTTTGCGACGGCGTTGGCAGTCGAGGGGGTGTCCGGGAAGCGGTCCCGCAAGAGGCGTCGCAAGAGCGAGGTCGGATCTCCCGGCTCGAGGTCGAGCGCGATGTTGGATTCTGGCAGGTGTAGGTCGTCGACCCCGTCGCCGTCCACGGCTTCCGCCACGAACGAGCTGACTTCCACTTCCGACAGGTGAAGCGTCATCAGGTCGATGTCGCGGAAGCGTCGGGCCAGCACGCGCGGGAGGCGCTGGAGAGCCGGGCGCCACGCGACGGCGCCGGTGCGGACGCTCAGCAGCACCAGGATGTCGGTAGGCTCGATGGCGCCATCCAGTGCGGGCATCACATCGCGCCAAGTCGAGAGAGGGCGGACCTCGACCGGTGCGCTTGGCTTGGCGGCTTCGATCCGGTCGGCCAGCAGGTCCACCTCGTCGTCCAGCCCGAACACGACGATCGGCATTCCGGTCTGGGAGGCCATGTTCTTGAGCACGCGGATGGCGCGGGCGAATCCGGCCTCGCGGTAGACCAGGGGCGGAACCAGCACCACCAACCGCTTGGCCGTCGCGAGCGGTGCCACCAGCCGGGCCACCACCACCATCGTCCGGCTGTGCTCGAGGACGCCATCCAGGACGCCGCCGAACACGAGCGCACCGGGTTCGAAGGTGCCCGTCCAGCCCGCGACGATCTCCGAGGCTCGCACCTCACGCGCTCCTCGGACGATGCCCAGGGTCGGGTTGACGTCGATGCGGACCGTCGGGCTGACGGGCACGTCGGCGGCGGTGACGTGGAGCACAGCGCGCTCCATCATCTTCTCGGCCTCGGCCACATTGCCCCCTTCCTCGGTTCCTCCGCGCGCGACCGTCAGTGGGTAAACGGCCTGCTCGCTTGCCGGGGAGCGCAGCATCAAGGCCAGTTCCATCAGCTCCTCCGAGGTCTCCGGGTTGCCGAGGGTGACCAGAATCCGCTCCGGCGCATCGCTGGGCTCGAAGGGCCGCTCGGCCTCCGCCAGCGCGACCCTGCGCCCGAACGCGCTGACGAGGCTCGGCCCCACCAGACACGTCAGCACGATCAGCAGGACGACGGCATTGACGGCCTCCTGTGAGAACAGCCCGATGTCGAAGCCGATCAGCGTCACGGCGAGCGTCGCTGCGGCCTGTGGGAAGGTCAGCCCGGCGACGGTCGTGGCCTCATCGCGCGTGAACCTGAAAAACGGGATGCCCAGGAAGGCTGCCGTGCTCTTGCCGAGGAACACCAGAGCCCCGAACGTCAGCGCGAGGGCCCAGACGCGCAGCGAGCCGAGCACAGTCACATCCACCAGCAGCCCCACCGAGACGAGGAAGAACGGGATGAAGATGGCGTCGCCGACGAACTGGAGGCGCGTCATCAGCGGGCTCTGCTTGGGCACCAGCCGGTTGAGCGCAATGCCCGCGAGGAAGGCCCCGATGATGGGCGCCAGCCCGACGAGGCCCGACGTCCAGGCGGCCAGGAAGACCGCCGAGAGCAGGAACGCAAACGCCGCATTGTCCTCGCGCCGCACGCGCCGGAAGAAGGCCCGGGCCACGCGGGGCAGCACCAGCAGCACGCCCACGCCCCAGATGGCGTCCAGCACGATCATCTTGATCCAGAACTCGGCCCCTGCGTCGCCTCCGACGATGCCCTGCACAATCGCCAGCACGATGAGCGAGAGCAGGTCCGTCACCAGCGTGGCGCCGGTGGCGATCACCAGCGCGCGGTTCTTGGCGATGCCCAGCCGACGCGCCAGCGGGATGGCGAGCAGCGTGTGGCTTCCCACGATGGAGCCGAGCAGCGCCGCTGCAGGCAGGCTGTAGCCCAGCACGCTGGTCCCGATGAGGATGGCGAGGGCCATCGGGGCGCCGAAGGAGAGCAGGCCGAACGCCACCGCTCGTGTGCGCTCTTTGGCGAACTCGGCCAGATCGAGCGTCAGGCCCGCGATGAACATCAGGTAGAGCAGCCCGAAGGTGCCCAGCAGGATGAACGTCGCGTCGCGCTCGAGCAGGCCCGTCATGCTCGGGCCGGCCAC
Source organism: Bacteroidota bacterium (assembly GCA_039815415.1). Lineage (GTDB taxonomy): Bacteria > Bacteroidota > Rhodothermia > Rhodothermales > Rubricoccaceae > JBCBZH01. The sequence goes on from JBCBZH010000055.1 coordinate 6,116, forward strand.
CGCCCCCAACGCGATCAAGCCCACGAGACCTGGGATCTTGAATCGCTCGAACAGCAGCGGCCCGATGAGCAGAATGCCCATCGTGATCGCCATGATCAGGACGGGATCGGTGACGGGCAGGTCTGGGACGGGAAGGTCCACGAGTCGGTGGCGAGCGAGGGGGCGCAGGCAAAATCGCCACAGACCTCACCCTCTGCGCAGGGGCGTCTTGAATCGTGCGAGCTGGCGGTCAGAACGGGAACAGGAGCGGCACCAACAGCAAGGTCAGCACCAGCAGAAGCACCTGGATCAGCACGCCGACGCGGAAGAAGTCGCCGAAGCGGTAGGCGCCGGGCCCCAGAACCAGCATATTGATGGGCGAGGCCACCGGCGTGGCGAATGCCGACGACGCTGCAATGGCGACCGCCATCAGAAACGGGTACGGCGAGGCGCCGATTTCTACTGCCGCCCCCAACGCGGCCGGAGCCACGAGCAGCGCCGTGGCCGTGTTCGAGATCACCTGGCTGAGCACGCCTGTGACCACGAACAGCGCGGCCATCAATGCCAACGGGCCCGCTACGCTGAACGTCCCGAGCTGACCCACGATCAGCTCCATCCCGCCGGTTTTCTCCAGCGCCGTCGCCATCGGCATGATGGCCGCGATCAGCACCACACTCTCCCAGTTGATGGACCGATAGGCCATCTCCACATCCAGGCAGCGCGTGAGCACCATTGCCACGGCCGCCACCAGCACGGCGATCACGGGGGCCACCAGCTCGAGGGCCAGCAGTGCCATCATGCCCACGGTCACGGCGATGGCGGCGAGCTGGCGGCCGGTCAGCGGCCCGCGAGCTGGCGTCGAGGCCGTCTGTGCCAGCACGACGAACTGCCCCACCTCGCTTCGAAGGCTGTCGATGCGGTCGGCCTCGCCAGAGACCAGAAGCATGTCCGCGAACTTGAGGCGGATGTCGGCCAGCGGACCGGGTAGAGCCTCGCCCTCGCGCTGGATTGACAGCACGTTGACGCCGTAGTGCTTGCGAAACTCCAGCTCGGGCAGCGTACGCCCGACAAGCCTCGAGCGCGGTGTGAGCAAGACTTCGGCGAGGACCGATGCCGTCTCGCCCTGCGTCCACGCGCGGTCCAGGCCTTGCTCGGCGGCCACCAGCTCGAGCATGCCTGGGTCGCCCTGCAGATCTACGATGTCGCCTTCGCGCATGAGCTGGCGACCGGTGGAGGGCAGTCGCTTGCGGGGACCAACTGGGCCGCGCCGCCGGATATCGACCACGTTGACGCCGTAGCGCTGGCGCATCCCCACATCGGCTGGGGAGCGGTCGATGAGCGGCGATCCCTCCATCACGCGGAAGCGCACGAGGTCGCCGGCCTCGAACGCGTCCATCATCTCGGTCTCCGAGACGACTTCGGGGCCTTCCGCATCGGACGAGGACGCGGAGCGCCGTGCGGGGAGCAGGCGCCTTCCGAACACCGCCAGCACGAGGGTTCCCAGCCCCAGTGCCGCCAGCCCGATGAGCGTGAAGTCGAAGAACCCGAAGGGCTCGTAGCCCGCCGCTGTCAGGGCATCGGCCACAACCAAGTTCGGCGGCGTGCCGATGAGCGTCAGCATGCCGCCGAGCGAGGCGCCGATGGAGAGTGGGATCAGAAGCAGCGACGGACTGAATCGTGCATTCCACGCCAGCGCGACGGCCACGGGCAGCATCACGGCCACGGTCCCCGTCGAACTCATGATGCCGGAGAGAGCCCCTGCACCGAGCATGAGGACGGCAGTGAGGCCCGCACGCTGGGTGCCCGCTGCGCGTCCCAGAGCCCGCCCGAAGCGCTCGGCGACGCCGGTTCGGAACAGTCCTGCGCCTACCACGAACAGCGCGGCGATCATCACCACAATGGACGATGAGAACCCAGCCAGAGCTTCGGCAGGTGTCAGGATGCCGGTGACCGCCAGCGCGAGCATCGACAGCACGGCGACGACGTCCAGCCGCATCCGGTCGCTGACGAACAGCGCAATGGTGACGCCTAGGATGGCGAAGACGAGCAGGGTGTCTCCCATGAAGACGGTCGAGCAGGGATGCTCGTCGGGCTGGCGTGACCGGCGGAGTATAGAGCGCCGTTCGGCCCCGGGGCGTCAAGCCCTGTTAAAGCCCGTTTCAAAGCCTCGAGCTGGCGATCCGGTCGTGTCGCCAGCTCGAGGGCGACGGAGGTCAGCCCACGTCGGGTTGACCGCATTCACCAGCGCGACTTTCTTGGTGCGCCGCCAGCCTTTGAGCTGTTTCTCCCGTCGAATGGCGTCGGACGCGCTGGGGTAGGCCTCCGGATAGATGAGCCGCCCCATCTGATAGCGACCGGTGAAGGTGTTCGGCTCACTGGCCTGATGCTGCGCCGCTCGTCTCGCCAGATCGTTGGTCACGCCGATGTACAGCGTGCCGGAGTGGTTGGTGAGCATGTAGGCCCAGTAGGTCCCAACGTCGCGCATGGGAGAAAGGAGAGCTGGAGAGCACAGAGGTCTCTGTCATCCTGAGCGGAGGGCGGCGCCTGGAGTCGAAGGATCTGTGGTGCGACGGCGTCTCGGGCTCAACGCCGAGAGCCGACACTCGACGTGCTCGGTACAGATCCTTCAACTCGCTGCGCTCGCTCAGGATGACAGGGGGATCGGTGTAGGGGTAGACCCGGATGTGGCGCAGATCTACCCCCGGCATCGAACGAGTACTGCCAGCTTGAGTCGACCCCCGTTCCGCTAGGAAATCGGCGAATGGGCCGCCATCCGTAGCATGGATGGGCACTGCCGTCTGTCCATGCTGACGCTCTCCAACGCCAGCCTTCACGTCTCGCTTCTCGATCCCGCCAGCCCGACTGACCGCCAGCGCGTCGGGGCCCGCTACTGCTGGGGCGGGTACATCTGGCAGGTGGAGGACGCCCCGGGTGGCCCGCTGCTCACCGGCCCCGAGTGGCCGGAGCCCGCACCTGACCCGTACAACGGCCAGGGCCTTCCGGAGTCGTTCCGGTCACACGCGTTCGGTACTAAGGAGCCGCTCCACACCGAGAACGGAATCGGCTTCATCCTCGGCGTGGGGGATGTGGTGGAGACTCGCGCTGGCGTTCTGGAGGTCACAGAGCCTTGCACCTGGGAGATCTCCCACCGAGCTGACGAGGTCACGTTCGTCACAGAGCAGTCCGGCAACGGCTATGCATGTCGCCTCACCCGACGGGTCGCGCTCGACGGTCGCCAGCTCGTCTCCGCCAGCCGCGTCGAGAACCTCGGGGAGCGGGCGTTGCCGCTCCACTGGTTCGCCCACCCGTTCTTTGCGCTCACGGACGGCCAGATCACCTGCGCGCTGCCCTCGAGCTGGTGGATGGACGCCAACGAGGGCTTCACGCTGGATGGCACGAGCCGCCTCTCGCTCAAGCGCCGCTTCCGCGACACCAGAGACGGCCACTTTGAGCTGCTGCACGTCGGCGACGAGTCGCTACAGGCGGTGCTCTCGCATCCGACGCTTTCAGAGGTCACGCTCGCAACGGACTTCGTGCCGGACCTCTGCCCGGTCTGGGGCAACAGCGCCACGTGGTCCATCGAGCCGTACCTCATCACCGAGCTGGCGCCAGGAGAGACCCACGCGTGGAGGCTCACGTATCGCTTCGGCCTTGTTTCTGGCTGACGGTCAAATCGCCAGCTCGTCTGCCACAAGCTCGAAGCTGCACCCGTTGCAGCTTGGAACCCACCCTCCCACTACGTCATCCTGAGCGAGCGCAGCGAGTTGAAGGATCTGTACCGAGCACGTCGAGTGTCGGCTCTCGGCGTTGAGCCCGAGACGCCGTCGCACCACAGATCCTTCGACTCCGGGCGCCGCCCTCCGCTCAGGATGACAGGGTAGGACGTGGAGACAGTCCCGTGCGTAAACCCTCGGCTGGCGTTTCCTCAATGCTCAGTCTCCCGACAGCTCCGCCACCGATTCGCCAGCCCGAAGCGCGTCGAGCGCGGCAGGGAGCTGAGCCGACAGGATCTCTTTCATCGCTCTGGTGCTGGTGTTCCCCGCACGGACCCAGATCACGGGTGGACTTCCACGGCGCGTTGCTTCGTCCGCATGGTCAACGTCTTTCGACAAGAGAACGGCACCGGCCTTCCGCGCCTCGTTGAACAGCGGAGGATCCTTCATCTCATGCAGTCCGAGCCATTTCAGCGAGAAGGCCTCCACACCGTCAAACACCTCTGTGATCCATGGTGCCAGCGCGGGCGAGAGCATGGCGTCGATCCAGAGGGTCAAGCCGCCTTCGCCGGGTGGCTTGTCGCCTCGCTCGCGTACTTCAGGCTCGCCTCGATGTCCGCCAGCTCGAGGTAGGGCAACTCCTCGATCACCTCGCTTGGACTCAGGCCCGCCGCCAGCAGGTCCAGCACGTCCGACACGCGCACGCGCATCCCGCGAATGCAGGGACGCCCCCCGCACTGCTCCGGGTCGATGGTGATACGCTGGTGCCAGTCGGCCATGTACAGCGAACGACTTGTGGTTGCGGTTCGTGTCACAAGGTAGGGATCGGATGGCAGCGACCTGAATCATCTGGATCGTGAATGGTGCTGTCTCGCATTATGACCCAGACGCGTCATTGCTGCCATGTGGAATCCACCACATGAATAAACGCCCCCGGCTGGCGAACCAACCGGGGGCGCAGAACCGCCAGCTCGAGCTGGCGAGGCCGGGGGGACAATCAGCCGCAGCCGGTGGATGCGCCGCAGTTGGGGCACGAGTAGCACGCGCCCGCTCGAACCGTGATGCTCCCACAGACGTGGCAGGCCGGGGCATCTTCCTGGTTCTGGAAGGCGCCGATCTGACCCTGCGCGTCGGCGGAGAGAACGGCCTCCACAGTGCTGCCGACGTGCGACGGCTGCGGGCTTGCATCCACGACCGTCTGGGCGGTCACGAAGAGGTCGGCCTGGGCGGTGTCGGTCGCCGGGCCGTGGCGGTCGGCCTCAACCGCCACGGCCATCGTAGGGTCCACGGACACCTCCTCATCGGCGAGGTCTTTCTCGGCACCGTCGCCGCCCGTGAGGAACTTGATGGACAAGTAGCGGAAGATGTAGTCCGTGATCGACTTGGCGATGGGGATCTGCGGGTTGTTGGTGAACCCGGCAGGCTCGAAGCGGACATGGCCGAACTTGCTCACGAGGTCCTCCAGCGGCACGCCGTACTGGAACGCCAGCGAGATGGCCGTCGCGAACGAGTCCATCAAGCCCGCAATCGTGGAGCCCTGCTTCGCCATCGTGATGAAGATCTCCCCGGGCAGCCCTTCGTTGCGGTGGCCTGCGGGGTACAGACCCACATGCAGGTACCCCTCGTGGCCGGCCACCGAGAACTTGTGCGTGACCGAGGGGCGCTCGTCGGGCAGGCGCTCGCGGTGGGGGCGGTAGACCACCTTCTCCACCACGCGCTCCACGATCTCCGGCGTGCCGCCTGCGGCGCCGTCGCCCGAGACATCGGCGGAGTCCGCCAGCTCGACGGTCGTGCTGCTCGAGCTGGCGTCCTTGGAGGTCGAGAGCGGCTGGGACCGCTTGGAGTTCTCGCGGTAGATCGCCACGGCCTTCAGGCCCAGCTTCCACGACTCCATGTAGGCGTCGTAGATGTCCTCGAGGGTGCAGTCCTCCGGGAGGTTGACCGTCTTCGAGATGGCGCCCGAGATGAACGGCTGGCAGGCCGCCATCATGCGGATGTGGCCCATGTGCGAGATGTAGCGCTCGCCGTTGAACGGCTTGAAGGCGCAGTCGAACACCGGCAGGTGCTCCTCCTTGAGGCCCGGCGCGCCCTCGATGGTGTCGTTGGCGTCGATGTACGCGACGATGTCGGCCACCTCGGCGTCCGAGTAGCCCAGCGTGCGGAGCGCGAGCGGGACCGTCTGGTTGACGATCTTCATCAGCCCGTCGCCCTTGCCCGCGAGCAGCTTGTACTTCACCAGCGCGAGGTCGGGCTCCACGCCCGTGGTGTCGCAGTCCATCATGAAGCCGATGGTGCCGGTGGGGGCGAGGACGGTCGCCTGCGCGTTGCGGTAGCCGTGCTTCTCGCCCAGCTCCACCATCCGGTCGGCGCTCTCTTGGGCCGCCGTCTTGAGGTCCTCCGGGCAGCTCGCGCCAATGTCGGCCACGGCGTCGCGGTGCATCCGCATCACGTCCAGCATGGGCTCGCGGTTGTTCGCGAACCCCTCGAAGGGACCGATCTTCGTGTTGGCCGCGATCTCCGCGGAGCGAGCGTAGGCCTCGCAGTGCTCAATCGCCATCAGGGCACCCGCCACAGCGCGGCCCTCGTCGGAGTCGTAGGGCAGGCCCATCGACATGAGAAGCGCGCCAAGGTTGGCGAAGCCGAGGCCGAGAGGCCGGTAGGCGTGGCTGTTCTGGGCGATGCTCGCCGAGGGGTAGCCCGCGTTGTCGACCAGGATCTCCTGCGCCGTGATGTAGATGCGGGCCGCCGCGCGGTAGCGCTCCACGTTGAAGGTGCCGTCCTCGTTCTGGAACTTGCGGAGGTTCAGGCTCGCGAGGTTGCACGCCGAGTCGTCCAGGAACATGTACTCGGAGCACGGATTGCTCGAGTTGATGGGCCCGTCGTTCTTGCAGGTGTGCCAGCGCTGGATGGTGTCCTCGTACTGGGCGCCGGGGTCGCCGCAGACGTGTGTGCCCTCGGAGACCGTCATCAGCAGCTCGCGGGCGCCCACGGTATCCACGGCCTCGCCGCTGGTAACGGCCTTGAGGTCAAATGGCTGGTTCGTGTCCGCGGCGGTCATGAACTCGTCGTCCAGGCGCACCGACTGGTTGACGTTCTGGAAGTCGACCGATCCGTAGGCCGGGCCATTGAAGGAGCCGTCGTAGCCCTCCTCGATGAGCGCCCACGCTTTGCGCTCCTCTTCCTGCTTGGCGCGCACGAACTCCAGGATGTCTGGGTGCCACACCTTCAGCGTCTGCATGATGGCCGCCCGACGCGTCTTGCCACCGGACTTGATGGTGCCGCCGGTGGCGTCCTGCACCTTCATGAAGCTCACGGGGCCGGAGGGCGTGCCGCCGCCAGAGAGGCGCTCTTTGCTGGAGCGCAGCTTGGACCAGTCGGCGCCCACCCCGGAGCCGAACTTGAACAGCCGGGCGCTCTCGCCCATGAGCTGCCAGATGTCATCCACCGAGTCCTCGACGGAGATGATGAAGCACGCGCTCGCCTGCGGGCGTTCATAGGGGTCCACGTCTACGATCTTGCCCGTCTTGAAGTCGTAGCCGGAGATCGTCTTGCCGCCCGAGTCGCGCACGCCGTACTGCGCCCCCAGCCCGACGTTGAACCAGACAGGGCTGTTGAAGGCGCCGTACTGGTTGGTGCAGAGCCACGTCAGCTCGTCGTAGAAGGTCTCCGCGTCGGCGTCGGTCGCGAAGTAGTTCTGGTCTCGGCCCCAGTCCGAGATGGTGCGCGTCACGCGGTGGACGAGCTGCTTGAGGCTGTACTCGCGCTTGCCATTCGCAGGCGATCCGTTGCCGCTCTCGATGTCGCCGTAGAAGTACTTGCTCGCGACCACATTGACGGCCAGCGGGCTCCAGCTGGCGGGAAACTCGACGTCCTTCTGTTCGAAGATGGTCTCGCCGGTGTGGTTGCGAATCGCGGCCTCGCGGGTCTCCCAGGAGACGCTGTCAAACGGGTGCTGGCCCTCTGTCGAGAAGACACGATGGATGGAGAGGCCCGCAGCGGGGCCTTTGGTCTTTGCCATGGGTGGGTGGGGTGGGGGGATGGGGGGAGAGAGGGTGCCGATGCTGCTGGTCGTGGCAGTCGCAGACACCTGCGCCTCCACGCGGCGCGGCGGACCGGGTCGGGCATGAGGGCGCTCCCGAGGCGGTGGCCGGCGTGGCGTGAAGGCGCATCGAACGATGGCTCTCAAGTAACAGGTGAGGTCTTTCCCAGACAAGGTGCACTCATCCACGGCTTATCCACAGGTGTGGACCGAGGTGGGCGTCGGTTGTCCACGCGTGTCCGAAGACCCAAATCTGCCTCAGAGGCACCTTAGGCGCCGAAAAGAATCTCCGTTATGCCAGTTTTCTCACACCAGGCCCGGCTTGTGGATGAACGGGCCCAGAGGCTGTAGTTCTGGGTTATTAATATCCGTTATGCTGATTCCTGGTGCATAACGGATCCTCGGGATCGGGCTGGCGATGCCTTCTCCATCTCGAGGGCCAGCAGCTGAAGACAGCCTCAGAACTCCCCATCGATGTCGTCGATGTCGAAGCTCTCGTCAGCGTCGAAGGCGTCGTCATCCAAGTCCGCCAGCTCGTCGTCCAGATCCAGGTGTTCGGCATCGAGGTCAGCGAAATCATCCAGGTCGCTGTCGAAGTCGAAGTCGTTCAGCATGGCGCAGAAGGCAAGGGGACTGAAGGATGCGAGCCTCAGATGTCTCAGACAAGAAGGGGACGCGTTTTTCCATTCGCGGGCTGGCGGGGCCGTGAAACGGTCGGGAAAGCGGCACCGGAGGGCGTATGGCGGATCCAGCCCGGAGGCCGAGATGGTACCTTTCTGTCCTCATCTGACTGTGCCGCCCGCCTCGCGGGCTCCCCTATGTTCGACGACCGCAGCGCGTATCCGCATCCCGACGAGTTCAAGGTGATGCGTCCCGAGTACGATGACCCCGAGGAAGAGGGTCACGATTACATCGCCACCATCACCATTCCCCCGTTTCGCGTGACGGGTCTGAGTGCGTCTCGCCCTGGTGCCCGTCGCGCCGCCCTCTACGAGGCCGAGAAGACGTACCGGAACTACCACCCGAGCCACCGCATCGAGAGCCCGTTCCCGGATGAGTTCGAGGACGCGGATGGCGTGACGTGGACCCGCATCAAGGTCAGCCAGCGCGATGAGCTGGGCGACTACGAGTTCCGCGACGAGGACGGCGAGGACTACGCCGACATCGAGCAGATGCTTTCCTGGGACGTGCGCCCAGAACCGGTCTACGAAGACGAGTAGCCTGTCGCCAGCTCGTAATGATTCCCCGTTCGCCGCACTCCTCCCCGAGTGCGGCGTTTTCTTTGATCTCCTCTTGCCCACCTGTCTGATGCGTGTTCGTTTCGTTCCTGTCGCGCTGGCGGCTCTGCTTCTGAGTGCCTGCACGCCTGTTCTCGCCAGCCCGTCGGCCGTCGAACCCCAGATCGGCGCCGGCCAGCTCGAGACGCCCTCGGCTCGCATCGTGGCCGGGCCGATGCTGGCGGATGTCACACACCGAGGCATCGTGGTGTGGGTGCAGACCGATGCGCCTGCCGAGGTCACGCTGAGGTATGTGGCCGTCGCCAACGACTCGACTCAGCTGAGCGGGCAGGAGCAGGTCGAGCTGGCGCCCGTCCACACGTCTTCGGTATCGAACACGGCGTCGGTACGCATCTTCGGTCTGGAGCCGGGGTGGACGTACACCTATAGTCTCGAGGTGGACGGGCAGGCTGTGGCTCTTGATGTGCCTACGCGGTTCACCACGCAGTCGCTCTGGCAGTGGCGCACCGATCCCCCCGAGGTCACGATCGCCTTCGGCTCGTGTTTCTACGACAACGACCCCGAGTACGACCGCCCCGGCAACTCCTACGGCGGCACGGTAGACATCTTCGAGCAGATCCGGGATCGCCAGCCCGACGCCATGCTTTGGCTCGGCGACAACCTCTACCTCCGGGAGGTGGACTGGTGGAGCGCTCGGGGCATCCACTACCGCTACAGCCACGCCCGCCAGACGCCCGGCCTCCAGCGCTTGCTTGCCTCCACGGTCCACTACGCCACCTGGGACGACCACGACTACGGCCCCAACGACTCCGACCGCTCGTACATCTTCAAGGACGACGCGCTGGCGACGTTCAAGGACTTCTGGCCCAACCCGACCTATGGCGTCGGCGGCGTGCCGGGCGTGTTCACGCAGTTCGAACTGGGGGACGTGGAGGTGTTCCTGCTGGACAACCGCTACCACCGGGCCCCCAACCGCGCGCCGATGGACGAGCGGACGCTCCTCGGCGCCGAGCAGATGCAATGGCTCCTCGACGCGCTCACCTTCAGCCGCGCGCCCTTCAAGCTGGTGGCGATGGGCAACCAGACCCTCAACCCCGTCCAGGTGTTCGAGAACTACTCGAACGTGGCGCCCGAGGAGCGCGAATACCTCCTTGACCAGATCCGCGCCCGCCGCGTTGAGGGCGTCGTGTTTCTCTCGGGCGACCGGCACCACGGCGAGTTGAACCGCCTCGACCGGGAGGGCATCTATCCGCTCTACGACTTCACCTCCAGCCCGCTCACCGCCGGGGCCGTCGAGACGCCGCGCGACGCCGAGAATCCGAGCCGCGTCGAGGGCACGCTCACCACCGGGGTCCGCAACTTCGGGACCGTCACGGTCTCCGGCGCCCGCCGCGACCGGACGCTCACGATGCGCGCGTTCGACGCCGAGGGCACGCTCCTCTGGGAACACGCCGTCCACGAGAACGACCTGAAGATGTCGCGTGATGAGTAGGCCGTGGATCTCGCCAGCTCGCTGGGGCGGCGCTTCGCGCTGCCGAGTGCCCGACCGGAAATCATCAACCGTCTAATCGCCAGTCGCCGCCAGCTCGAGGCACATCCGGTCGAGCTGGCGAAGACTCATCAAGCGAGGTCGCCTCGCCCAGCCCGTGAAAGCACGGCAAGACTGTCCCTTTTCTGAAACCCACTCTACACGCCTCGGTACTCGTCGGCGTGTCCCATCCTGATCCCTGTTGATGACTCCTGTCCCTGCCACTACAGACACCCCTGAAACGCCCACCGACGAGTTGACGACCGTCGCGGTTGCCTACGGAGATGGCATTGGACCCGAGATCATGCGAGCGACGGTCCGCGTGCTGGAGGCCGCCGGGGCGCCGCTCCGCTACGAGACGGTTGAAGTGGGCGAGGCGGTCTACAAGAGCGGTCACACGTCGGGCATCTCGCCGGAATCGTGGGATGCCATCCGGGAGAACAAGATTCTACTCAAGGCGCCCATCACCACGCCCCAGGGCGGCGGCTACAAGAGCCTCAACGTGACGCTCCGCAAGTCGCTCGGCATGTTCGCCAACGTGCGGCCCGTCAAGAGCTACACGCCGTACGTGGACTCGCCGCACCCGGGCATCGATCTCGTCATCATCCGCGAGAACGAGGAGGACACCTACGCGGGCATCGAGCACCGGCAGACGACCGAGGTCACGCAGACGCTCAAGCTCATCACGCGGCCCGGCACCGAGGCCATCGTCCGCTACGCCTTCGAGTACGCTCGCGCGCACGGCCGCCAGCGCGTGACGTGCATGTCCAAGGACAACATCATGAAGTTCACCGATGGGCTCTTCCACCGGGTGTTCGATGAGATCGCAGCGGAGTACCCGGGGATCGAGTCCAGCCACCGGATCATCGACATCGGCGCGGCGCTCGTGGGCGCGCGGCCCGAGACGTTCGACGTGATCGTGGCGCCTAACCTCTACGGGGACATCATCTCGGACATTGCTGCCGAGGCGTCCGGGTCGGTCGGGCTGGCGGGATCGGCCAACATCGGCACCGACGTTGCCATGTTCGAGGCGGTTCACGGGAGCGCGCCGGACATCGCCGGACAGGGCATCGCCAACCCGTCGGGGCTCTTGCGTGGGGCCATCATGATGCTCGATCACCTCAACCACGACCGCATCGCGGAGACCATCGAGAACGCCTGGCTGGCTACGCTCGAGGCGGGCATCCACACCGGCGACATCTACCGCGAGGAGACGAGCACGCGGAAGGTCACAACCGCCGAGTTCGCCGACGCCATCATCGAGCGCCTCGGCCAGACGCCTGAGACGCTCCCGGCGGCGCACTACACCGACGCCGAGGTGACCGTCCCGGTCAACCCCTCGCCGCGCGTAGAGAAGACGCTCGTGGGTGTAGACGTTTTCCTCGACTGGGACGAGGACGGTCGCCAGCCCGATGTGATCGGCGACCAACTCCGCTCGCTCAGTGACGCGCCGCTGCGGCTCAAGCTCATCACCAACCGGGGCGTGAAGGTGTACCCGGATGGCCTCCCGGAGACGTTCTGGACCGACCACTGGCGCTGCCGCTTCACCAACCCGGATGGGGCCGCTGTCACGCCGTCCGATGTGGTGGATCTCCAGCGCCGCCTCGTGGACGCCGGGATGGACGTCATCAAGACGGAGAACCTGTACCTCTTCGACGGCGAGCGCGCCTACTCGCTGGCACAGGGCGAGTAGCAGGTCGGGAGGAAACAAGAATGAGGAAACGGGAATTGGTTCGCCAACTCGAGCGGTGTGCCTCGAGCTGGCGACATCCTTCCCCATAGTGTCATTCTGAGAGGCTGTTTGGGATCACCGAATGCGGTTGAGCATCAGCCGCGACATCGCCAGCAGAACCATCGCCTCACTCGTCCGGCACAGCCGCTCATGGTCCTTCGACAACCGACGGTAGCCTTCCAACCACCCGAA
>JBCBZH010000402.1:0-2136 GCA_039815415.1 Bacteroidota bacterium
CGCCGAGCCCCATCCGCCAGTGGCGCCGAGCGAGCTGGCGGAAGCCTCGGTACGCCAGCGACTCCGCCAGCTCGGATGGGCGGAGCGTGGACCATGTGTAGCCCTCGCGGGCAAAGGCCAGCGCGGCGCTCGGTCCTGCTTCCACCACGCCTGTCACCGTCCGTGTCAGATGGACGCCGAGGAAGGGGAAGGAGGGATCTGGAACCGGGTAGATGAGGCCTCGGACCAGATGAGACGCTTCGGAGCGGAGGGCGGCGTACTCACCTCGGAACGGGACGAGCTGAACGCCCGGGTCCAGGCCAAAGAGGCGCGCCAGCCGGTCGGCCCAGAGTCCGGCGCAGCCCACGAGAACGCCCGCCCGGACAGGTCCATAGGTCGTCTCAAGGTCCACGGCGGAGGCCGATTCGCGTCCGCCGGTGACCTGCGTGTTGGTTCGGATCTCCACGCCACGCTCGGCGAGCCGCTCGGCCAGCCGAGCCGCGATCGTTGCGAAGTCCACCACGCCGGTCTCTTTCACCCAGAGGGCCGCCACGCCCGCCGCGTGGGGCTCGATCTCTCGCAGCTGCTCCGGTCCCACCGCCTCCAGCTCGACGCCGTTCGCTCGCGCGCGTGCCTCGAGCTGGCGAAGGCGCGGGATCTCATCCTCCGTGACAGCAACCACCACCTTCCCCGACCGGGTGAACGAGATGCCTTCCGCCTCGCAGAACGCTTCGAGGGCGGCTTTCCCGGTGCGGCTTAGGCGGGCTTTCTGGCTGCCCGGTCGGTAGTAGACCCCCGCGTGGATCACGCCCGAGTTGCGTCCGCTCTGATGCAGGGCGACGGCGGCCTCCTTCTCCAGCACGAGAATGCGGAGCTCGCTTCCAGAGAGGTGATACGCCGTCGCCAGCCCGACGAGTCCGCCGCCGACGATGGCGATGTCGTAGGTGCTCACCGCGCCAGGACCACGCGCGTGCTGGCGCGAGCCGTCTCGCCCTGCAGAACAACCACATAGGTGCCGGTCGCCAGCCCGCTGCCATCGATCTGGACGGTCTCGTAGCGGTTGGCCGCCATCGGGCCGTCGAAGAGGTCGCGGATGCGACGCCCGAGAGAGTCGTGGAGCGTCACGCGTACATCCTGGGCCGTCTGGACGCGGAAGCGGACGGAGGTGCGCGGCGTGAACGGGTTGGGCCGCGCAGCCTGCACCTCCGCCGTCTGGTCGAGCGGAAGGGGCTCGATCAGGCCGAACGGGCGAAGGGTCGGCCCGACGATATCACAGCGGTAGGGGTTGCCCCCCTCATGGGACGCGGAGGACCTGTACCAGAACACCACGTCCTCGCCGGTCAGGGACTCGTTGTTGGCGAGAGGGCCGAAGTCGAAATCGCAGAGGCCGTCGCCGTCGCCCATCTCGTCCTCGCGGTAGCGGAGCACCAGCGCGTCGGTCTTGGAGTAGGCATCGACCGGCAGCAAGAGGTCGGTCTCGCTCGGCTCGATGGTGTAGCCGAATCCGGTGTCTCGGTCGCGGACGCGCCACTGGGTGGCCGAGGGCGCGTCCGCCCACGTCCGCGAGGCCTCCGAGGTGAGCACGCGCTCCGTGCCGTTGAGGACTTCCAGGATCTCGTCGTTGGCAGGCGTCCCGTCCAGGTCGAAGTCGAAGCGCCAGTAGGCGTGGTGGCGCCGGGCGGCCTGGGTGCAGACGGACTCCGCGGCGGTGAACGAGAACTCGGGCCAGATGCGGCCATCGTCATAGAGGTGCCACTTCATGCGGTAGCGGTACCACCCGGCCTTCATGGCCGACGTGATCACCAGCTCTGTGCCGTAGTCCTCGAACGAGACGCCTCGAAATGAGCCGATGTCACCACCCTCTCCTGTTTCGCAGGTGCTGATGACGCTCCCTGCATCCGGGAGGGCCACACAGGATCGGTTGCCCGACAGCGGCTCGCCCGCCTCGAAGGGGGCTTCCTCGAACTGCCAGTCCCGGAAGCAGGAGCAGCCGTATGGGTTCTCGTCGTACTCCACATTGAGCACGGGAACGCCAGCGCGGCGGAAGACAAGGCGGCCGTTGTAGGTAACATTCAGCAGCTCGACGCCCGCTCCATTCGGCGTCTCGGGCGTTCGCGTCAGCGCCGGCCGGACGAAGTCGAACTCCCAGACGTTGTC
>JBCBZH010000346.1:0-3686 GCA_039815415.1 Bacteroidota bacterium
GCCTTTGTCGACGACAAGGGGGGCAAACCCGTGGGTATTGACGCAAAGATCGGGAAGCGCCCGATTTTCGTGGGGCCTACTCCGCGCTCAGAAACGTCGTGTTCTCGCCCGTGACCGTGAAGTGGAGCATCATGCCCGCGTGCAAGTGCTCGGCGATGTGGCAGTGCGCCATCCACTCGCCAGGGTTGGTCATGTCCACAAGAATGTCCATCGTGGAGCCGACCGGCACGATGGCCGTGTCCTTCCACACCAGGTTCGGATTCTCCACCCCGTCGATCGAGACCACCAAGAACCGCTGGCCGTGGACGTGGAACGGGTGGTTCATCGGGTGGAACGTCTTCGGGTCGTTGAACAGCCGGATCTTGACCACGTCGCCGGTCTCGAAGGCCCAGTGGATGTCCATGTTCTCGCGGCCCGTCTCGGGGTCGCGGAGGATCCACGTCACCTGCTCGCCGGTCGAGAGCCAGTTCATCATCGGCATGGTGTCGTTCCACTCGATGGGCGGCTTGTAGAGCGTGTCCACCTCCATCATGCGGACGGTCGAGAGCGGCAGGCCCTGGTGCTTGAGCGTCAGCTCGAGCTGGTGGTCGGGCAGGCGGTCGAAGTGCTCGCGGAAGCGCTCGATGTCCGAGGCCACGTCGGCGTTCTCGCGAAGCGTCTCGAAGGCCTCGCGGTACGACGGGCGGGCGGGCGTATCCGAGACGGCGACGGTCCCCAGCGTGTCGACGTGCGGGTAGAACTCGCCCCGGAAGTGGTTGATGGCTTGGATGGTGTTGGTGATGGCGAATGTGCCGCTCTCCTCGAACATCACCTCCACCACGTAGCGCTCCGCAGGCGCGATGATAACCGACCCGACGCGCTCCTCGCGCTCGTACTTGGACACGTCCGAGGCGACGATCTTGATGGGCGCGCCGCCGAACACCACGTTGAAGGTGCGCGTGTTGGCGACGTTCGTGATGTGGAACCGCACCACATCGCCCTTGTCCACCGCCAACTCGTAGTCCGTCGTGCCGTTGACGAGCATGACGTTGCCGAAGCGCCCCATGAGCGTGTGCGTGGGCGACGTATCGCCGTAGGGCAGGATCCCGTTGGCATCCATGAGCAGGTCATCGAGGATGATGACCTCCTCGCGGTTGACGGGCTGGTAGTAGCCTTCGGTGATGGGATCCACGAGCAGGTTGCCGTAGAGCCCCAGGTCCTGTTGGATGTCCTCCCGCATGTGCGGGTGGTACCAGTAGATGCCGGTGTCGGGGAAGATCAACTCGTACATGAACGACTCCCCCACCTCGATGGGTGCCTGCGTCACGCCCGGGATGCCATCGAAGCGATTGTCAAGCCGGAGGCCGTGCCAGTGCACCACCGTCGGCATCTCGATGTTGTTGGTGAAGTTGACAATCACCTTCGAGCCGCGGTCGGCGCGGATCAGCGGACCCGGATACTGCCCGTTGTATCCGTACATCACAACCGTCTTGCCCCCGATGGTACGGCGGATGAGCGACGCATCCAGGTGGAGCGTATCCCCATCCGCCATCTCAACGATCTGGCGCGGCTCGCCCTCGGGAAGCATCATGGGATCCATCCCCTCGCCTGCCAGGAACGGCCCAACGGGCGGCAGCTCGTTCATCATGCCCGGCATCATGGGCATGTTCGGGTCCATTGGGACCATGCGCCACGTAAGGCTGTCGCCCATGCTCATGGCGCCCATGTCATGCCCCGCGTGCATGCTGTGGTCCATGCCACCATCGTCCATTCCACTGTGGTCCATGCTGCCATGATCCATCTGGCTGTGGTCCACGCTGTCCGGGTCCGCTTGGCCGTGGTTCATGCCCTCGTGCCCCGTGTGGTCCTGAGCGACCGCCGGGCTGGCGAGAAGGGCAAGCAGGACAAGACTCGAAACGAGGCGCATGACAGACAGGGCGAGACGTGCAGAAAAACTCATCGAGCTGGCGACCATCACTGATACCCGTACACCGCGCAGGGCTCGGTGTCGAAGGGACCGTGACCTGCCATCGTGTGCATCATGCCGCTGCGCGACATCCCGCGGAGCACAATGGGGCCGCTCCATCGCTGGACGGCCTCGGGGTTCTCCTCGTGCGAGACGACCACGAGGAACTTGTTCCACGACACATCGCCTCGGATGCGGTGCGTGCCGTCGAGCACACCAATGCGTTCTACCTGCGACAGGTCCGGCGTGGTTACCCACACGACGTAGGCGCCGGTTCGCGCAGGCGCCAGCTCGTCGATGGCGATGGAAAGGTCGTAGACATACTCGCCGGTCGGCGAGAGCGCGATGCCGAAGGGCGAGCGGCGGAAGGTCACATCGGCCACGCCGGTGGCGCGGCGGCTGCCGGGTACGCGCTTGGTGGTCACCAGGTCGATGGCGTAGTACTCCGGCGGGTCCGGGTCCGACGACACACACGCCAGCTCAAAAGCGCGCAGGTCGAGCTGGCGATCCGGCGGGGCGGCCTCGGCAGGGCTTGCCCATCGGGGGACGACCAAGAGAGCGGCGAGGACAGCAGCAGAGAGAACGAAGCGCATTGGAGTAGAGGCCAACAGCGAGGCGAATGGGACGCAGACAGTCTACGGGTGGTTCAGCGCGTCCCCATCGTTGTCATCCTGAATGAAATGGAGGATCTCAACGCCGAGGCATCTAGCCCTGACCTCCGGTGATACATGGCGATCGCGTTGGCGTTGAGATCCATTCGTCGCTCCGCTCCTCAGGATGACATGTAGGGAGAACGGAGATCGAGACGGACACCAGCTCGAGAACCGGCCTCGATCTGGCGAGAACACAACCCGGCTCAGGGCGAGCCGGTCGGGCCGTTGTCCCAGTCCTGAACGCTCGAGATGTTGGGGACGCCCCAGTCCGTGCCGTCCCAGCCATTGAAGCCCTCCATACGGAACGTCCAGAAGCCGGTGCTCATGTCCGAGATCACGATGAGGCCGTCTTCGTTGCGCACATCAATGCCGAAGGCGCCGTTGAACTCGCCTGTGCGGCCCTCGACTCGCCCGCCGAGGTACGTGTCGTAGTAGGCCACCGTCAACGGGTCTTCCGGATTCTCCATGCTGAACACCTGGAGGCCGTCGAGGTAGCCAGAGACGAACACATAGGGCCAGCGGACCTCATGATTGTGAACGAGGTTGTCCCAGTGCGCCGTCCACGCGCTGATGGGTACACGGATGTTGGTCGCCTCGCCCTCAAGCGCAGGCTGGAGGTCGAAGATGCGGAGAGGCGCCCAGCGGTACTCGGTCTCAGCGATCACATAGCGACCGTCCGGGCTCGGCGTGAACGTGTGCCCATTGCGCACACCTTCGATGCCGACGAGCGTCACCACGAGTTCCGGGCTCTCGATGTTCGAGATGTCATAGACGTAGTAGCCGCCCACGCCGCCCCCGTAAAAACGGTCCTGTCCGGTGTCCGGGTGGTAGGCCGCGTAGAAATCGTGGTAAGCACGGCGGCCTTCATTCGGATTTGGGATGCGCCCCACCAGCGCGTTCTCGGCATCACCGGAGACCACCTTCTCCAGATCGTACACGTGCGCCGAGGGCCCCTGGACCGTCGTGATGAGGAGCACCCGGCCATCCGAATGCTTGTACACAAAGATGTTGTGGAAGCCGCCGGGATGGTCCGGTTCGCGAATGCGTGCGACCTCCTGAACTGCGGACACGTCAGGCAGGCCCGTTAC
>JBCBZH010000069.1:0-16733 GCA_039815415.1 Bacteroidota bacterium
CAGCGGTGATCCTGTCGTGTTCCTCCACATAGACGAGTCGAGTGACCTCGTAGCGGCGGACAAACCCTGTGGCATCCGGTCCTTTGTGCGTTTGCATCCGTGCAGCCAGGTTGCTGGTGACGCCGACGTAGAGCGTTCCGTGGCGTCGGTTGGCGAGGATGTAGACGACGCCGCGCTTTGAAGGGGAGAGAGGCATTGGGCTGGCGGCGTCGAGGGGACAAGTGGATTCCTGCCTTCGCAGGAATGACGGCAAGAGGGTAGCGTTGTGCTGTGCCTACCGCACCACGGTGAACCGCACGGCCTCGCGCTGGGGGGCGCCCACGACTCGAGCGTGGTAGACGCCCGGCGCCCAGCCGCTCACATCCAGCCGCCAGCTGGCTGACGCCGCCCCGCGGTTCGCCCCTGCCGCCAGCTCGGTCCGGGCCACCTCCCGCCCCAGCGCATCGGAGACAACGACCTCCACGGGCTGTCGAACGGTGCCTGAGAGCGCCAGCTCGACGCGCTGGCGAGCGGGGTTGGGGCTGACGGTCAGGCGGACTGCGCTCTCCTCGGGGCGGTCGCTGGAGGCGACGGCGAAGCCATCTCGCGCCCGCCACTTCGAGCGGTACGAGTAGGCATCCCCCGGCCCGAGGTAGCTCGTCCCCACGTAGAGGCGGCCATCTGGGCCTAGAGCGGCTGTCTTCACGATGGTATTGGTTTCTGACGAGACACCCGGTACCCGCCCGATCTCCACCCACGTCTCGCCGCCATCATGGGAGAGCAGCACCCAGCCCTGGCATGTCACCGCGGCCACATCACCGGGTGATCCCGTTTCTCCCGCCAAGGGGACGATGTCCACACCATTGCCGCATCCCGCATCGCCAGGTTGGAGCGTGCGTGTCCACGTCTCGCCTTCATCATCGGAGAACCACTGGAACCAGCCACCGTCGCTGCCGCCCTGCGTGCCCGAGAGCACCACGCGGCCTTCCTGCGAGTCGCCTGGTTGGCCAGTGACGAAACCAGGCAGAACCGCGATGCGCCGAACGTCGAAGCGAATCCGCTCGGTGTCGTAGAGTGCCGGGATGTGGTGCCAGGTGTGGCCGCCATCGTCGGAGAGAACGGCTCCGTAGAAGCCTGCAGCGAGGATGCGCCCGGATCGAAGCGCCTTGATGGAAGAGTCGTAGAGCGGTGGCGTGGTGTCAGCGGATGCCCAGGTATCGCCTACGTCGGTAGACAAGAGAAAGCCGGGGCCGTCGCCTGCAACGATGCGCCTGCTGTATCCAACGCCGGGATAGGTGAAGTCGAATCCCGGTCCGTCGACCCCGGTGGACCCGCCCAGATTCGTGGCTGGCTCTATCCGAACGAACGTCTGTCCGCCGTCCGTCGAGCCGTACAGAGAGGCGCCCGCGAAAATGGTATCTGGGGTTGATAGATCTTGGTCATAGAATTGAATCGAGCCGAACCGTGGTCTGGTTCGGCCAACCTCCGTCCAGGGTCCTGACACATCCTGTATCGTTCTAAGACCAACACCAAGTGCCCACACCAAGGGCTGCTCGGGGTTGCCGGTGAACGCAAAGCTCTCGATCATTAACCGGTCTCCCAATGGCTCCCACGCTGAGGAATCCGCCAATGGTGCGGACTGTGCCCAGACCACGGCACTACCGGCGGTCAGCCAGGGGGCGAGGGCAATACAGGTCAATCCGTGACGCATCCGAGGTTGGAAACCGGAGACCGAAACGTACCGCCCACCATCACGGCCTCGAGCTGGCGCACGCGGTTTAGCCCTCCGCTCGCCCGCCGATACTCTCTCTGAAGCATCGCACGCTCGAGGCCAGATCTGCCGCCTGCGCCGCAGGAGCAGACGCCGTCCTCCGCTTCGCCCTTGCTTCACGGAGGCCGAGTGCGTACCCTTGCGGCCCACCCGGCATCTGCCATGACCCTGAATCGCCCTAACGCCAATCTGAATCCGAATGCCTCCCGGAGGTGTCGCGGATGGCGTGTGGGAACAGACTAGCAGATCCCGCCCGACTGTCCTAGCGGCTCCTCCACCCGAGGGGCCGCTTTTTTTTGTGTCTCTCCGCCCGTCCGTCTCTCTCACGCGTCCCCCACTGCCATGTGCTCCATCCTCGGCCTCCTCGACATCCAGGGCGATCCCGCCGATGCCCGCGCCACCGCCGTCCGCCTCTCCGGCATCCAGCGCCACCGCGGCCCCGACTGGTCCGGCGTCTTTGCCTCGGACCGCGCCGTGCTCGCCCATGAGCGCCTCGCCATTGTGGACGTGATCAACGGCGCCCAGCCGCTCCTGAACGCGTCCGGCACCCACGCGCTGGCGGTCAACGGCGAGATCTACAACCACCGCGAGCTGCGCGCCGGGCTGGCCGAGCCCTACGCGTTCAAGACCAATTCCGACTGCGAGGTGCTGCTCCCGCTCTACCGCGAGCACGGCGCCGACTTCCTCAACCAGCTCGTTGGCATCTACGCCTTCGTGCTGGTGGACACCGAACGCGACCGCTTCCTCATCGCCCGCGACCCGATGGGCGTGATGCCGCTGTACACAGGGCGCGACGCGCAGGGTACGCTCTACGTCGCCTCCGAGATGAAGGCCCTCGTGCCGGTGTGCAAGCAAATCGAGGTCTTCCCTCCGGGGCACGTCTGGGACAGCGAGGTCGGCGAGCCGCGCCGCTTCACCACCTACGACTGGACGACCTACGAGGCCGTCAAGGACAACGACGCCAGCCCGCAGGCCGTCCGCGATGCCCTTGAAGCGGCCGTCCACCGCCAGCTCATGACCGACGTGCCCTACGGCGTGCTCCTCTCCGGCGGCCTGGACTCGTCCATCACCGCCGCGGTCGCCAAGCAGTACGCGTCCAAGCGCGTCGAGGAGGGCGGCGAGACCGATGCCTGGTGGCCGACGCTCCACTCATTCGCCATCGGCCTGGAGGGCAGCCCAGACCTCGCGGCGGCGCAGAAGGTGGCAGATCACATCGGGACGCAGCACCACAGCTTCCACTTCACCGTCCAGGAGGGCATCGACGCGCTGGCGGACGTCATCTACCACCTCGAGACGTACGACGTGACCACCATCCGGGCGTCCACGCCGATGTACCTGATGGCCCGCCGCATCCGCGCGATGGGCATCAAGATGGTCCTCTCGGGCGAGGGCTCCGACGAGATCTTCGGTGGCTACCTCTACTTCCACAAGGCACCCAACGCCCAGGAGTTCCACGAGGAGACCGTTCGCAAGCTCGACCGCCTGCACTCGTTCGACTGCCTCCGCGCCAACAAGTCGATGGCGGCCTGGGGCATCGAGGCCCGCGTGCCGTTCCTCGACCAGCGCTTCCTCGACACCGCCATGCGCCTGAACCCTGCGGCCAAGATGTCCACCGACGGCAAGATGGAGAAGTACATCCTCCGCGAGGCCTTCGAAGACATGCTTCCCGAGGAAGTGGCGTGGCGCCAAAAGGAGCAGTTCTCCGACGGCGTCGGCTACTCGTGGATCGACAGCCTGAAGGCCTACGCCGAGGAGCAGGTCTCGGACGAGCAGATGGCCCAGGCCGAGTACCGCTTCCCGATCCACACGCCGGACACCAAGGAGGGCTACCTCTACCGGACCATCTTCGAGGAGCACTACCCGCACGACGCCTGCGCACTCACCGTCCCGAGCGGCAAGTCGGTGGCGTGCTCCACGCCGGAGGCGCTCGCCTGGGATGCGTCGTTCGCCAACGCCGCGGACCCGTCCGGCCGGGCCGTTGCAGGCGTCCACGTCGAGGCCTACTAGAGTCCCCCTCGAGCTGGCGGTCTCGGTCGTCAGCTCGACGGGCCGTGGCGTGTGAAGTCAGGAACGTGAGGAACCGTGTGGAGTGGCCTCCCATAAACCACACATCACTTCATCCTCCAATTCCATGGCAGACACGCAAACCCAGACCTGGCCCGAGTTGGCCATCGGCCTCTACGACAAGCTCACCGGCCGCGGCGCCGAGATCGCCTACGAGTTCGACGACTTCGAGCTGATGGTTCCGAGCGGCACGGGCGCCAACGCCACGCACGCCAAGTGGCAGATGAGCGGCACCGTCCGCATCCGCACCCGAGACGACGAGAACGGCGGCGCAGCCAAGAAAACCTCGTAGCAGTGCCCCGCCTGCCTTCCGGGCGTCGGCTCGCCATCGACGACGACCTCAACCTCCGTGTAGACGGCCACCCCGTCGCCATTCGAGGCGACGGCGACCGGCTGCGCATCGAGGTCGATGAGCCGCAGACCGCGTGGCGTCTCTTTCAGAGCCAGCGCCCGGGGCGCCATCTCGTGCGGGCCATTACCGACACGCTCGACGCCTTCGGCGTGGACGTGGACGTGATCGTCGGCGGGCGCCAGGTTGCGACGGTTGGGCCGTCCGCCGACTCCGGCCGCCTGTTCGAAGCGCTCGGCCTCCCAGCCGTCGAGGTGGCCAATCCGCTCGACGCACTGAACGACACGCAGCAAACCTGGCTCACCATCGGGCTGGCGTTCGCGGCAGGGTTCCTCATTGGGTCGCGGCGCTGAGGCCGTGACGGACCCGCCCTCTGGTTCCCGCCCGACCGTCGCCATCGCTGGCGCCACCGGCTTTGTGGGGACGGCCCTGCGGTTTGCTCTCGCGGACAAGGCCCGGCTCGTCGGGCTGACGCGATCGCCCAACCGCGCTGCCCAGCGAGATTCGGACGACCCCGTCGAGTGGAGGCACTGCGACCTCTACTCGCTGATTGACCTCGAGCGCTCCCTGCGCGACGTAGACGTGGCGGTTTATCTCGTCCACTCGATGCTGCCGTCGTCGCGCCTGACGCAGGCGTCGTTCGCCGACCTGGACCTGCTGCTGGCGGACAACTTCGCGCGTGCGGCGCGAACCTGTGGTCTCCGCCAGATCGTGTACCTCAGTGGGCTTCTGCCGGAGGACACCGAGGATCTCTCGCGGCATCTCCGCAGCCGCTACGAAGTGGAGCAAGCCCTCGCCGCGCACGGTGTCCCTGTGACGACGCTGCGCACCGGGCTGGTGGTTGGGCCTGGCGGCTCCTCGCTCCGCATTCTCGTCAACCTGGTTCGTCGCCTCCCGGCGATGGTCCTCCCGGCCTGGACGGACTCGGATACGCAGCCGATCGCGCTCCGGGACGTGGTCCGAGCCATCGAGCATGTCCTGGGGAAGCCGGACGCCTACGAGGGGGTGTTCGATGTGGCCGGTCCGGACGTGATGAACTACCGCGAGATGATGGAGCAGACGGCAGACGTGATGAATCTCGAACGGCCCATGTTCGGCATTCCCCTCATCACGCCTCGACTCTCTACCCTGTGGGTGAGTCTCGTGACGGGAAGCCCTCGAGCCCTTGCAGGGCCTCTTGTTGCTAGCCTGCGACACGACATGGTAGCGCAGGACAATCGGCTCCTCCGCGAGCTTCTCCCGGATGCCCTCTCGTTTGAAGACGCTCTCCGTACGTCGGTGACCCCCGACGGCACGCTGCAGCCGGACCCGCGCCAGTCGATCCGGAAGAAAGATGACGCCACCATCCGTGAGGCACAACTCGTTCGGTCCGTCCAGCGGTTCGACCTCCCCACTGGCCGTACCGCCGAGTGGGCAGGCCGCGAGTACATGCGCTGGCTGGACGGGTTCGCCGGGTCAATCATCAAGGTGCGGGTCGATGAAACTGAGGACGAGTACCACGCTTCGTTTCACGTCCGCCCGCTCCCTCGCCCCGTCCTCGAGCTGACGTACTCGCCAGCCCGAAGCACGTCTGACCGCGCACTGTTCTACGTGACCGGCGGCATCCTCGCCGACCGGGACACCGGCCGCCGCGCACGCCTCGAGTTCCGCTCTGTTCTAGACGGCGACTGCCTGATTGCGGCCATCCACGATTTCGCGCCGCGCTTGCCGTGGGGGCTCTACCGGTTCACGCAGGCCCTCGCTCACTTGTTCGTCATGCACCGATTTGGTCGTCACCTCGAACACGTGGGTGGGACGACATCGAAGGTCGCATCAGTGACAGAGCCGGCGCTGCCGTCCAGGGCCTAGCGAGATCCTGCCCGGGCGGTTGCCTTAGGGCCAGATGTTCCAGAGCGTCGAGCGCGAGAAGCGATCTGCCTGAAACGGCCGAGTGTCCACGGTCGTCGGCTCGCCCATCGCCAGCTCGGCCACGAGTTCGCCAGTTACGGGTGCCAGCATGAGGCCCATCATGCTGTGGCCGGTCGCCACCCACACGCTGGGGGCTCCGGGGACTGGGCCGATGAACGGCAGGCCATCTGGTGAGCAGGGCCGGTAGCCCGACCACATCTCCATCTCCGTTGCCTCGGGCGCGTAGCGCGCAGCAAGCTGGCGAATGGGACCCGCACGCCGCTCATTCACCGACGGATCGAAGCCGGTCAGAGCCAGCGTCCCGGTGAACCGGAGCCGATCCGGCAGCGGTGTCACGGTCACCTTGTCATCCGTGAAGATGGTCGGCAGGGTCGGCGGCGTCTCGGGAAGCGGTGTGGTGACGCTGTAGCCCTTCGCGGGCTGAAGCGGAACCCGGAGGCCGAGCGACCTCGTGAGGCGCCCCGTCCATGATCCCGCCGCCAGCACGACGGTCTCAGCTCGGACCTCGCCGGTTGAGGTGTGTACGCACGTCGAGCCGTCGGGCTGAGGTGCGAGCGCCGTCACCTCGAGGCCGGTGCGGATCGTGGCGCCGTCGCGCGTAAGCGCGGCCTCGAGCTGGCGAAGGAGTGCATCCGGGTCCACGCGGCCATCCTGTTTGTGGAGCACGGCACCCAGGAGGTCAGAGCTGAACGTCGGCTCGCGTTCGGCCAGGGCCGCTGCGTCCACTCGCTCCACCTCCAGGCCCATCGCCTCGGCATGGTCCGCCAGCTCGAGGTCGGCCTTGCGGCCTTTCTCGGTGCGGTAGGCCATCAGCAGGCCGGTCTGGGCATAGCCGATCTGGCCCACGTCGTCCTGCAGGGCACCCATGAGGTCCACGCTGGCGAGCGCCAAGTCGCGCAGGATGGGCGCGCTGGTGCGGACGTGGCCTTCTGTGCAGTGGCGCCAGAACAGCCAGAGCCACCGCGTCAGCTCGAGGTTTGGGCGGAGGCGAATGTGGAACGGGCTGGCGGGGTTGAGCATCCACCGGAGGCCCTGTGCGACCACACCGGGCGACGACAGCGGCACGAAGTGGCTCGGCGTCACCATCCCCGCATTGCCTGCCGAGGCACCGACGCCGACCGACTCACGCGAGAGCACCGTTACCTCGCGCCCTCGCCGCTGGAGCGCGCGCGCCGCACACAACCCGATGGCGCCACTGCCGACCACCACGACATCCGCACGATCCGCCAGCTCGACGTACGTCATCTAGATCACCTGGAAGCCGTGAGCATACGGGTCATCCTCGGCGTCGATGAACCAGGTGGTCTCACCCATCACACGCGCCCAGCCTTCCACACTCGGAACGATGGCAGGGTGCTCGCCAACCTTCGTCGTGGCTTCGATGCGCCCTCGGAACAGGCTCCCGATGATGCTCTCGTGAACGAAGTCCTCGCCCGGCGCGAGGAGTCCTTGCGCCGACCGCTGCGCCATGCGAGCACTGGTACCCGTACCGCATGGCGAGCGATCGATCGCTTTGTTGCCGTAGAACACCGCATTGCGGGCATCGGCGTCCGGATGTGTGGGAGCGCCCGCCCACAAGATGTGGCTGAGGCCCCCGATGGTGGGGTCGTCCGGGTGCTCAAAGATAAACAACTCGTTCAAACAAGAACGGAGGGTGGGGCTCCACCGGACGAGATCTGCCGCCGTGTGGTCCGCGATGTCCAGAAACCCAGACTGTGCCTCGATAATCGCATAGAAATTACCTCCGTAGGCCACGTCCACCGATAGCGGGCCTAACTCCGGGTGCTCTACCTCAAGGCCTTCAGCCGCCAGGAATGACGGAACGTTGGTGAGGCGGACCGACCGGATGCGTCCGTTCTCTTCCGTGTAGGTGGCATCCACGCGCCCGGCGGGAGTGTCGAGCCGCACCACGCCGGGCGTCGCGGGCGTCACCAGCCCGTATTTCAGCATCACAGTCACCGTGCCGATGGTGCCGTGGCCGCACATCGGCAGGCACCCGCTGGTCTCGATGAACAGCACGCCCACGTCGCAGTCGTCGCGGGTGGGTGGGTAGAGGATCGAGCCCGACATCATATCGTGTCCGCGGGGCTCGAACATCAGCCCAGTGCGGATCCAGTCGTATTCCGCGAGGAAGTGCTGGCGACGCGCGCTCATGGAGTCGCCCTCGAGCTGAGGACCGCCTTCGCGCACCACGCGGACCGGGTTGCCGCAGGTGTGGGCCTCAATGCAGGAGAAGGTGTGACGCATGGGGCGCTCCGGTGACGTGTGGAGATCCTCTCCACCCTCTCGTGTCTTTCCACCCTTAGCGGGATGGTGGGGCAGAAGGGATGAAGAGGGCTTTGATGTCAGGTCAGCGGCTCCCGCGTCTGCTCTCCATCCACCATTCGCCAGAGGCCGCGCGGGTTGGCGTCCTGAAGCTCAGGGGGGAGAAGAGCAGCGGGGACGTTCTGGTAGCAGATCGGGCGGGCGAAGCGCTCAATGGCTGCCGTGCCGACTGAGGTCGACCGCACGTTCGTGGTGGCAGGATAGGGGCCGCCGTGGTTCATCGCCGGGCTGACCTCCACGCCCGTCGGGAAGCCGCGAACGAGGAGCCGCCCGACGCGTCGCGCCAGCGTGGCGGCAAGCGCCTCATGAGCCGCCAGCTCGTCGTCGGCTCCCCAGAGGGTGCCGGTGAGGTGGCCGTCGATAGTGGCCACGACGGTCGCCAGCTCGTCGGCATCCGCGGCCTGGACAAGAAGGGTGGCGGGGCCGAAGACCTCCTCGTGGAGCGCCGGGCTGGCGAGAAAGGTCTGTGCATCGACGGTGGCGACAGCGGCGCGAGCTGGCGTCGCGGTGTCGCCCTCGCCGCCCGTCGCCAGCATCGTCACGCCGTCCACGGAGTTCCACTGTGCCACGCCTGCCTCGTAGCCGCTCTGGATGCCACTGTGGAGCATCGTGAAGGCTGAGGCCTTCTGGATTGTCTGGGCCACGCGCTCGGCGAACTGCGTCAGCGCCTCGCTCTGGATGCCAATCACGAGGCCGGGGTTGGTGCAGAACTGCCCGGCGCCGAGCGTGACCGAGCCCACCAGCCCGTCGGCGATGGCCTCGCCGTTGGTCGCCAGCGCGTTGGGCAACAGCACGACCGGGTTGATGCTGCCCATCTCCGCGTAGACCGGGATCGGCTCCGGTCGTGCGGCGGCAGCGTCGAACAGGGCGCGCCCGGCACGGAGCGACCCGGTGAAGCCGACGGCCTTTGTGAGCGGATGCGTCACCAACTCGGTGGAGCGCTCAATTGAGCGGGTGTGGACGAGCGAGAACGTGCCGGGGTGCAGGCCCACAGCCTCGACGGCCTTCGTCACCGCACCGGCCACCAACTCGGACGTGCCGGGGTGCGCCGGGTGAGCCTTCACCACCACCGGGCAGCCTGCCGCCAGCGCGCTGGCAGTGTCGCCTCCGGCCACGGAGAAGGCGAGCGGGAAGTTGCTCGCGCCGAACACCACCACCGGCCCCAGCGCGACGTGCATCCGGCGGAGGTCCGGGCGCGGAATCGGCTCGCGGTCCGGCAGGGCGGTGTCGATCCGAGCGTCCACCCATGATCCATCGCGGACCACATTCGCGAACATCCGAAGCTGGCCGCACGTCCGGCCCCGCTCGCCTCGGAAGCGGGCTGGCGGAAGGCCAGTCTCCGAGCTGGCGCGTGCCACCAGCCTCTCGCCCAGCGCCTCGATCTCATCAGCCATCGCGTCCAGAAGTGCCGCGCGCGTCTCCGCGGGCTGGCGACGGTCCGCGACGAACGCCGCCTCAGCCTGCGTCAGCGCGTAGTCGATTTCTTCCGACGTGGCCTCCGCGAACGCTGGGTCGAGCGGACCGCCCGTAGTGGGATCGGCGGCGCGCAGCGTCGGGCTGGCGGTGGCAGAGGGATGACCCGCGATGAGGTGCTGTCCGTGGAGCATAGGGAGGGGAGGGGTTGAGGGATCGGGGATGGAGGGATGAGCAGAGAGAGGCAGATTCATCCATCTATCCCTTATCCCGCATCCCTCTAATTGAGAGTCAGCGTGTCGCGCGCGAAGGCGTCGAGGTAGTCGAGGAGGCGGTCGGTGGCAGTAGCCGCTGCGGCGTCATCTCCGTCCGCGACGGCCCGGAGGACGGCGGCATGGAGCGTGGCGGATTCTACGAGGTCGCCGTCGTGGCGGA
The DNA here is from genome assembly GCA_039815415.1 of Bacteroidota bacterium. Lineage (GTDB taxonomy): Bacteria > Bacteroidota > Rhodothermia > Rhodothermales > Rubricoccaceae > JBCBZH01. The sequence goes on from JBCBZH010000069.1 coordinate 10,245, forward strand.
AGCGGACCCAGAGGCGGCGGCAGTGGACGTGGAGCGCAGAAAGCGCGCGGGTGGCGTAGGGGTTGCGCGAGGCAGCCTCCAGCAGCTCGTCGCCCTCGCGGTCGGCGCGGAGAAAGGCGGCAAGGTCATCGGAGCGGGCAGCGTCTTCAGCGGCGTCGGCGCAGGCCGCCAGCTCATCGCGTTGGTTCGGCGTGGCGCGTCGAGCCGCCGTCTGGGCGACGAGGCGTTCCAGCACGCGGCGCGTTTCGAGAAGCGCCTGCATATCGGCCAAGTCGATGGCCGTCACCCGCATCCCGCGCCGGGGAATCGACACCACCAGCCGCTGTGCGATCAGCCGTTGCAACGCCTCCCGGAGCGGCGTCCGACCGATGCCCACGCGCTCGCCCAGTTCGCCCTCGGTGAACACCTCGCCCGGCGCCAGCTCGAGGGTCACGATCAACGCCTCAATGGTGTCGTAGGCCTGTTCCGCGAGGGTAGGGGAGAGCGGCATCGAGCTGGTGATGGAGGGCTGGATAGGAATATGGAAGGGGGTGCGTTGGGGTAGCGCAATCATCTCCAACAACGTCATCCTGAGCGTGTCGAAGGATCTGTGCCGAGCAGGCCCTCTGGTTTGCTCTCGGCGCTAGACCCAAGACGAAGGTCGCATTACAGATCTTTCGACTGCGGGCTGCGCCCTTCGCTCAGGATGACACGTAGGAGAGGGTTGTGCTCGTCTACGCCAGCTCGAGCTGAGGCAACTCGGGGCGGTTCGCCAGCGCGTGCTCGATGATGCCGACCACCTGCTCGCGCTCGGCGCCGGACAGCGGCAGGCGCGGCGGGCGGACGTGCTCGGAGCCGCGCCCTACCATCGCCTGCGCCAGCTTGATGTTCTGCACCAGCTTCGGGTTCACATCGAGGTGCAGGAGCGGCATGAACCAGCGGTAGATCTCGACGGCTTCCTGAATCCGGTTCGCCTGCACGAGGTCGTAGATGGCGACGGTCTCCTCGGGGAAGGCGCACACCAGTCCGGCGAGCCAGCCGTCGGCGCCGAGGACGAGGGCCTCGAGGGCGATGTTGTCCACGCCGCAGAAGATCTGGTAGCGGTCGCCGACGAGGTTCTTGATGTCCGTGATGCGGCGCACGTCGTCCGAGGACTCCTTGATGGCGACCACGGTGGGCTCGTCCGCCAGCTCGGCGAACATTTCGGGCGTCACGTCCACCTTGTAGGCGGGCGGGTTGTTGTAGATCATCAGGGGCCGGTCCGTGGCCTGCGCGATGGTGCGGAGGTAGGTCAGCGTCTCGGGGCCGTCGGAGACGTAGAGGAGCGGTGGGAGCACCATGAAGCCCTCGGCGCCTCGGGCGGCGGCGTCCTTAGCAAACTGGCAGGCCTCGGCGGTCGCCCGCTCCGCGATGCCACAGAGCACGGGCACGCGCCCATCGGAGGCCTCAATGGCGGCGGAGAGGACATCGAGCTTCTCGGCGCGGGTGAGCGTGCTGCTCTCGCCAAGCGATCCGCACACCACCAGCCCGTGGACGCCCGCATCGATCTGGCCACGATACTCGCGAAGCATGGCCTCGCGGTCGAGCTGGTGATCGGGCGTCAGGGGCGTGGTGACGGCGGGGAAGACCCCTTTCCAGGGAGCGGACATGGTCGAGCTGATGAGTTGGATATGGGTAATATATCAATAGTCGCCCAGGCCAGCATGAGCGTCTCTGGACATGCCGGACGCCTCCGTCAGTCGTCGTAGACCAGCAACTGTTGCGCGACACATGGTTTGTCATAGCGCGACACATGGTTTGTCATAGCGCGAATCGCTCTACTTGACGTGGATCCGCACTGTCGTCCCGTCGGCTGACGCCGACAGATAGACGTTCGTCGCATCCGCCGCCCGCGTCTGCCACACCGTCTGATTGGCAAACGACGTGACCGTGACCTGTCCAGGTGCGTAGCCCAGCCCGTGGGCGAACGTCGTCTCGGCCATGTTCACCGTCTGCGTCCCCATGCTCTGGTGAGTCCGCCGCCGCCAGCCCGCCGTGCCCGTCGCCTCCTTGACCCACTCCCGGCCTGTTGTGGTATCCAGCACGAGGCTTCGCAGCGGGAAGTGCCAATTGATGTTCTGTGGACTTCCAGCTCTCCAGGCTGAGATGTAGCCTGTTGTCTCGTCAATGGTGGAGGTCGTGCTCCCGCCGAAGTGCGCCAGCGCGTGATCCCCGATCTGGTTGCCCTCGATGTAGAGGTGCCGGTTTGCTACGTCTCCCGTTCCGACGATGAAGAGGAAGCCATAGTCCTGCGTCTTCGTGTCCTGGTCGTCATAGAGCCAGTTGTCCACCGCCCGCGCGTAGTGCGTCCCCCGCATCACGATTCCGCCGTAGCTCGACGTCACGTTGTTGTTGTAGATGTGGCTGTTCTGTACCGTCGAGCGAGTGAGGGCTCCACTGTTGTTGTCCAGCATCACACCAGCCACATCATTCTCGTACGCCTGGACCGCGTCGATCACCACGCGCTCGCCCGATGCGATGTTGATGCCGTGGTTGCTGTTGGCGTAGTAGCTGCCCCCGGTCACCAGCAGATCCTCGACACGCTTGTTCGAGAGGTGCCCGACGTTGAGCCCGTTGCTGCCGTTGTCGTGGAATGCCCCTCCGACGATCCGTACGTGGCGCGTGCCGGTGCCGTCGGGTGAGGGGAACCCATCGGTCGAGACCTGTACGCCGTGGCCCTGGTTGTCATAGGACTCACACCCCACCAGCTCGATGTTGGTGTTGCCCGAGATGTAGAATCCGGGCTGGTCTCCGAGCGGTCCTGAGACGCCTCGGACCACACATCCGATGCACCGCGCGTACTCGGTCCCGTTGGCGAAGTAGATGCCCGGTTTACTGACTCCATCGACGGTGACGGCAGAGAAGACGACGCCCGAGCCGTTGGAAGTGGAGATGCCGTTGGCGAGCCGGTTGCGTGCGGTCAATGCCGCCGCGTCGCCCTCGATGAGCACATTCGAGACGGTGCAGTCGATGCAGCGGTTGAGCTGGATGTAGCCCGAGGAGTTCGGCCCCTTGCCATTGATGGATCGGACCGTCAGCCCGTCGATGCGCACGTTCTCGACAGGCTGTGTGGCGTCTACCGTGGTGCGCTGCGCGATGATGGCGATGGAATCAACGTCAACCAGGATGGAGGCGCCTTGCCCGAAAATGGAGCTGTAGTGCTCGTGCAACCACAGCTTGCCCGTGATGCGGTAGCGCGCCCCCGGCGTGAGCACGACCGGGCGTTGGAGCGGCCCGGCGTAGGCGATGGCCGCTCTGAGCGCGGCTGTGTCATCGCTCGTCGAGTCGCCCGCCGCGCCAAACCACTCCGCGCGGATCTCAGTGGGTGTTTCGCGTGCGAAGCGTCCATCGGCATCGTAGACGATGCGCTCTGGTGGACCGCCAGACGGGGTATTGAGGTCGGGCTCGGAGACGATGCCTGAGACGCCGGAGATCTGGGCTGAGGCAACCGTCGAGAGAAGGGCCAGCACCAGCAGGGCTAGCGGTCGCAGATAGCGCATGGAATCGGGAGGCGAGAGATCGGGGTTAGAGTGGAGCGATGAGCGCGTTGCCATCGGAATCCGTGAGCGCGTTGCCATCGACGTCGATGAGGAGATTGCCTGTGGCGTAGACGGGCGGGCGTTCAGAGACGGGAGCAACGGCCTCGACACGCACGGGCACGGTGTACACCAGCTCGCCGGTCGCCAGCTTGTCTCGGAGGGGCGTCAGGTTAGTCAGCTCACTCGTGCAGTAGCACCGGAACGAGCCAACACCACGGGGCGAGAAGTCGAACTCGCCGGTCTCGTCCCCCTCGAGCAGGTTGCGTGCGATGGCCCATTCGCCAGCCGTGCCACGGAACGTCCAGCGCCATCCAAGCCAGAGCACGAGAGCCCCTTTCCGGCGCACGCGCGTTCGGCCTCTGATGTAGGTAGAGCGATTGTCCTCAAAGACCTCCATGGGACCGTCGAAGGTCGCCAGCTCGAGCACCGTGCCGTCGATGGATGGGTTCGGGTAGGCCATCAGTCCTCAGCGGTGGCGTAGACCCAATCCGACGTGAACCCTTCGGCCTCGTAGATCGACCTGGCTCGCCAGTGGACGTCTTGCGAGGAGCCCCCGAGGTCGACATACTGACCTGGCGTACCCGGCCACACCGCTGGGCTCGCTAGGGAGTACTCGACCTCGTACCGATCGGGCGTCGAGAGCCCGAGGCCCGGCGAAACGGAGGCCGAGGAGTGGTATCCGTCCTGGTCGATGTCCCCGGCCTGATCGAGGGTGAACCAATAGTCCACGCGGGCGACAAGGGTGGGAGGTCCAACCAGCGCGGTGGCGGCCTCCGTGGCGTACCCTGCACCGGGGCGCGCGAGGGTCACATCCAACTCGCCAGAGTCCGGGTCTGTGGCGACTGATTCTGTGCGGAAGCCATAGCCCTCCAGCGCGTACTGAGTCGCCAGGAGATCAGGCTGAGCAACGCCCTCGTCTCTGAGCCGGTCGGCGTCTAGCTCCACCTGCACCCGCTGCACGTTCCAGGCGGTCAGTGCATGACCGGCAAACAGGGCCGTCGCCCACACGGGATTGACACGAGCAGGTGCGTCCGTCGGAGGTGTCTCGATGCTGTAGCAGTGGAGCGCGTGCGTGAGGCCCACGCCCTGCAGCCAGGCGATGTACGGCTCTGAGACCGTGCCGTCGAGGTAGGGACGGCCATAGTGGATGGTGTACCCGTCCTGGTCCGACGTCGCCAGATCGGTGTAGCGCGGCTGTCGAAGAGCTACGGTGCTGTCGGTGCCCGGCACTCCGGTCGAGAACGCAGACTGGCCCGAGGCGAATCGCGCGCCAAATGGGCTTGGACTGCTGCCCCCAAGCCCGGCCTCGTCCAACTCGTTGGCGAACTGGATGGCAAAGTCAGGCTTCTCTGGAGGGTCGGTTTCGATGTCCCAGCCATTGAGGACCAGGCGCTCCGTGCCCGGTGCGTCGATCTTCGAGAGCACCGCCACGTCTGGCTCGACCCACAGGTCGATCGACACCGTGGCCTCCAGGTTCGTCGACGGCCAGGCGTCGTACCGGACGTCGAGCGTGAGCGAGAGCAGATCCCGCAACGTGCGCCACCAGTCCAGGCCGGTCACATCCGGGATGGTCGAGCCGGGATCGTTAACGGTCTGACCTTCCTGGAGCGGACCGACGAAAGCGACATAGCCCCGGTCCTCAGCTGTGACTGTCTCGACCTCGCTCGTGGCGGTCGACGTGTACCGAACCGAGAGCGGGAACAGCTCGGGAACGACGACACTGGTCGCGCCAGCAGCCTCCAGCGCGGCTTCTAGGAGCCGCCGCATGTTCCACCAACGCACCGAGGTCCTGTCTGTGGATCCGCTTTCACGGCTGACGTCCGTTTCGACGTCGGAGTAGCCATCGGCCAGCGCAGATACGGTGGGCGCCAGAGACCGAAGAGAGACGCCCTTGAGGGCCGCCAGGAAGTCGGCCAAAGCCGTGTCCACCACTCGCGCCGTCCACACCCGGAGGCCATCAGTCTCGGCTGGATCGTCAGCCACGATGCCCGTGACGTCGAGTGTGCCATTAATGAGGACGGTGTCCGTCCCGGTGTCCCGAAGCTCCGCGCGATGCCGCTCGCTCCCCATCGCCAGCGGCGAGGCGATGCCGATGAGCGTGGGCGACTGGACCTCGATCGAGACATCGCCCTGCTCGATCTGCCCCTCCTCATAGGCTCGTTCTGCTGCTACGGACTCCTCGCCCATGTCGTCATCGACATAGGTGTGCGTGACATCATCGGCGCGAACACGAAGCTGGAGGGTCGTCATCTCTCGGCCCTCTTAATGGTCTCCTCTCGCTTCGCCCGGCGCGAGAGCCGCCTGGCCTGGGCGCCGGTCATGACTCGGGGTTTCGCCAGTCGCTTGATCTCATCGACCTCTTCGGCGAGCAGCTCCCGTGTTTCTCGCATCTCAACCAGAAGAGGGCCCAGATCAACGTTCTGAGAACGGGCCTCGGAGTCGCCTCGAACCGCGTTCGAACGAGGGTTCGAGAGCAAAGGTGCGTAGCCTGCAAAGCCCCCACTGTTGTAGCGGAAGTGAGGGCGACGCTCGTCGCGGAAGAGTTGGCTGAGCCCTCCTCGACCGGAGCGCTGGAGCGCGTCGTCAACGACCGCCTGCTGGTGGTGATTGAGAATCGCCTCCCCGCGCCCGACGACGATCGGGACGGTGTCGTGGCCGCGCTCGCCTGGACGTCCAATGAAGCCGCCCGAGGCGAAGCCGAACGTCTTCTTCGCGCCCTGGTAGAGTCCCGCCAGCGCGGCAACGCCAGCGGGGATGGCAATCAGCGAGAAGATGCCCAACCGGGAGACCGCGTCGGCGATGAACTTGGCGACGGCCTCCACCATGGCCGCGCCTGCGGTCAAGAGCGACTGAGCCTTCTCTGCCACCAGCGACGCGATGCGCGCGACGGTGCCGCCCTCGGTGGCCGCCGTCTTCGCGGCCTCCGTGCTCG
>JBCBZH010000160.1:0-9772 GCA_039815415.1 Bacteroidota bacterium
GGCATCGCAGATGCCCGAGTAAGCGGACATTGTCGACGGGACAATCGCGGACTCGGTGAAGAGCGATGGACCGAGCGTGGACGCAGCGATGGACCGGCTCGCCGTTGCGTTCGGCCTCAAGATCCTCGAGATCGTCCCTGGTCGCGTTTCGACCGAGGTCGACGCCCGCCTGAGCTTTGATACGGCGAAGACGATCGACAAGGCCCGCCGCATCATCGACCTCTACGAGGCGGCCGCGAACGAGCGCGAGGGTCCGGGCGGGAAACTCCTTGACCAGCCGGTAATCATGGGTCGCCATCAGGAGGGCTGTGCCTTGGCGGTGGAGCCGGACGAGCAGCTTCTGGATCTCGTCGGCCACGCGTGGATCGAGGTTTCCGGTCGGCTCATCGGCCAGGAGCAACACGGGATCGTTGACGATGGCTCGAGCGATGCACGCGCGCTGCTGCTCGCCGCCGGACATCTCGCGCGGGCGCGCCTTTGCCCGATGGCTTAGTCCCACCTGACCGAGGGCTCCGAGAGCGCGCTGGCGAACCGCTTTGCCGCTCACCCCAGTCGCGTAGAGAGCAAACGACACGTTCTCCAAGGCACTCCGGTCCGGGAGCAGTTGGAAATCCTGAAAGACAACGCCTAGCATGCGCCGCAGAAAGGGAATGTCCTGCTCTCGCGTCGTGTCCGACTGGTAGGGCCCTACTCGCACCAGCCCGTACTCGGGCTTGAGGTCCATGTAGAGCAGCTTCAGCAGCGTGGACTTTCCCGACCCCGTCGGCCCGATCAGATACGCCATCTCGCCCCGGTAGAGCGTCAGGTTGAGATCGCGCGCAACGTCCACCTTGGAGCCATCGTCGTCGATGTAGCTGGCCGCGACGTTTTTCAGCTCCACAAGCGGGCGCTCGGTGGGCGTCGCGCCCAGGGGCAACGAGGACGGATCGCTAATGCGCTCGACGATGGGCTCCACAGGTTTAGAGGCGGGGGGATTGCAAGCTACGGACTCGTCAGCCCGATCCGGTTTCTTCGCTGCAGGGCCCTGGTCAACGAGCTGGCGATGCGTGCTACGACACGCGCCGGGCGACCCAGTGAATCCGCTCCGTAGACGCATCCGCAGGCGTCAGCTCAAACTCATCGTAGGCGGCGACGATCTCCAGCGGCGACGCTTCGAGAAGTCGCTCGATCTCCTGCATCTCATACGCTCGTTGTACGTGCGTCTCAACGGTCTCGCCGTTGGCATCCGACATGCGGAACATGGTGGTGTGGAGGCGGCTCTTAGGATCGTAGGCGCTGGACCGGACGTAGGAGAACGCGTCTGTCTCTCCAGCATCATCGAACCCGTCGGCGTGGTTGAGCGAGTTGGCGGGTGTGCTCTGGTCGACGATGAACACACCTCCAGGCACCAGAGCATCGTGCACGTGCCCGAACAGCGTCGCGATGTCCGCCAGCTCGAGGAGGTAGTTGAGGCCGTCGTAGAGCAGCAGGATGGCATCGGCGGGTGGCGAAGGAATGGGCTCGCGAAAATCGCCGACCTCGAAGGAGAGCGAGAGGCCCTCCGAACGCTCCCGAGCAACGGCCACCATCGCGGCGGCTCCATCGGTTCCTCGGTAGTGAAAGCGTCCTAGATCCAGGAAGGCGCGCGCGAAAGCGCCAGTCCCGCACCCTAGTTCGATGACCGACCGCACGCGAGGCGCATGGCGCCGGAGCATCGCGTGGATGTGCGCCGCCCATGCCGGATAGTCGACGTGCTCCATGACCGTGTCATAGCCTGCCGCGAGGCGACTGTAAGCGGGGGCTTGACTCATGCCCTCACCTCCATGCGCCGGCGGGCCATCTGCGCTGCCAACCGGATGGCCTCCACCATGCTCCCCGGATCCGCAATGCCTTGCCCGGCGATGTCAAACCCTGTCCCGTGGTCCGGGCTGGTACGCACGATGGGCAGCCCGAGCGTCACGTTGACGCCGCCCCCCATCGCGAGGGCCTTGAAGGGTGCAAGCCCCTGATCGTGGTACATCGCAAGCACGGCGTCGAAGCGCGTCCACGCGGCGCGACCGAAAAAGGCATCGGCTGAAAATGGCCCCTCCACGTCGATCTCGAGCTGGCGAAGAGACTCCAACGCGGGATGGATCACCTCGATCTCTTCCCGGCCGATCACACCGCCGTCACCCGCATGTGGGTTCAGGCCAAGAACGGCCAGCCGAGGCATCTGGATGCCAAGATCCTGCCGAAGCGCAGCAGACAGGGTCGTCGCCACCTTGACGATTCGCTCCGCCGTCACCAGCCCGGCCACCGCAGACACCGGACTGTGAATGGTCGCCAGCGCGACGCGCAGCGGCCCTGCGTCCAGCTCCGACGCCAGCAACATCACCACCGACTCGGCTCGGGTTCGATCCTGCAAAAACTCGGTGTGGCCGGGAAACGCATAGCCTGCGAGCTGAATCGCCTCCTTGGACAGCGGCGCGGTCACCATGCCCTCCACGTCCCCTTTCATACAGAGGTCACAAGCGGCCGCAACTGCGGTCATGGCGTGTGCACCGCCTTCTGATGTGGTCGCTCCCCACCTGAACGCGTTGGCGAACGTCGGGTCCGGGTCCCAGACCGCCAGCGCGTCGTCTGGCGCCTCGGCCGTCGGGCTGGCGACGGCTACCACTGGACCAAGCCCCAGGCAAGCGGCCTGTTCCTCAAGCATGGGCGCGCATCCGATGGCGACGAGACGAGCAGCCTCCGTGGCACGCGGGTCTCGGGCTGCTTTCAAGGCCACTTCGGGGCCAATCCCATTGGGATCTCCGAGCGAGACGGCGAGGAGCGGGCGAGACATCGGGTTGGCGTCTCAGGCGTCGTCGAGGGTGAAGCAGAGGGCCTCCCCTGCATCCGTCGTCTCGCCGCTCTCAAAGCTGTACATCAGGCGGCGGCTGATGGCGACTGTCTGACCGTCGGCGAACCACGCTGCGGCTTCGGGGCAGGGAACGCTCGCGGCATCCAGCGCATCCATGTCGGCCATCGTCTCAGGGGGACCGCCATACACCAACCCGTCCGCCGTCTTCACTGCAGGAGGCGTGACGGTCTCTCCGAACACCTCGTCTCCCGCCTCCACGTCGTATCCCGTAAGCCGGTCCCGGCCTCGCGCATCGCTCACCGTCCAGAGCACGGTTCCGTCCAGTTCCACGAACGTGTCCACGCCAGCTCGAGTCGGGAGATCACCCTCCGCCTCGGCCTCGCAAACATCCAATGGGCTGGTGCCCTCGGGCCGCGCGACGATCTCGATGGTGTGCCCATCTGCGTCCTCAACCGGCGTCAGCCGTACGATGTGTGTGTCGTAGGCGATGCACTCGGCATCATCGTCCAGGGCATAGGTCGCAATCGGACCCAACTCTCCTTCGACACGGAAGTCGAAGCCCTCCTCCTGGGGTTCCGCCTCCTCCACCGCCATCTCGGCCGCGGTCTCAATCACAGGGTCGTCCTGTTCGTCCACGCCCGGAGCGTCGGCGGGCTCTGCGCACCCAGCGAGCACCCCTGTGAGAAGAACGAATCCGACGAGAGCGAATCGGGGCATGATGTGGTGAGGAAGTGAGACTTGAGCTTATGCGTCGGCTTCGGAGGCCAGCAGTCCGAGCAGCAGGCTCACGCCAAAACCGCTCGCGCCCTTCGGGCGATAGCCGTAGGCGGAATCCAGGAAGGCCGGGCGGGCGATGTCCAGATGCACCCACGGATAGGCGGGCTCGCCCTCGTCATCTCGAGTGAAGTGATCGAGGAACGCCGCAGCGGTGATCGTCCCAGCCATTCGGCCACCGACATTCTGAAGATCTGCGATGTCACTCTTGAGCTGCTTCGCGTAGTGGCCGTAGAGCGGCAGCGGCCACGCCAGATCGCCGGTCTCTTCACCGAGCTGGCGACACCAATCGGCGAGGTCATCAGAACCCGGCCTCGTGATGGCGGCGGCCACGCGCTCTCCCAACGCAACGCCCTGTGCGCCGGTCAGCGTCGCGACATCAATGACCAGCCGAGGCGCCAGCTCGCGGGCGTAGCTGAGACCATCCGCGAGCAAGAGTCGGCCTTCGGCGTCCGTGTTCATCACCTCCACCGTTGCGCCTGAGTGCATGGTCAGCACGTCGCCGGGGGCGTAGGCACGGCCTCCGGGACGGTTGTCGCTCATCGGAAGCAGCGCGATGACCCGGAGCGGAAGCTTCAGCCGTGCCGCCCCCAACATGGCCCCAACGACGGCGGCCCCGCCCGCCATGTCGGCCTTCATCTTGTCCATCGAGTTCTTGGTCGGCTTGAGTGAGAGGCCGCCCGTGTCATAGGTGACCGTTTTGCCGACCAGCACGATGGGTTCCTCATGGGCATGGCCTTCAGGTGCATGCTCGAGGATCACGAACCGAGCCGGGTCCAGGCTGCCCCGGTTGACGCCCAGAAGCCCGCCCATGCCTTCGGCTTCGATGCGCTCCATGTCCCAGACCTCCGCCGCCAGACCGGCGGCCTCCGCCTCAGCCTGTACCCGCAAGGCCAGAGCCGCGGGCATCTTGGCATCCGGTGGAAGGTTCACGAGGTCTCGGGTGGTGCAGGTCACCTCCGCGCGAATGTCCGCCTCGGCGACGAGCTGGCGAAAGGCATCCGTGGCCTCCTCCACGTGGATCGCCAGCTCGATGTCCGCTGCAGCATCGGCGGTGCGATACGCCTCGAAGCGGTAGGCTCCGAGGTGGAAGCCCTCCGTCAGAGGAGCCACCGCGTCCGGCTCCGGGGCGGCAATAGCGACACGCTGCGCCTTGAGCGACGTGGCGAGCCCAGCCGCGGCAGCCGCGGCCCACCGCCAGCCTTCATGGCCTTTCGGCGTGTCAGCCACAACCACCGCGACACGACGAGGCCCATCGCCCTCACGAATCACCACGGATGGGTTGGTCGTGGCTCGAGCGTCATCGCGTGCCGTGACGTAGGCGTCCCCGAACGTCGCCTCCCAGTGTTCCGGTCCGTCACCTCGCACAGGCAGTACGAGCAGGTCCACGTTCAGCCGGTCAATCGCGTCGGTCGTCAGAGTCGTCATCCGGAGTGAGATGGGTGTTAGGGCGCGAACTACGGGAGGACGCGGCGAGCTGGCGAGGTTAGTCCTGCGAGCTGTTGAACGAAGCCAGCAACGCGAGGTCCGCTTCGGACAGGCCTCCGTCTGTGTCCTCCGGGATCTCCGCCGCAGCGACGTGTATCGGCGCCGCGTCCACCACATCTTTGATGGTGCGTCGCAGCTGACCGTCCTTGATAAAGGCGCCGGAGGCGTTGGCGTGCCCACCGCCGCCGAACTGCCCCGCCCACTTGTTGATCGGGCAATCGCCCTTCGACCGGAACGACGCTTTCACGCCACTCGGCACTTCGAGGAAGATGACCGCTGCCACCACGCCGTCGAGCCCCAGCGCATAGCTGATGAGGCCTTCGGTTTCATCGAACAGCGCTCCAGACCGACGGATCATCTCGCCATCGACCCACATGGTTGCCAGCCGCCCGTTGTAGTGCGTCTCGATGGTCTGCAGCGAGGCGGCGAGCAGCCTCAGCCCTCCCTGGCTTCGCCCATCAAACACTGCAATGTGAATTGGCTCCGGGCTGATGCCCCCGCGAGTCAGAATGTCGGCAACGATGGCGTGCGTGCGCGGCGTGGTGGCCCGATAGCGAAACGATCCCGTGTCCGTCAGAATGCCAACGTACAGCGCCGTCGCCACAGCTTCGTCGATCAGCTGGAGGCCCCAGCCTTCAATCAGGTCGTAGACCATCTCAGCCGTCGCCGCCGCATCGGTGTGCGTACAGGCGAGGTCAAACCACGTCTCAGGATCGGGGTGGTGGTCGATGAGCACGACCGGCGCGCTTGCCTGTGCGAACAGGTCGCCCACGTCGCCGAGCCGGTGCTTCGCGTTGGTGTCCAGTACCACGAGCAGATCCGCGTTTGCAACAGCCTCCGCTTGGCTCAGGTCACCCGGCTCGTACATCTGCACCAACCCCTCGGGCTGCTGGTCCATGAGCCAGTCGAGCGTACGTGGCGCCGGATCCACGTTCAGAATCACGACCTCCTTGCCTCGTGCCCGCAGCGCATGCGCCAGCGCGATCTCAGACCCGAGCGCATCGCCATCCGGGCGAAGGTGGGACGTGAGCACCAGCCGAGACGCTTCATCGAGCGCCTCGCGAACGGCGGCGAGAGCAGGAGACGCGGCAGGTGCGGTGGACATGGGGACCATGTATGGCGGACGGCCCGAAAGCTACGGGCCGTTTCCGCCACGCACCGCCAAGACTCCGCGCGGGCCAAGGCGGGCGCATTCTAAATCCTCCCTTGCGCGCACGCTCGCGCGTGCTGGGAGGTGTCCGCGAAGCGGACGGAGGGTGTTCTGACGGCCTCGAGCTGGCGACAACACCCCCACCCGCTTTGCGGGAGCCCCCTCGAAGGGGGCGGTTAGGAATAGCGTGCGTTCGCCTTACCGCGCGGACTCGCCAGCTCGAGGCCCCTACCGCCGAGGCTCGAGCTGGCCAGTCAGCAGAATGGCCTACGCGTCGGGGCGGCCCTCATCCCGCCAGCCCTCCAGGGTGCTGAGGCCCACGCTCTCAACCAATTCCTCCAGTTGGGCTTGCGTCAGCCCGTTGCCCGTGGCCTCGACCACGAACCGATCAGCAACGAGCACCTGAAGGCTTCCGCGTCCGCCGTCGGAGTCGAACTCGAGGTACGCGGGGTAGCCTTCGAACTCGATCGTGCGCTCGATCTTGGTTCCGTTCTCGCGGTCGATCTCGGCCATCGTCCACGCCAGTCCCATCATCATCGCCATCTGGACGCCGCCCATGTCGGAGATGGTCACGGTCGCGGTGGCATCCGCGCCGTCAGAAAAATCGGCTGAGGCTTTGGAGACCGTAAAGCCCATTGCGCCTTCCTTGCTGCCTTCGGTCTCGCCTCGGTCCAGGCCTGCGACGGACTCATCCAGAAGGTCCCGGAGCTGGCGAAAATCGACTGGGTCGGCAGGCTCAAGAGAGCCTTGCTCTTCCAGCCGCTCCATCTGCTCCTGCATGTTGTTGACGGACTCCCGGACCTGATTGGCTTGGCTCAGGGCTCCCATCAGCCCTCCCTCCTCTTCTTCGGTAGCCGCCTCACCATCATCTCCGCCGCCACAGGCAGCGAGTGCGAGAACAAGGGCAGCGAGAACAGATAGGCGAAGTGGCGTGCGCATGGTATGCGGGGTGAAGTGATACGAGGTGTCACTCACTTTACGGGAACCGCCGCGAAAACGGGTCACATATCTGGGTGAGAGTTCGATTCTAGCTCTACAACCGCTGCGGCTGGCGTGTACCCTGGCGTCGAGTTGGCGGACGAATCGAGGTCGTCGTGCTCTGGTTCGGCAGTCAGGATGAGGCGCGGGCCGCGCTCGTAGGTGATGTAGTTGTAGATCCACGAGAGCATCACGCTCAGCTTGTTCTGGAATCCCGCCAACGCGATGACGTGGATGAGCGCCCACCCGAGCCACGCGATGAGGCCTTTGAGCTTCACGCCAGAGGGTAGCTGCAGAATGGCTGCGTTGCGTCCGATCGTCGCCATCATGCCGAGGTCCTTGTAGACGAACGGCGTCGGCGCCAGCCCGGCGTGCTCCCGGAGGATCTGCTCTGTCGCGTGCTGGCCCTGCTGGATCGCCACCTGTGCCACCTGCGGGTACAACTCGCCAGATGGATCCATCGCTCCGGCCATGTCGCCTACGACGAACACATCGCGATGCTCGGGGACGCGGAGAGACTCGTCAACGACGACCCGCCCAGCCTGCGTTTGGGCCATGTCCAGGGCGTCGGCCAGGGGATTGGCGCGCACTCCCGCCGCCCACACCACAGTTCGCGCCTGAATCTCGGTGCCATCATCCAGAACGACGCCCTCTCGGGACACCTCCGACACGTTGGCGCCCAACCGAACCTCGGCGCCTCGCATCTCGAGCTGGCGCTTCGTGTAGTCGCGTAGGTCGGGGTCGTATGAGAGCATCAGCGCATCGGCGCCATCGACGAGGATGACACGTGCCCGGTGGATGTCGAGCCCCGGAAAGTCCTTCTCGAGCACCTTCTCGAACAGCTCGCGCATCGCTCCTGCGGTCTCCACCCCTGTCGGTCCGCCGCCGACCACCACGATGTTGAGCGCGCCGTCTTCGATGCGTGCCGGATTCTGGTTGGCCGCCTCCACCTGGCTCAGCACGTGGCTCCTCAGCGCGACGGCGTCCGGGACGTTCTTGAGGGGAAAGGCGTGCTCCCGTGCACCCTCCACGCCGAAGTAGGCTGTGGACGCGCCTGCTGCCAGCACGAGGTGATCGTAGGAGATCGGTGGCCCGTCTTCCGTCAGCAGCACCTTCGAGCTGGCGTCTAGACCCGTGACGGTCGCCAGCCGGAAGTCAGCGTTGTCTTGGCCGTGCAGGATGTGCCGCGCGGCCTGCGTGATGTCCCCGACATCCAAGCCGGCAGTGGCGACCTGATACAGCAGCGGCTGGAACTTGTGGTAGTTGTTCCGATCGACGAGCAGGACATCCACCGGCTCGCCCTTGAACGCCTTGACGCACTCCAGACCTCCGTGCCCGACACCCACGACCACCACACGGGGACGAGGGGCGAGTCCATCTGCGGCCGGTGCGGCATCTACGCTGCGAATCGAGAGAGCCATCATGGGAGGCGGGGGCGGTGTGGAGCCTCTACGGCCCCTCCCCTCTCCGAGTTGGCGAAGGCTCTGCGCGTGCCCCGAGAAGATTCAACGCACAGCGTCAGAGACGCCCGCGTCGCCAGCTCGAGTGCGACTTATGCCGCCTCGGCCAACTCGACGTCACTCTTGCTGGGGACTCCGTCTGCGAAACGCTCCCAGACTTCAGCGACCACGTCCACAACACGGTTGATGTCCGCGTACGTGTGCGTTGCCATCACGCTGAATCGGATCCGCTGCCGGTGCACCGCCACCGCCGGGTACTCGACGGCATTCGCGAAGATGCCCTGGTCGTGGATATAGCGCACCGCGCGACGCAGATTCATCCCCTTCGGGACCGGGAGCGGCACGATGGCGGCGTCCGGCTGAACATCGAAACCGAGCTGGTTGAGCTGCCAGGCGAAGTACGCGACGTTGTCCTGGAGCTTGGCGACCAATGAATCGTCGCGCTCGAGAAGATCCAGCCCCGCATGCACGGCCGCGATGGTTGCTGGCGGCAGAGACGATGAGAAGACGTTCGAGCGGGAGAAATGCCGCAGATAGTCGGCGATGGCTCGGCTGGTGCAAACCACACCTCCGGTCACGCCGAACACCTTGCTGAACGTCCCCACCATCATGTCAATGTCGGCCGACACGCCAAAATGATCTGCCGTTCCGCGCCCCTGGTGTCCCATCACGCCGACGCCATGGGCATCGTCCAGAATCATCAGCGCGTTGTGTCGCTTCACCAGAGGGACGATCTGATCGAGCGGCGCAAGGTCGCCGTCCATCGAGTAGACCCCTTCCACGCACACGACGCGGTCGCCCTGGACATCTTTCTTGAGCAGCCCCGCTAATGCATCGACATCGTTGTGGGCAAACTTCTCCCCCTTGCCCGCCGCCATGTTGATGCCATCCAGCGTGCAGGCATGGCTCAGGGCATCGTAGTACGCTACGTCCTGCTTGCCGAGCAAGCACGTGATGAGCCCAAGGTTGGCTCCGTATCCGCTCTGGTAAATGACGGCCTCCTCAGTCCCCTTGAATGCGGCGAGGCGCTCTTCGAGCTGGCGATGAAGCCCGGAGTAGCCACTCAGAAGTGGGGCTCCACCTACGCCAGCCCCCCACTCA
>JBCBZH010000027.1:0-24999 GCA_039815415.1 Bacteroidota bacterium
ATATTGAACGGGCCATAAAAAGAGCATCGGACAAGAGTTTGGGCGATTTTAAAGAAGTCTTGTTCGAAGGTTATTCTGATCGTCTCAACGCGTACCCGACGCTCTCCCCTCAGGAGCGGAATGCGGTAGACGCCTACGTTGCAGCCCATCCAGAGTGGACGGCCGAACTCGATGACGCCCGCCAGCTCGCGGCTGTTCTCGACCGTCATCGTGCAGGTGTCTCCCGTGTCGATGTGGCCGAAGCCATCTCAGGCGAGACCCTTGGCCAGGCGATGGATGCCGAGGTCGCCGAGGCTCTCGCGGCCGACCCCTCGCTCCAAGCTCACGCCGATGCCGTCCGCCAGCGCGTCGGCGAGCTGGCAGCGGAGATGGAAGATCCCGTGGCTCAGTTCGAGCGCCTGACGGGCCGATCGTCTGTCAAGCCCCTCACACTGGTCAACACGGGCGCCATTCCATTCCCGGATCGTCGAGCTGGCGACCGGGCACCGGAGAAAGCCATTCGGTCGGGACGCCCGCGTCTGGCGTGGGCGCGTCCTCTCGCGACGGCGGCGGTCGTGCTGGTGGTGGCGTACAGTGGCCTCTTCTTGGTGTCCACACAGACGCTTTCCGATCGCGACCGTCTTGCAGACCTCGGATCGCTCTCGGAGTACGAGCCGCTCCGTCTGCGTGGCGGCGAAGCCGACGATCTCGATACCCGCCTCGACGTAACTCTCGATGGCCTCGATGAGGCGCGACGCTCGGTGCTCGGGCTCTTCCCTCGCTACGACACGGACGCGCTCGACGGCGTGGCGACGAACCTAGAGGACATTGTCAGCGCAGCCGCTCCCAGCTCAAGCGTGCATGGGGAGGCGCTGTTCGCGCTGGCGCGGGTCCGGTTTGCGCAGGATCGCGAGGCGCCCGCTCGAGCCGCGCTCAATGCGATCATCGAAGGCGGGGGTGCGAGAGCCCCAGAGGCGCGGCGCCTCCTCGATGCGTTGGACGGAGGCGAGTAGTGCTTCGATGCGCCAACGAGCTAGCGAGATAAAACGGGCCGCCCCGCCAGCGCGGAACGGCCCGAAGACCTGAACGTGCTGGCGGCCTCGTTGTCGCCAGCACGAGCGCTACGCGTAGGTGTTGAGCATCACCGGCATGATGAGCATCAGCAGGTCCTCGCCCTCGGCGGACTCAGACGGCGTCACTACGCCCGCCCGGTTCGGCGACGAGAACTCGAACTTCGTGTCCTCGCCGTCCACGTTCTGGAGCACCTCCTGGAGGTAGACCGAGTTGAAGCCGATCTCCATCGGGTCGGCGTCGAAGTCGCACAGGACGGTCTCTTTGGCCTCGCTGGCCCGCTCGATGTCCTCAGCGGAAATCACCAGCTTGTCGGGCTGGAGGGCGAGGCGGATCTGGTGCGTCATGGAGGACGAGTAGAGCGCCACGCGGCGGACCGCCGCCAGCATGGCCTCGCGGCCCACGGTCAGCGTCTTCTCGTTCTCGACCGGGATGACAGCCTCGTAGTTCGGGTAGGCCTCGTCGATCAGCAGCCCGATGACGCGCGTGTCGCCGAAGTCGAACTCGACGTGGCTCGAGTCTACACGGATGGTGCACGAGGCATCGTCTGTAGCGGCCTTGCCAGCCTGTGCGAGCGCCTTCTCCGGGACGATGAAGTCCAGCGGCTCGGTAGCCGTCAGCTCTGACAACACCAGCTTGACGAGACGGTGGCCATCCGTCGCCACCGTGGTCGTGTTCTCGGGGCGGACCTGGAACAGCACGCCCATCATGGACGGACGGAGCGCGTCCTTAGACACCGCGAAGCCAGTCTTCTCGATGGTTCGCTTCACCAGGGCACCTGTGGTCTCCACAGCTCGGGCCTCCGACAGGTCAGGCAGCGCCGGGTAGTCGCCGCCATCATAGCCGACCATCTTGTAGCGGCCCTGGTCCGTCGTCAGCTCGACGTTGAACTCGGCATCCGAGGTGATGGTGACCGGAAGCTGGGGCAGTGCCCGGAGTGTGTCCAGGAGGCGCCGTGCCGGGATGGCGATGCGCTGCTTGCCCTCGGTGCCGTTGGTCTCGAACGAGACTGGAAGCGTCTGGACAATGGAGACCTCCTTGTTGGTCGCGACGATCTTGAGCGTGTCACCGTCCTTCTCGAACAGAAAGCACTCCAGGATGGGCTGGGGCGACTTGGTGGGGACGGCCCCATTGACGGTGACGAGCGCGCGCTGGAGGTCGGCGCTGGAGACGGAAAACTTCATGGCTGGGGAAGAGCTGGAATCGGAGGCATCTGGTGCCCGGCAAAGGCAATGCCAGAGGCGCCTGCAGAGTACGAAATCACTGGACGGATACGAACGCCCGATGGGCGAAATCGGTTCGCTCAGAAGCCATGGGGGTGCCCGAAGATCGTGTCGCCAGCTCGAGGAGCCGGCCTCCGAGCTGGCGTTTCTGCTCGGCGCTCCTCGTCATCTAGAACCGTGTTTCGGATGCTAACCCGATGCTCGAGCTGGCGAATGCTCTCGCCCAAGCCCAACGTCCTACCGCGAGTGCAGGCTCAGCTTCTTCTTGACCGCCTCCACCATGGCGCGGTACTCCGGGTCCGTGTCCCGCTGGTCCTTCACCGACTGCACGGCATGGATCACCGTCGAGTGGTCGCGCCCGCCGAAGTGCAGCCCGATGGTCTTGAGGCTGTGCTTGGTCAGCTCCTTCGAGAAGAACATGGCCACCTGCCGGGCCTGCACCACCTCGCGCTTGCGCGTCCGGGCTCGCACGAGGTCCTCGGGGATGTTGAGGTACTCGCACACGATGGTCTGGATCTCGGCGATGCCGAGCTGAGGGCGGCTCTCTTTGATGAGATCCCGCAGCACCTCACGCGCCAGCTCGAGGTCCATCGGGCGGGACGTGAGCGCAGCATGCGCCTGGAGGCGGATCAGCGCGCCCTCCAGCTCGCGGATGTTGCTCTTCACGTGTGTCGCCACGTACTCGATCACCTGCGTCTCCACCTGGGTGCCGTCGTTCAGGGCGCGGCGGTTGAGGATGGCGATGCGCGTCTCCAGCTCGGGCATCTGCACGTCTGCGGCCAAGCCCCACTGGAACCGGCTCAACAGCCGCTCCTCGATGCCCGCAATGTCCTTTGGCGGGCGGTCCGACGAGAGCACGATCTGCTTGCGCTGCTGGTGCAGCTCATTGAAGATGTGGAAGAACTCCTCCTGCGTCTTCTCCTTGCCGCCGAAGAACTGGACATCGTCCAGAATCAGCAGGTCGATGCTGCGATAGAACTGGGAGAACTCCCCGATGCGGTTGTTCTGAATCGCGTTGACGAACTCGGAGGTGAAGGCCTCGCTCGTCACGTACCGGACCGTCTTGGCATGCCCGTTCGCGAGCGCGAAGTTGCCAATCGCCTGAATCAGGTGCGTCTTCCCCAGTCCGACGCCCCCATATACGAGAAAAGGATTGAAGCTGGTCGTGCCCGGAGCCTGGGCGATGGCCCACGCCGCGCTCCGCGCCAGCTGGTTGCAGTCGCCCTCAATGAAGCTCTCGAACGTGTACGAGTCGTTGAGGTGCGGGTCTACATGGATCGGCTGGACGCCCGGGATCGCGAACGGGCTCGCGGCCGGGCGCGCTGGTTGTGCGTGGCGGCCGCCCTCGTTGAACGAGATGGCGGGATGTCGGGGGGAGGCAGGATCCGATGTCGGGCTGGCGATAGGTCTGCGCCCCGACGGCGGCACGTTGGTCGGCTGGCGCGCAGGCAACTCCATGGAGGCACCGGCACGGCCTCCCTCTGCCGGCTCGTCGCGCTCGATCACGATGTCATAGTAGAGGCGCCCGTTGGGGCCTAGGACCTTGGTGATCGTCTTTCGGAGCAGTGCGAAGTAATGCTCCTCCAGCCACTCGTAGTAGAAGCGGCTCGGCAATTGAACTGTCAGCCGGATGGTGCCGTCCTCCTCGTCCAACCCAACGGCCTGGAGCGGCTCGAACCACGTCCGAAAACTCTGCCGACTGATGTTGTCCCGGATTACACGGAGACAGTCAGACCATACGTCAGCAGCCGAGCGATCCATCAGCCGAATTTCAAGGGGAAGGGAGGAGGGTCTAGAGGATAGGGACGAAGCCCCCTTTCGCGCAGCATTGATTCCGAGTCAGGAACACGTTATCCACATCGCGGAATGAAGCGGGAGTGGGTTCGAGATGAACTGGGATGCTCTTGGTGCTTGGATATCCACATTTTGTCCACCAGTAGGGATTAGAAATCAAAGTGCTGTGGCACAGTTACTTGGAGGGGTAGGGTCGTCCAATTATCCTCTCGTGGGTCACAAAGACGTAAAACGGGATTTCAGGGAGGGCCTGGCACCGGGGCCAGCCCTGTCCACAGCTTGTTCACGTCCGGAGAGAGGGGTGTCCGCCAGCTCGTCCGCAGGCCTTGTGTGAGTGGATTCAGGAGCTGGACCGGGCCGTTCGAGCTGGCGATCTGTAGCGCCCGATTTTCAACATCGCGTGAGGTTCTTGCTCCTGCAACGGGTCGCCGTCT
This sequence comes from Bacteroidota bacterium, assembly GCA_039815415.1. Lineage (GTDB taxonomy): Bacteria > Bacteroidota > Rhodothermia > Rhodothermales > Rubricoccaceae > JBCBZH01. The sequence goes on from JBCBZH010000027.1 coordinate 4,502, forward strand.
ACCTTCTCGGGCTCTGCGCTTCGTCCCTTCGTGATCCTGCGTTGGATCGAGAGCGCTCGTGCCCCGTTCCTTGACGCTCCCCTCGACGTGTTCCGCGTCCCCATCGATACCCTGTCCGACGGCGTTCACGTGGAGGCGCTTCAGCCGTCTGCCGCCGATCTTGATCTCGACCCCGAGGTCTTCTCGGACATTGACGTCAGTCTCCGGCTGGACGTGAACGACCGCCGCATCCTGGCGATGTTCGACACACGCGCGACCGCTCAGCTCGAGTGCGACCGCACGCTGAAGATGTACGGTCAGCCCATCGAGGGAAGCCACGCTGTTCTCTTCGTTCCGCCTGAAGCTTCCAGCGAGGCTGATGGGGGCGATGATGACGAGGTCCGTGTGCTCGCCGACACTGATACGCACCTCGACTTGACCGACGCGGTTCGCGATACCCTCGTGCTGGCGATCCCGCTGCGCCACGTCTCGCCCGAGGGCGAGGCGATGGAGGTGCAAACCACGTTTGGCGACGACAGCGACGACAGCCCCTGGTCTGCTCTCCGAGCGCTCGGCTCCGACGCGGATAGCGACTCCTCCTCCGACTGATTCTCACCAGCCCGCTCGCGGGCGACCCCGACTCCACTCCTCATGGCGAATCCCAAGCGCAAGCACTCCAAGTCCCGTAGCGCCAAGCGCCACGCACAGTACAAGATCAAGACCCTGCCCATCACGCAGGAGTGCTCCAACTGTGGCAACCCGAAGCTGATGCACCGCGCGTGCCCGACCTGCGGGTATTACCGTGGGCGTTCTGTAGTCGCGCGCGCTGAGTACGCCTAGAGCCTCCCAGCCCTGACAGGCTGGACCTGCGTTTGAGCACCCGTGCAGGGCTAGACGGCGTCGCGCCGGAGCCGTGCATGGGTGCTTTCGTTTGGGAATACGCTGGAACGTCGGGCTGGCGATGGGAGTGTGACCACGCAGCTCCGGTGCGGATCCGTCCTGCGCGGAGAGCGGCTCCCGACCCGTCCTAAAGGGAGGGGGACCGTATCTTCCCTTCCCTCATCCCCAGCCCGTAGCCACTGCCCTCCATGCTCATCCGAGTCGCTGTCGACGCCATGGGCGGGGATCACGCGCCGAGCGTTGTTGTGGAGGGTGCGCTGGAGGCACTAAGGACCGATGGGGACCGGCTTTCGGTCACGCTGGTCGGCCTCGAAGACGACATCCGCAACGAGCTGGCGAAGTCCGGAGACGTCCCTGAAGGCATCCAGGTGGTGCACGCCCCCGACGTGATCGGGATGGCAGAGAGTCCGTCCGCAGCGCTCAAGACCAAGACGAAGTCCTCCATTCACGTCGGCATCGGAGCGGTGAAGCAGGGGGCGGCGGACGCGTTCGCCTCGGCAGGCAACACAGGCGCCGTGATGGCCGCCGCGCTCTTCGGTCTGGGGCGTCTCCCGGGGGTGTCGCGCCCTGCGCTCCCAGGGTACCTCCCGACGCCCAGCGGCACGGTCATCGTGCTGGACGTGGGGGCGAATATTGAGGTACGTCCCGAGCATCTGGTGCAGTTCGCTCAGATGGGGTCGGTGTTCGGCGCCTTCTTTACGGGCAACGAGAACCCGTCGGTCGCCCTCGTCAACGTGGGCGAAGAGCCGGGCAAGGGCACCGACCTTCTGAAGGAGGCCTATCACCAGCTCGAGGCGACCGAAGGCGTCCGGTTCGTGGGCAATGTGGAAGGGCGAGACATCCTCCAGCACGCGGCCGACGTGTGTGTCTGTGATGGCTTCGTCGGCAACGTGGTGCTCAAGCTGGCGGAGAGCGTGGCGACGATCCTGCCGCAGATGGTTCGGGCCGAGATCGGTCGGCAGGGGCTGGAGCCGCAGCAGGCCCAGATGGTGGGCGGTGTCCTGAAAGGCATGCTGGCTCCCTTCGACTACCAGGCCTTTGGCGGGTCTCCGTTGCTCGGCATTGATGGGACGGTGGTGGTGGGCCACGGTGGGTCGTCGGCGAAGGCCATCGCTCAGATGATCCGTGCCACGGCCGACCACGTGGAGCAGGATGTGCCCGGGCGGATCGCTTCGGCTCTCGCGCCAGCGGCCTAGATCGGCTGGTAGTGTCTCTGTGATGTTCATCGGCGCGCTGCGTCGCTCTCTCCCTCGCTTATGTCCTCGTCTTCTCGTCGCACAGCGGCCATTACAGCTGTAGGCCACTACCTCCCTCCTGACCGGCTCACGAATGCCGACTTGGAGAAAATGGTCGACACCAACGACGAGTGGATTCGGACCCGAACCGGCATTCGGGAGCGCCGCATCCTGAAAGACACAACCAAGGCGACGTCGTTCATGTGCTCCGAGGCGTCGAAGATGTGCCTGGATCGAGCTGGCGTGTCCCCTGAGGATGTGGACTGCATCCTGGTTGCCACCATTACGCCCGACATGGCGTTTCCTGCCACGGCCTGCCTCGTCCAGAACCAAATCGGCGCCACGAGCGCATGGGGCTATGACATCTCGGCAGCGTGCTCAGGCTTTCTCTACGCGCTGACGACCGGCGCCAAGATGATCGAGTCCGGGATGCACCGGCGCGTGCTGGTGATTGGGGCCGATACGATGAGCCGGATCATCAACTACGAAGACCGGACGACATGCATCATCTTCGGGGATGGCGCCGGGGCCGTGCTCCTCGAACCCACAGACGATGGAACAGGCGTCCTCGATACGGTGCAGTACGTGGATGGCTCTGGCGTGGACGCGCTCTCGATGCCTGGCGGCGGGTCGCTTCACCCGGCCACACACGAGACCGTAGATGCTGCGATGCATTACGCCCAGCAGGATGGCAAGACCGTGTTCAAACGCGCTGTGGTGGGCATGGCCGATGCCGCGGCGGAGATCATGGAGCGCAATGGCCTCACAGGCGAGGACATCCGCTATCTGGTTCCACACCAGGCCAACCTCCGCATCATCGACGCGACCGCTCGGCGCATGGGCGTCACGGGAGATCAGGTGATGATGAACATCGAGCGGTACGGCAACACGACGGCGGCTACGCTTCCGCTCTGCCTCGCGGACTACGAGCACGAACTGCGCCCTGGCGACAACATCGTTCTGGCGGCCTTCGGCGGCGGCTTTACGTGGGGCGCGACATGGCTGAAGTGGTCCTATGACGGATCGGAAGGGTCTAGGAGTGGGGAATAGGGGGCGGTTCGTGTTCTCCTTTCAGACCTATCACGCATCACCCATTTCTCTTCACTCACATGATTGCTTTCCTCTTCCCCGGTCAAGGATCCCAGGCACCCGGCATGGGTGCGGACCTGTACGAGCGCTTCCCCGAAGCCAAGGCCGTGTTCGAGGAGGCCGATGCCGTCCTTGGCTTCGCGCTCACCGAGTTGATGTTTGCTGACGGCGAGGGTGCCGCGGATGCGCTTCGTGCCACTGAGGTCACGCAGCCGGCCCTCTACACGCATAGCCTTGCGGCAGATGCGGTTCTTCGCACGCACGGGATGCGTCCCGATGTGGCGGCGGGCCACAGCCTAGGCGAGTGGAGCGCGCTGGCGGCAGTCGGGGCCGTTTCCTTTGCCGATGGCCTCCGCGCCGTCCGCACGCGCGGCGAGTGGATGGCGAAAGCGGGCGATGTGCGTCCCGGCGCGATGGCCGCGGTCCTCGGACTGGCAGCGGACGAACTGGACGCCGTCTGCGAGACCGCCAGCTCGATCGGCGAGGGTGTGGTGGTGCCTGCCAACTACAACGACCCCGGCCAGATCGTGATCTCGGGCGACGGCGAGGCCGTAGAGCGCGCCTCCGCGCTGGCGACCGAGGCTGGCGCACGCCGCGTGATTCCGCTGCCGGTTTCGGGCGCGTTTCACAGCCCGCTCATGGCCTACGCTCGCGACGGGCTGGCCGAGGCACTCGCGGACCTGGAGATCCGTCCGCCCGATTGCCCGGTGGTGCTCAACGTGACCGCGCAGCCGTCCTCTGACCCCGACGAGATCCGGGCGCGGCTTCTGGAACAGCTTACGGCGCCGGTGCGCTGGGCGCAGTCGCTGGAGGCCATGCAGGGTGCCGAGCGGTTCCTCGAGGTGGGAGCCGGCAAGGTGCTCTCCGGGCTGGTGAAGCGTACGCTGGGTCGTGGCGCCGTGACGGCGCAGGCTGGAACCGCCGCCAACATTGACGCGCTGGCGAGCTGATTGGATGTCGCCAGCTCGAGCTGGCGGAAGTTCAGAGACCTATAGCCGGGAGGCTCTGTGTCAAGGAGTGAACAGATAAAACGCTCCGGGTGACTCTTCCCGATAGATGGCAATCGGTTTTGGTGGACAGATTAGGACAGCACCCCAGCGCGTCCGCAGAAGCTCTTCTACAGCGAGTTCGATTCGAAGCTCTTTGCCATCCAGCGTGCTGGCGTCAGCTATCAGGTAACCGGTGGGATGGACGTAGAGCGATGCGAGAAGCGAGAGCAGCCCTTGAGCATCGGTCGGTCCAAGATCGCGCGCTTTGGAGAAGTTGAAAGCGGGAGAGTGGTTGAGTTGGTTCAACCATTTCGTTCGATGCTTGCGACCCTTCAGCAGTGAGAGGGCTCGGTCCTGAGCCGTCCGGTCGACATACAGTTCAACAAAACGCCGCTCCCAAGGTGCTACCTCAGCCATGTCAGAGAAGGAGTCGCCAGAGTGCAAGTCTACATCCCTTGAGCTAACGGATGAGCGGTTTCGTGAAGATGCCTACGCGAGGCGTCTCTACCTTTGGATCTCGCTTACCCGTTTCGATGATGCCGCTCTCTCTCGATCTTAACGACACCACCGCCCTCGTCACCGGTGGCACGCGCGGAATCGGGCGCGCCATCGTGGAGGCGCTCGCTGACGCTGGTGCCAAGGTGGCCTTCACCTACCGCTCCTCCTCAGACACCGCCGACGCGCTGGTGAACGAGCTGGTGGAGCGTGGCATTGAGGCGGTTGCCATCCAAGGCGACACGGCCGACCCTGAACACGCCAGCTCGGCGGTGGACGCGGTGATGGAGCGCTGGGGGCGGATCGACGCGCTGGTGTGCAACGCGGGCATCACGCGCGACGGGCTGATGCTCCGCATGACGGCGGAGGACTGGCAGGCGGTGATCGACACCAACCTCTCAGGCGCGTTCCACTTCGTGAAGGCCGCCTACCGCCCGATGATGAAGCAGCGCGGCGGGAGCATCGTCACGGTGTCGTCGGTGGTGGGCGTGAATGGCAATGCGGGGCAGACCAACTATGCCGCGTCGAAGGCTGGGCTGATCGGGTTCACCAAGAGCGTGGCGAAGGAATTGGGCGGGCGCGGCGTCCGCGCGAATGTGGTGGCGCCGGGCTACATCGCCACCGACATGACCGCCGAGTTGAGCGAGGGCGTGCTCGAGGGCATCACGGCGCAGATCCCGATGAAGCGCACCGGCCAGCCGGAGGACATCGCGCAGGCGGTGGCGTTCCTGTGCTCGCCTGCGGCCAGCTACATCACGGGCCACGTGCTGCACGTGGACGGCGGCATGGCGATGTAGTGCATCTGGATCAGGATGCCGGGCACGCCAGGCCGTAGACTGGGTAGATCCCTTCGCGGCCGTTTGGAATGCGTATCGTCCTCCTCGCTCTCGCCCTCAGCTCCAGCGCGTACGCGCAGCCCGAGCGCTCGCTGAACTACGAACGCGAACTGCTCGGTTTGGGCGGTGTCGCGTCAGGCGTGATCCTAAGCCTGTCGCTCAACTCGGCCCTCGACAACGCGCGCGTTTTCAGCGGCTGGGTGCGGACAGGGTCGGTCGTAATCGCGTACCCGGTCGGCGTATCGCTCGGTGTACACGGGGCGGGCCTGCTTCTCGGCGTGGATGGAACGTACCGTCGCGCGCTGGGTGGAGCCCTGCTCGGTGCGCCAATCGGCTACGCTGCGGGATTCGCAACCGTCTTCGTGTTGGTCCCTGTCGCAGAAGCAGCAGGCATCACAGGGTTCGACGCGCTCGGCGTCGGCTTGCTGGGAGGGGCTATCGTCGCGGCGACAATTCCGGCTGCGTTTTCGGCTCGGAACTACCACGTGGCGCCCGTCCAGCTTCACCAGCCTGACGGGTCCGCCAACGGGCTGGCGATCCAGTTCTCGTTTTGAATGTCAGGAGGTAGATCCCTCGAGCTGGCGGGTCTATCCAGATCCACCCTCGCCAGCTCGATGCCCTGGACCCCCGGCCCTCCCTCACGCCGCTCACTGCGCCACCCACTCCACGATTACCGCCAGCCCGGTCTGTATTTCGTGACGGTCTGCACAGCAAATCGCCAGCCCGTGTTTGGAGAGGTTCGTGCTGGCGAGATGCACCGGTCGGCATTCGGGGAGATCGCGCACGTGGAATGGCTACGGACGTTCGAGATGCGGCCGTACTTGGTTCCGGACGTGTTTGTTGTGATGCCGGACCACGTGCACCTGTTGTTTGGGCTGATGGATGACGGTGAACCGGCACCTCGGCGTAGGGACACCATGCATGGTGTCCCTACCGGGCACAACGGTGGGACCGGACGAAACGGCCGGTTCGGAACCAACCCTGTCGGATCGGTCTCCGCCATCATCGGCGCCTACAAGGCCGCCGTCACACGCCAGATTCGCCAGCTTGACCCCACCGTCCGCGTTTGGCAATCCCGGTTCCACGACCGCGTCGTCCGCAACAACCGTGAGGCTACCGCCCTCCGCGTGTACATCCAAGCCAACCCCTCGAGCTGGCGAGAACGAGGTTGAGACCTCTGCGCCAGCTCGCCCCGGCCTTCGAACTGGACACGGGCCGCGCAAACCAGCGCCCGCGCAGAGAACTCCGGCGGAAGACTGGTGCGAGCGTGATGAATGAACCCCCTGCCATGCGTACCCTTTTGCAAACGCGGACATCCCGCGTCGGTGCGCCAACTCAGCGTGCTCGTAGCAACGCCGGTCGGGCTAGAGAAAGCGATCCCGGGCGGCCCCACTAGCCCCCCGATCCTATGGCCTACAAGGCCACGTTTGATTTTACCCAGAAGGCCCAGAACGAGGCCAAAGCCGCCCGTCCGCTCCAGACGCCCTTCGAGGAGCCCGACGCCGACGCAGAGAACGCCTCCATCGACGACCTGCCCGAGCGCCTTCAAGATGGCCTCCAGGGCCTCGGGTGGGACAGCCTCATGCCGGTCCAGGCTGAAGCCATCCCCTACATCCTCGACGGGCGCGACCTGATTGTGCAGTCCCGAACGGGCTCCGGCAAGACGGGCGCGTTCCTGCTGCCGCTCCTCGAGAAGCTCGACCCCGACGAGAAGACCACCCAGGCCCTCGTCCTCTGCCCGACGCGCGAGCTGGCGAGCCAGATCCACGCCGAGTTCGAGCGCATGAACGCCGGACTTCCGAAGGAGGAGCAGCTCAACGCCATCCCCGTCTATGGCGGCGTCGGCTACGGACCGCAGATCGATGCCTTCAAGAAGGGCGCCCAGCTCGTGGTGGGCACGCCGGGACGGGTGCTGGACCACCTCGCGCGCGGCAGCCTCAAGCTGGACAAGCTCCGCACCATCATCCTCGATGAGGCCGACGAGATGCTCTCGATGGGCTTCTTCCCGGACATGATCAAGGTGCGCCGCTACCTGCCCCGCGAGCGCGACTCCTACATGTTCTCCGCCACGATGCCCTTCCAGGTGCAGCGCATCGGGCAGGAGTTCCTCACCGATCCTGTGTTCCTTGCCACCGCAGGCGGCGCCATCCACGTGGACCGGATGACGCACCGCGCCTATCAGGTGATGCCAATGGAGAAGGACCGCACGCTGGCGACGCTCATCGAGTGGGAGAACCCCTCAGCGGCTATCATCTTCGCCAACACGCGACGCGAGGTGGAGTACCTCGCCACGTTCCTCAACAACTACGGCTACAACGCCGCAGGCATCTCGTCGGACCTCACGCAGAAGGCTCGCGAGAAGACCATGAAACGGCTTCGCGATGGGGAGATCCGCTTCCTCGTTGCCACTGACGTGGCCGCGCGCGGCATCGACGTGGAAGACCTCAGCCACGTCTTCCAGTACGACATTCCACAGGACCGCGAGTACTACGTCCACCGCTCCGGCCGCACCGCGCGTGCGGGCAAAGCTGGCGTGTCCATCGCCATCACGACGGCCTCGGACATGCCGACCCTTCGCCAGATCGCACGCAAGTACGACATCCCGCTCGAGGAACGCGAGATGCCAACGGATGCAGAGATGGGAAGTCGGGTTGGGCAGCGCCTGACCAACCTGCTGGAGGACCGGATGCGCAACCGCTCGAACATGGAGCGCGAGCGTCAACAGCGGTTTATCGCCGTGGCACGCCAGCTCGTCGAGGAAGGCGAGCCCGAGGTGCTGGCGATGCTTCTCGATGAAGCCTATCAGGCCAGCCTCCATGACACGCCCATCGGACCTGCGATGGACCGCTCGGAGAGCGAGTACGATGTCCGCCAGCGCGAGGCCCGCGAGGAGCGCGAAGGCCGTAAGCGAGGCCGTCGTCGCGATGACGACGATGATCGTGGAGGTCGGAGCCGTACCCAAGACGATGAACGCGTTGGCGACGAGGAGGAACGTCCCGACGAGGCTCACGCTGATGCGCGCGAGGACCTGTCCTCCGACCCGAATCACCAGCCCAACGCCGAGGCCAAGCCCAAGCGGAAGCGCCGCCGCTCCAAGCGCAAGAAGTCATCTTCCGAAGAGCCTGTCGCGGAGACCTCCGACGACTAACCTCTCATCTTGTCATCCCGAACGAACGTGAGGGATCTCAACGCGACGGTTCCAGCCTCAGGTACCATCGCCTATGACCCCCCGCTCAAGGATCCCTCGTTGCTTCGCTTCTCTCGGGATGACAACAGCTGAGGGAGGCCGTCTGACCCATACGTCCCATGATCGAACTCTGCACCGCCGCGTTGCTCTTTGCCGCCGCGTCTGACTCCCTCTCGTTCACCGTCTACAATGCGCAGGGCCAGCAGACCGAGCTGGCGGCTGTCTGTGGCGCCCTCGGCGACGCCGATGTGGTCTTCCTCGGCGAGCGCCACAACGACGCCACCGCACATGCGATACAGCTCGAGCTGATGGCGGTTGCCGACATCGCAGCGAAGAACGCCGACCGGCCCCTCGTGCTGGCGATGGAGATGATCGAGGCCGACGTGCAGGTGATGCTCAATGAGTACCTCCGCGGCGAGATTCGCGAGCGTGACTGGCTCGCTGCCGGGCGCCCGTGGGGCAACTACGAGGCCGACTACAAGCCGCTCGTGGAGTTCGCCAAGTCGAATGGTGCGCGTGTGGTGGGTACCAACGCGCCGGGGCGCTACGTCAGCCTCGTCTCACGCGCAGGCGGAACGGCTGTGCTCGACAGCCTCTCAGCCCACGCCAAAGCCTGGCTGCCTCCACTGCCTATTGTCCCGCCGTCCGACGCGCTGGCGGACAAGTTCACAGCCCTCATGGGTGGGATGTCGCATGGCTCCGGTCCCACGGTGGAAGGCATGCTCGCCGCCCAGAACCTCCGCGATGTGTCGATGGCCCATTACACCGCCCGCGCGCTAGACGGCAACGCGCTGGTGATCCACGTCAACGGCAGCTTCCACAGCGAGAACCGCCTTGGCATTCCCGAGCACCTCGCGCGTCTCGCGCCGGATGCCCGCCAGCTCATCGTCACCATGCAGCCCGACGACGGGTCGCCCGTCGTGTTCGAGGGCAACGACTTCGTGATCGTCACCCGCGGCGGGATTCCCGGATAGTGAGCCGCGGTGTTGTCGCCAGCTCGACAGCGGCCTCAGCCGAGCAGGCCGTTGTACTCGGCGTGGGATCCGATCCAGATCCACACGACGCCTTCAGGCTTGTCCATCCCGAGGGCACGGTAGCTGATCCCGACTCGGACAGACCAGAGCTGTCTCTTACGCCCGACCTTCTTGAAGTGGAGTGACGGGTGAAACGGGTCAGCCTTGAGCTGTTTGAACTGGCGGTCGGCCAGCCGTTGGATGTCCTTGGGAAGCGCGTCGTAGTGCTTCCAGAAGCTGGCGAGCGTGGTATGGGTCACAGAGGCCGGACCTTGCCCGCCTGGTACTCGGCCTCGGCGTCCGCGAGAAACGAATCGAGGCGGCCTTCGTCGAGGTCACGGCCGATCTGCTGGTCCCACTCCCGGTTGCGATAGTCGGCCAGCCACACTGCAAGCTTCTCGACGTCCTCGGGAGCAAGTTGCGTGATGGCCGTTTCGATCTCTTGTACGCTCATCGAGCTGGCGGAATGATGGCTGGGTCTACTGAACGCTCAATCCCTCGCGCAGTTCGATCCCGCCAGATGATGGCGGACGCCAGCTCGAGGGGTATCGTCGAGCTGGTGACAACACGTCCCCTTGTCATCCTGAGCGGAGCGCAGCGGAGTCGAAGGATCTCTGTCGAGCACAGCGCCAGCTCGATCTGGGGAAGCGTGATGCTGTCTCCCATCCGAAAAACAGTCATCCCCGCGAAGGCGGGGACCCATGCAACGGTGGCGCAGAGTCCGAACGCCGTATGGGTTCCCGCCTACGCGGGAATAGCTAGATGGGTGAAGGATGGTGCAGAGAGAAGCTCGAGCTGGCGGCGATCCGGGAGAGACCTACCAGCGCATGGTGAGGCCCTTCGTGCTGCCGACGTTCTTCCGGTTGCGCGAGACTCGGGACTTCGCCTCGCCCCACGAGGCATGCAGTCCTCCTGAGGCACCGTCTGCGTGGAGCGATCGGCGTCGGTCTCGATGAGCCTTGTGCGCTTTCCGTCGTGCATCGTGTCGCCGACGGTCGGTTGCCGCCACCAGCGCGTAGAGGCTGATGGCGACCGAGATCGCAATGACTAGAGGCAGCACAGACGCTTACGCACCCGGCGGGGGAGGCGGTGGCACGGCGCCGAACACGGACGAGACCGCATCCACCTCGCCTGCCTTGGTCCAGCCGCTCATGCCCTCGTTCCAGATGTGCGTCTCGCGCGTCAGCTCGCCCGACTGCGCCTTGGCGCGGAGCTGATCCATCGAGAAGGGGCCGGTCGTGTTTCCGTCCACCGCGATGTGGTACTGGACCGCTGGCGGTGGGGGCGGCGGTGTGGCTGGAGCGTTCTGCGCCGGAGCCTGCTGCTGTTGCTGGCCGCCGCCCATCATGGCCTGGCCCATCTGGTTCGCCATCGCGAAGCCCATGCCCATGCCCATCCCGGCGGCGGCTCCGCCTCCGGGATTCTCAGCGGCCTTGCCCATCGCCTGCGCAGCGGCGAACTGCGTGTACGCCCCGAGGTCGCCGATGACGCCCATGCTGGTGCGCTGGTCGAGCATCTTCTCCACCTCGGGAGGCAGCGACACATTCTCGACCATCATGTTCACGATGGAGACGCCGTACTCCTCCATGTCCGGCGCCATCTTCTCAGCCACGAAGCCGCCCAACTCATCGAGGTTGGCGGCGAGGTCGAGGGCCGCCAGCCCGCTGGAGCCGAGGACGTCGGTGAAGCGCCCGACGATCAGGTTGCGGATCTGGTCCGTGATCTCGCCCGTCTCGATGTGGCCGGACGTGCCCACCACCTGCTCAAGGAAGGTCGCCGGATCGGAGACGTGGAAGGCGTAGGTGCCGAAAGCGCGCAGACGTGTCGGGCCGAACTCCGGGTCGCGGAGCATAATCGGGTTCTTGGTCCCCCACTTCTGGTCCGTGAAGCGCCGTGTGTTGATGAAGTAGACCTCAGCCTTGTACGGGCTCTCAAAGCCGTGGGCCCAGCCCCGAAGGGTGGACAGGATCGGCAGGTTGGACGTGTCCAGGGTGTACATCCCCGGATCGAACACGTCGGCCAGCTTGCCCTCGTCCACGAACACGGCGGCTTGGCCTTCGCGGACCGTCAGGCGCGCGCCCGACTTGATCTCGTTGCCGTGCCGCTCGAAGCGGTAGACAAGCGTGTCGCGTGAGTCATCGGTCCATTCGATGACATCGATCAGTTCGCCCTTGAGGCGGTCCATGAGTCCCATAGCGGTGTTTGGTTTCTGAGGGGAAGGGGAGGTACAGGGGCTCTGAGACCCGTACACGAGGTAGAAAGTGTGCCGTGAGGTCCCGTTCGGTGTCACCCTGAACTTGATTCAGGGTCTCGCGCTTCGAGCATGAGATCCTGAATCGAGTTCAGGATGACAACACTTGGGAGCGCAGCAGAAGCTCTGACGGCATGATAGGGGTTAGCGGAATCATTCTCGAACGTCGCCGCGGGTGACGACGGTCAGGTTCTCGCGTACGGGCGCGATGGCCTCGCGGATGCGAGCCACCACGGCAGCGGTGTCCATCGAGCCACACGTGAACACGTCGAGGGTCACCAGCCCGGCCTCAGGCCACGTGTGGACGCTCGCGTGGCTCTCGGAGAGCAGCACGATGCCGGTCACGCCCTCGGGCTCGAACTGGTGGAAGCGCGCGCCCAGGACCGTTGCTCCGGCCTCTCGGCAGGCGTCCGGCAGCAGCGTCTCCCACGCCTCGACGCGGCGCAACGGGCTGGCGTCATCGACCCAGAGATCCACGAGGATGTGGCGCCCGCCCGCTCGAGCGGGCGGTGCGGGACTCAGGCGCTCCTGATTCCTCATTGGCTGCGCCGGCCTAGCGCCTCCTGTTTCCTGATTCCCAGATGTCACTCCCATCGCGCCCACCCGTGCTGGTAGTACCGGAGGAGGATCGGATCGTCGAGCGTGTTGATGTTCACGTCGAGGCGGTCGATGTCCGGGCTGAAGGTCTGTGCCGCCTCAAACTCGCGCGGCGTCAGGAAGCGCGGCGTCAGCTCGTTGGGGAGGCCAAAGCGCTCGGGGTTGACAGCGTGCGTGGAGCCGAGGAAGAAGCCCCAGTCGCCGAAGCTGGGCACGTAGACGTGGTAGGGCACCGGATGCAGATCCGCGGCCTCCGCTGTGGCGACGATGCTCCAGAAGGCCTCGCGCGCGAAATAGGGCGAGGTGGACTGCACCGCCACCATCGCGCCCATGCCGAGGCGCTGCCGCAGCATCTCATAGAACGGACGGCTGTAGAGTTTTGCCAGCGACTCGTGGTTGGGATCAGGCAGGTCCACAATCACCACATCGAACGCGCTGGCGGTGTCTTCGATGAACCGGTAGGCGTCGTCCGAGACAATCTCGACGCGCGGATCAGACAGTGCGCCCTCGTTGGCCTCCAGGATCGCCGGGTGGCGCTGCGCCAGCTCCGTCACCGCTGGGTCCAGATCCACGAGCGTGATCTGCTCCACGCCGTCCCACTTAAGAATCTCGCGGACCGCCAGCCCGTCGCCGCCACCGAGGACCAGCACGTGCTGGCGACGGGCTGCGAGCGCCATCGCCGGATGCACCAGCGACTCGTGATAGCGGTACTCGTCGGACGTGGCGAACTGGAGGGCGCCGTCGAGAAACAGCCGCGTGTCGCCATTTTTCGACTTGGTGACGACGAGGCGCTGGTACGGCGACTGCTCGGTGTAAATGATGGGCGCGCGATAGAGCTTGGCCTCAAGCTGCTGAGAGAGCCACCCGGCGCCGAAGGCTCCGGCCACCAGCGGAATCGCCAGCGCGAGAGTCGCCAGCGCGAGGGGGCGCCACGCACCACGCAAGGGGCGGCGGAAGGCCCACAGGCACGCCACCACCACGCCCAGGTTGATGGCGCCTGTGACGAACGCTGTTCGCAGCACGCCGAGCGTGGGCAGCAGCAGCAGAGGGAACGCCAGCGCGGCCACCAGTGCGCCGAGGTAGTCGACGGCCAGCACGTCGGCCACGGTATGGCGGCGCTCTCGGCCTGCAGCGTCCAGAACGCGCGCCACCAGCGGAATCTCGAGCCCGACCAGAACGCCGATCACCAGCACCGCCGCGGCCATCACCACGTGGTAGGCAATGGGCGCGTAGCTGTACGCCGCGTAGAGCGCCAGCGCCGAGCCGCCGCCCGCCACGCCAATCGCCAGCTCGACGGCCACGAACGCCACCAGCGGATCACCCGTGACGCGCCGCGAGAGCAGCGACCCGATGCCCATCGCCGTCATAAACCCGCCAATGGTGAGCGAGAAGTGGAGGATCGAGTTGCCGAGCAGGTAGGACGAGAGCGTGCCCACGATCAGCTCATAGAGCAGCCCGCACGTGGCCACCACCAGCACCGATGTCAGCAGCACCCGCACCTGCCGATCGGATAGGGGGCGATCCGCCACAGGCCGCCCGCTCCGGTTGCGCGCAGCCGCTAGCTCGGGCACAGACCCGCCCTGCCCGTCGCCGGATGGCGGGGGCTCGAGCTGGCGAGTCGGTTCGAGAGTCTCCATGCAGAGAGACGAGGTGGCGAGAGGCGTGCCCTTGGCGAGGCCTCACAGTCGGATCGGACCCGATCCGTGGCTTGCGCCGACCTTCAGGTCGCGCGGCTTCGGAGGACCGGCGAGGGACGACCGAGCTTGTGAGCTACGACAACATCACCGCCGCCACCACAATGGAGAGGCCGATGAATACGCCCGCGAGCATGATTCCCATCGCGGTGTTCTGGTCCTCCACCAACTCGTGCTTCAGGTTCAGCCCGGCCACCTTGTCGAAGACGAAGTACCCCGCTAGCGTGATTAGGATGCCGATGGCGCCGTAGAGGATGGTCGAGACCAGAACCGAGACGCTCAGGCTGCTCTCCGCGACCCCCTCCTGAGCGAGGGCCGGGTGCGAAGCGAGCAAGGCGAGGGCGAGAAGGGGGAATCGGAAAACGCGCATGGGGTCAGGGGCGGAAGGACAAAACGAGCTGGCGGCGAGCTATTCGATGCGGCCGAAGCCGCCGCCGAGGAACAGGACGAGGCCGAGGAGGAACGATAGCCCGCACGCCATCGCGAAAGAGCCTGGTTCCCACATGCCCTTCTGGACAGTGGTCGAGAAGGTCAGCCGCTCCGGGCTGCTGGACTCAATGTTGGCGATGACCGTGTGGTCGCCGGACTGGGCGGGCTTGAAAGCGACCGTCGCCTGCTTCCCGGCATCGGTAGTGGTAGGCATGGACGAGGCGAGCCAGCGAAGCGTGCCGTCGGGTTCTTCGAGGAACAGCTCCGCGAAGGCTCGACCGCCGAGCTCCGGTGGGGCCACGGCCTCGACTCTGACCTGATAGGTCTCGCCCGGATCGTCCACCGTGAACGAGCTGACAGTGAACCGCTCCCGGATGGTGGTCTCCATGCGGGTGCCTGCAGGCTCGCCTGCGCCCACAGGTGGAGCCTCCGGAATGGGCAGGTCGCGCTCCTGGGCAACGAACTCCTCGGAGCCGGTGTACACCGTTTCGCCCTTGGAGGCGGCCCAGCCGATGCCCATGAAATAGGCGCCCGCCGCTGCGAAGCAGACGAGGGCCGCCATCCGAAGCGACCGTCGGCGCTTGCGCCGCCGTTCGGCGCGCTCGTCCATCTCCTTCAGCTTGTCGTCGCGCCCGAACGCTTCCCACAGCTCGCGCTCCGAGATACGTGGTCCCGCGACCACCTCCACCTCGTCCGCCGTGG
Organism: Bacteroidota bacterium; assembly: GCA_039815415.1. Taxonomy (GTDB): domain Bacteria; phylum Bacteroidota; class Rhodothermia; order Rhodothermales; family Rubricoccaceae; genus JBCBZH01. The sequence continues at coordinate 19,898 of JBCBZH010000027.1, forward strand.
TCTCCGCGCTGACGTGCGTCTTGCCCGTCTTCGCCTCCACCACCTGAAGGGTGCGGTTGAGCCCTGGGCGCCACGTGAACTCGCCCCGCATCGCCATGATGCGAGCCGGTCCGCGCTCCTTGATGATCGCCTTGCCGTCCGGCGTGTCGATCCACATCATGCCCACCTTGGGCGTCGGGCGGATGGGCGTCTGGACGGTCCAGCCCTCGTCGGGAGAGAATGAGAGGTAGCGGGGGACGCCAGAGTCCGAGACCATCTGCCACTCGTCCCAGCGCCAGCGGTCCTCGTCGTCCCAGCCCTCGTACTGCAGCCACCCCATCACGAGGTGATTCTCCCCGAAGAACGTGGCCTCCTGGCCTGGGGCGATGGGCTGGCTGGGCCTCACCTTCGGGTCCATTTGCCCGATGATGTCCTGGCGGCCGGCCGTCAGCTCGAGAACGCTGCCGCAGTAGGTACACACCGCCGCTTTCGTTCCGCGCTCCGGGTGAATGTCTACGGAGCCGCCGCAGTTGACGCACGACAGCGTATCCGAGACGGGCTGGTCTTCGCCGAGGCCATCCGACTCGACGGTCGCCAGCTCGTCGGTGGCCCACCGGTTGTCCGGGTTGACGGCGAGCGCTTGCATCAGAAGGCGGCGCTTCTCGCCGGCGTTGTCGCTCACGCGAGCACGCCACAGGAGCGCCTCCTCGTTCATGCTGTCCGCCGCCAGGACATCGTCGAGGAGGCGCCGGGCCGCCTCGTGGTGGCCGCGCCGGGCCGCCATGAGGGCACGATCTAGAGGAGACAGCTCCATCACTTCCCGAAGCTGGGTCCACCGCCACCGACGCGGGGACCGCGTGTGCTCCCCGTCCGGTTGGAGGGCGGCGGAACGTAGGGGCGGATGGGCACGAAGGTGACGCGCTCGGGCTGGCGGAGCGTCATGTCGGCGATGGGACGGGCACTCGGGCCTCTCGCAGCTGAGGTGTAGGCCCAGGCTCCGAGGCCGCCCAGAATGACGAGGAGAAGGATGCGGCCCATGATTAGCTGAACGGATCGGGATCGATGATGACGGACTCGCGCGCAATCGGGCGCCCGACGAACAGCTCCACTTCGTGCTCGCCGTACTCCAGCCCCACTTCCTCATCTCCTGCAGACCCATCCACGTACCCGACGGCCTCGCCGGGAAGGATCTGGGTGCCGAACTGACCCTCCGCAGAGACGATGGTGGCCTCGTCCACCTCCGTTACCGTGACCGTGCGGTTCGCCAGCTCGAGCTGGTCGCCCACGCGGATGCTCTCGAAGGGCGGGGCGTTCTCGTTGGGCGCTTTCAGGAGATACTTGAACCGCCCCTCGTCCTCTTCGAGCCACGCTTTCTTGTCGTCGCCGAGGTCGAGGAACCACTCCTGCCACATACCGCCGGCGTACTCATACACGAGGCGCCCGATCACACGGAAGCTCTGGGAGCCGATGGTGCCCGTGGCGTCGAGGTACAACGGGCTGGCGAGTTGGGCGAGCGAGGCGGTCCGGCCGGTGGGGTCCAGGTGGACGCCGTTGTACAGCGATACGCTCTGGCAGAACTCGCAGGTGACCGCTTTCACGAAGCGGTTGCGGATGCGAAGCGGGGCGCCGCAGGCTGGGCAGTGGTGCGTTTCGTCCACGTGGACTCGGTGGGGTTCCGTCTATGATAGAGGGCTGAGCGTGCAGGGGCAACGGAGGTCTGGCGCATCGCCAGCTCGCGTCCCTGCATGGATATACGGAATCCGCCTAGGTTGTGGGTCATGCGCATCCGACGAGGCTGCCTGTCAGCGTTCCGTCCTCATCATAAACCGGGTCTCATCACTGACTCTCGAAGCCAACCACACACGTCTCGAACCGCTCAGACACGCGCACATCGCCGATCTGTCGGCTGTCGCGTTCGACCCCATGCTCTGGAGGTGGACGCCGACCCAGATCCATACCCTTGAGGACCTCGACGCCTATGTCCGGACCGCGCAGCGCGAGCAGGCAGAGGGAACAGCCATCCCGTTCGCCATCGTTGAGCGCGCAACCGGGCAGGCCATTGGAAGCACACGGCTCGGGCATCTGGCTCTCGCTCACCGGCGCGTCGAAATCGGGTGGACGTGGCTGGGGCGCGACGATCAGCGCAGAGCGTTCAACACTCAGTCCAAGCGCCTCCTTCTGCGCTATGCGTTTGAGCACCTGGGGTGCATCCGCGTCGAACTCCGCGTGGACCGGCTGAATGGTCCGTCGCGGGCGGCCATCGAGCGGCTCGGGGCGGTGGAGGAAGCAACGCTTCGGCAGCACATGATGCTTCCCAGTGGGCGGCGTGTGGACTGGGTCTACTACAGCATTCTCCGCGACGAGTGGGTGGACGTGGAGGCCCGATTGAAGGCGAGGCTGGCGCGTCATGCTCGAGGCTGAGTCGCCAGCTCGAGCCTGCGCGTGCCGCGGTCTATTTTGCGTCGCACCACCGCTCCCGCCGTGACTCGAGCCTTGAAGACTGCGCCTCTCGTCGCGCTGGCGACCCTGATCATTCTCACCGGCTGCCGCCTCGAGGCCGCCACCGACGACGCCCCCAGCCCGACGGCTACCACCGACGGACTGACGGCATCGGATGACTCGGTGTTGGTCGAGAAGCTGGCTCAGTACACGACCGTCCGCCTCTCGGCCAACCTGACCGAGCTGTCGGACTCGACGCGGCGGATGATTCCGTACCTGATTGAGGCTGCCAAGGCGATGGACGAGGTGTTCTGGGTGCAGACCTACGGCGATGGCGATTCGCTGCTGTCCAGCCTCGACAGCGAGGCGGCGCGGCGCTACGCGCGCATCAACTACGGCCCCTGGGACCGCCTGGATGGCAACGCGCCGTTCCTCGATGGCTTCGGGGCGAAGGCGCCCGGCGCCAACCTGTACCCGGCAGACCTGACCAAAGATGAGCTTCTCAACACCGCCGACCTGTACCCGGAGCGCGAGCTGACGAGTCTCTATACGCTCGTTCGGCGTGTCAACGGCCAGCTCATCGGTGTGCCTTACCACGAGGCGTTCGCGCCGCAACACCAGCGCGCGGCGGCCTACCTGCGCCGCGCGGCCGACTTCGCCGAGGACCCAGGTCTGCAGACCTACCTCCGCCTCCGTGCCGATGCGCTGCTGACCGATGACTACCAGCCGAGTGACCTCGCGTGGATGGACATGCGCGACAACCCACTCGACATCATCATCGGGCCCATCGAGACGTACGAGGACGAGCTGACGGGCTACAAGACAGCCCACGAGGCGTACGTGCTCATCAAGGACCTCGAGTGGAGCGCGCGCCTCCAGCGCTACGCGGACCTCCTGCCCGAGCTGCAGCGCAGCTTGCCGGTGGACAGCGTCTACAAGGCCGAGTCGCCTGGCACCGATGCCGACCTCGGCGCCTACGACGCCGTCTACACCGCGGGCGATGCCAATGCGGGCTCCAAGAGCATCGCCGTCAACCTGCCCAACGATGAACAGGTGCAGCTGGAGAAGGGCAGCCGTCGCCTCCAGCTCAAGAACGTGATGCGCGCCAAGTTCGACCGCATCCTGGTGCCCATCGCCGACGTGCTGATTGCGCCGGACCAGCGCGAGAACGTGACCTTCGAGGCGTTCTTCGGAAACGTCATGTTCCACGAGGTGGCCCACGGGCTGGGGATCAAGAACACGATCTCGGGCAATGGGACGGTCCGTGAGGCGCTTCAGGACCGCGCCAGCGCGTTGGAAGAGGGCAAGGCCGACGTGCTCGGGCTCTACCTGGTCGAGTCGCTGATCGAGCGCGGTGAGTGGACCGAGGCCTCATTGCTCGATCATCAGGTGACGTTCGTGGCCTCCATCTTCCGGTCGATCCGGTTCGGGGCCGCCAGCGCGCACGGGCGGGCCAACCTCGTCCGGTTCAACGTCTTCCGTGAGCTGGGGGCCATCGTGGAGGACTCCACGGCCGAGGGTCCGGTCTGGCGCGTGGTGCCGGAGCAGGTCTCGGTCGCAACGGATTCGCTCTCGGCGCGCATCCTCACGCTCCAGGGCGACGGCGACTACGACGCCGTGGACGCCTTCGTGCGGCAGTATGGCCGGATGACGGACGAGCTGCAGGCCAGCCTGGACCGCGTGACCGAGGCTGAGATCCCCGTGGACATCGTCTTCGAGCAGGGCGTGGAGACCCTCGGGCTGGCGACCGCGCCAGAGCTGGAGACGGCGGCGACGGACGAGACCGTGCGTGGGTAATCGCCAGCTCGAGCTGGCGGAAGAAGACGCAGAGGAACGTCAGTAGGCCATGACCGGATGCGGCCGGAGTGTAAAGGATGTCGCCGGTCTGATCTGTAAAGGAGCTACCCGGCTCCTACAAGCGGTTGGATTTTGCTCCGCGAGCCGGATTAAAACGGAAGTCCAACGACGCACCTCCATAGCTCTGCCCCCCGTTCACGTTTGCGAACACCCGCACACCAATCCCGAACGCGCCGATCACCGGACCGTGAAACCCAACCTCTAGCGGAAGCCCGGCCTGAACTCTTAATCGGTCGCTTCGAGCGTCGCCTGGGATACATCCGAGAATGGTCGAGAAGCACGAGCCTGGCCGGTATCGGGTTGCTTGGTTGGCGGAGATGCCGACGAGCCCTACCGCTTGCCATCGCCTCGTGACCGGCTGGGCCGCCCCGACGAGAAGCGCAAAGTCATGAGTGTGGTCTCGACGGGAAGAGAAAAGTCCATCAGAGATCGGTCTACCGTACTCCGTTACCGACAATCGAGCGATACCGACCCCCCGTCCGCTCTGGACGGTCACAGCCACGGAGCCGTGGGCCCCGCCCTCGACGCTTGGTCCGAGCCCAGCACCAAGGGTAATCGGCGCGCGGTCAGAGGGTTGGGCTTGCACTGCGGTGGCAGCCAAGAAGAGCATGAGTGCGATACGAACGGTCATGGTTGCGGTCGATTGGCTTCGAGGTTGGCCTTCGCAATGTCGAACCGCCATCACGTGGATCACGTGGTGCGCTTGCACTACCCACTCCGATTCATTAGGAGAGACCACCGGAATCTCCTAACCTCTGTTTGCACTGAACTGCCACAGTACCTCTTTGCAGTCGTGAACCCTTCACACTAGCAGAGATCTGAAGGGG
>JBCBZH010000062.1:0-17583 GCA_039815415.1 Bacteroidota bacterium
GGTGGTCGAGCTGAAGTATGTCCCTCCGGCGAGTCGGCAGCTTCATCGCATCATCGGATATGAGAAGCGGCTCCACCAGGTGCACACCAATCTGTTCTCAAATGCCGTCAAGTTCACAGCTCAGGGCTCGGTCGAACTGGCGGTGAACGTGCATCGAACCGAGGATGGGGGGGAGGTGCGCTTTGATGTTCGGGATACGGGAATCGGAATCCCTGCGGCCCGGCTGGCAGAGGTCTTCGAGCCGTTCGTTCAGGCGGATGCGTCGATGACGCGCCAGTATGGCGGGACCGGTCTGGGGCTCGCCATTAGCCGACAGTTCGTTGAGCGGATGGGAGGGACGCTGACCGTCGAAAGCGTTGAAGGGGCCGGGAGCACATTTGGGGTTCGCATCCCACTGGTTCTGGCCGAGTCGGCGACCCGTCGTGTGGTGTCCACCAGCCGAAGCGATACGTCGTTGGCAGGGCGCTATGCGCTTGTGGTTGATGACAATGAAGACAGCCTTCTCCTGACCACGACTCACTGCAAGCAGTGGGGCATCCAAACCGATTCGACGACGAGCCCGGATGAGGCGCTGGCGTGGATCGATGAAGGGCGGGCCTACGACATCGTGGTGCTGGACATGGAGATGCCGGAGATGGATGGACTCATGCTCGCCAAGGCGATTCGCGAGCGTGATGAGTCGCTTCCTCTGGCGATGCTTAGCTCTATAACCGAGCTTCAGGACACCACGGGTCAGGTGGATGTGGTTGCCGTAAAGCCGGTTCCGGCAACGGCGCTTCAAGCGTTGCTGCTCAAGGCGCTGGACAAACCAGCGCCCGTTGGAGACATGGCGCCCATCATTCGGGTGCGCGAGACGCCGGTGCCTGAAAGCGACCAGCCGCTTCGGCCTCCGTCAGAGCTTCGCATCCTGGTCGCAGAGGACGAACCGGACAACCAGAAGCTGACGCTTCAGATGCTTCGCTTGCTCGGGTACGATGCCAGCATGGTGGCCTCTGGGGCCGAGGCACTCGAGCAGTTGCACGGCTCCGAGTACGATCTCGTACTGATGGATGTGATGATGCCCGGCATGGACGGTCTTGAGGCCACACGGAGGCTACGCTCCGAGCTTCCGCCAGCTCGGCAGCCACGCGTGGTGGCGCTAACGGCACGGGCACTCCGCAGCGATCGGGAAGCGTGTCTCGCTGCAGGCATGGACGATTACCTCTCCAAACCCGTCCGCATCGGAGACCTCGCTCGTGCTCTCACATCGCTGGGATAGCTCCACGGAGCCGGCGTCAAGGCGCACAGCCAGGTTCGAGAGGCTCTCGCCAAGATGCAGGCCGCATCCTACGATCTCGTCTTCATGGATGTGATGATGCCACAGATGGATGGGTTGGAAGCCACGCGTCGGTTGCGTTCGCAGTCTCTACGGTTCGACCAGCCGCGTGTGGTGGCCCTGACAGCCCGTGCGCTCCGCAGCGACCGGGAGGCGTGCTTGCAAGCGGGCATGGACGACTATCTCGCGAAGCCGGTCCGCATCGGGGACCTCGCGCGCGCGATCGATTCCATCGCCAGCGCGTAGATCAGGGCACGTCCTGATACATCTCGTTGATGACGTCGGCGTTGGCGGCCTCAATCGCGCGGCGCTTGAGCTTGAGCGTTGGCGTCAGCAGCTCGTTCTCGACGGTGAACGGCTCTGCCGCAAAGCGGAAGTCGCGCACCTTCTCGTGGCTCGCGGCTTGTCGGGAGTAGGTCTTGAACAGGTCCTCGTAGATGCTGAGGACGGTCGCGTCGGCCAGCAGCTCCGCTTCCGAGCTGGCGGTCAGGCTTCGCGCCTTCGCCTCGGCGCGGACGGTCTCCATGTCCGGCACCACGAGGGCCGTGAGGTAGGCCCGCCCCTCGCCGATGACCATCAGTTGCTCCACAAAGGGGCTGCCCGCGAGTTGCTCCTCAATAGGACCGGGGTAGATGTTCTTCCCGCCGCGCGACACGATCATGTGCTTGAGGCGGTCGGTGATGCGGAGGTAGCCGTCCTCGAAGCGGCCCACGTCGCCTGTCTTGAACCAGCCATCATCGTCGAACACCGCCTCGCTTTCGTCGGGGCGGTTCCAGTAGCCAGGCATGATGGTCTCCCCGCGCGCCAGGATTTCGCCCGCCCCCGTCGTGAGCGTGGTCGGGTAGTCTGCGCCGGAGACCTGGCCGAGGATCTGTCCCGAGTGGAGGTCTCGGATGGCGACCGTGACGCCGGGGAAGACGTGCCCGACCGTGCCGAAGCGAGGGGCTTCGAGGGGGTTGGCAGACAGAACGGGAGACGTCTCGCTCAGGCCGTAGCCCTCCACCAGCCGGACGCCTGCAGCCTCGAAGAACTCTCCGATCTGCTGGGGCAGGGCCGCGCCGCCGGAGACCGCGAACCGGACGCGCCCGCCCAGCTTCTCGTGGAGCGTGGAGAACACCAGCTTCTGCGCCAGCGCGTACTGCGCGTTCAGCAGCGCCCCGGGCGCTTTCCCCTCGCGCTGGCGATCGGCGACGGCTTTGCCCGTGTCCACAGCCCATGCGAAGACGCCACGCCGGACCGCGTTGCCACTTTGCACCTGCTTCTGGATGGCGGTGTAGACACGCTCGAACAGACGGGGCACCGAGACCATCAGCGTCGGGCGAACCTCGGGGAGGTTCTTGGCGATGGCATCTACGGATTCCGCATAGACGATCTGGGCGCCCGCCGAGAGCGGGACGGTGTACCCTGCCGTTCGCTCGAAGGCGTGGCTGAGCGGGAGGAAGGAGAGGTGGATGTCAGACTCGTACACCGGCAGGCGCTCGTGGGCCGCCTTCGCGTTGGTACAGAGCGTCTGGTGTGTCATCTGGACGCCTTTCGGGTTTCCCGTCGTCCCCGATGTGTAGATGAGTGCCGAGAGGTCGTCTGGCGTCACGGCGTCTGCGATGGCGTCCAACACGCTGGCGTGCTCGGCTCGGTATGGGGTGCCCTCCGCCAGCGCGTCGTTCCAGGTCACCACTGGAAGCGACTCCGAGACGCGCTTGGGCTCGGTCATGGAGATCACCAGCTCGAGGTCGGGGCACTCGGGGTGGGCGTCGTTGGCCTTGCGAAGCTGGAGGCCCGTGGAGACGATCAACGCTTTGGCACCGCTGTCGCGGCAGATGTAGGCCACCTGATGGGCAGGCACCGTCGCGTAGAGCGCCACGGTGACGGCGCCAAGCATCTGGGTCGCCAGATCGGTGATGGCCCACTCAGGACGGTTCTCGCTCAGGATGGCGACGCGGTCGCCAGGGCGAATGCCGCGGGCGTGCAGAAAGGCCGTCAGCGCGTCGACACGGTCGAAGACGGTGTCCAGCGAGAGGTCGGTCCAGGTCTTGGTGGCCTTGTCCTTGTAGCCGAGGAGCGCCTTGCCGGTGCCGCCGTATCTCGCGCGGAGACCTTGAACGAGCTGAGGGGCAGTGTCGAACTCGACGGCGAGGGGCATGAGTGCGGTGAGAGGGCGGCCCGCAAGCTACGGGAGCCCTTCCGAAGTCTGGTCTTGCCTTGTGAGCTAGCGCACTGGGGCCCGGTGCCACGGCGTGCTGTTTGTCTTCCGCATCCCGGTTGTCGCTGCAGCGGCGTTCGGTTGTGTATCCCTTCGTTTGAACCAGAGGACAGGAGGCCAGCGGTCGTCTACAGGCCCCAGGGGGCAAGCGCGAAGGAGAGAGTGCAATCCATGCTTGCATCTTAGGTCCTTGATTATTAGTTAGATGTGGAGTTGTTGTGAGCACTTCCTTGGGGAATCCCATGCGCGCTGTACTGATTCTCTTGTGCGCTCTGGTGGGGGCTGCGTCCGTAGCCCAGCCAGTGCCTTTGGATAGCCTCCTCGTCGGGCCTGGAGTTGAGCCGACGCCGCAGGAGGTCGCAGCTGCCGAAGCTGCCCTCCACCAGATCGAAGCAACCTCCCTTCAGGCGGTTACCTGCCCTGAGCCTGGAGAGGCTGCACCGCTTTCCCAGGCCGAGATGCAGGTTCTCACCGATCGGCTGGGGACCAATCCGAACCTGCCACGCCTGGGTGTCGGAGCCCACGTGATGGACGCTCTAGCCCGATCACAGGAGTACGAGGCTTCCACTGCGGCGATGCTCCCGACATGCTTCTCACTTAGTCCAGCCGATCCGGGAGCGCTTCTGATTCTTCAATTCTGGGCAGCACTGGGCTGGAACTTGGAGTTCTCAAGGCTTGCAGTTGAAGCAGGAGTCCTCGTTCCGCTCGTCGTCGTCATGGTCAGTGTTACAGCGGGTGTGTTTTCCGGACAACACGAGAGCAGCTACCTCTACTTCCGGCCCGAGATCGCGTATCCCATCGCGCTCAGTGCTCTGTTCTACCTGACCGTCGCGGCTGGCTTGCAAGCGCAACGCCAGTCGTCCAACGGCTCATCGAGCTGGGATGTCGGGCCTGCTGCGATGGCGCGGATCGCGTACCTCGCCGGGACTATCCATCCGATTGTGGCACTTTCGCTTGTCTATCTGTACGAAACGCTCATCCTGACGCCGTCGGTCGGGGTCAGCTACCCCATCCGCTAACGGTCAGGGCGAACGAGCTGGCGAAGACTCCGAGGCTTCTTCTGGACGGTCACCGGGCACCCAATCGCCATCGGCCTACCAGACACCTCACCCTCAATGGCAAAGCCTTCCTTGGTCCTGCGCGCGGCGTCTACCGTATTGCTTCTCGTGCTCATCGCTCCCACGACAGACGCGGCGAGAGGCGATGTCACGCAGAATGTGCCCGTGGCTGTGGAGGTGATCGGAAGAGAGAGCATTGAACAGGCAGGACGTGCCAATGTAGAAGATCTCCTAGTAGAAGTTCTCCTGGCGCAATCCGGGTCCGTGAACACCATATCGATGGGGCGCACCGATGCGGAAGGCGCGACGCTCATGCTGCGAGGTACCAACGGACGTCCCAGTCTCAATCGGCTGTTGATGGCTGAATACACTGCAGCCTACGTGCGAAGTATAGACGGCACGGACGCTGCCCTTCTCATCGGCAATCCCCTGAACCTTGATCAGATCGAGGTGCTGAGAGGACCGCAGGGGACGCTGTTCGGCAGAAACGCAGCGGCGGGCGCGATCCGACTCCAGAGCCCTCCGCGTCTTGACGGCTGCGCTGGCATCAAGTTCGAAGTCAACCTGAATGACGAGACCCTAACTGCACGGCAGGCATGGTGCGATGAACCGGTCCTCATGGCCGTCGAATGTCCGTCCACCGTATCTGTTGGGGAAGAGGTTCGCGTTGGAGCCCTCGTGTCCGAATCCGTGAATGCTCGAGTGAACTGGAGCCTGGATTCAGGGACTCAACTCACGGCCCAGTACCGTGATCTCGAGGAAAGCGAGTTCAACTTCGACACGGCGGACGTCCGAACCCGCTGGGCGGCTCTCTATGGAGCAGGCCACACGTTTGCATTGCCAGGGGTATACAACGTCAACGTCACCTCAACCAACGACTACGGCACCGATGCCTTCTCGTGCCCCGTCCTTGTTGAGGAGGAGTCAGACGACTCGGAAACTGATCCTGAAGTACGGGTTACCGTCGGGTACAACGTCGAGTTCGGCAAGTCCCCCATCCGCGTAGGGGGGACAATGCGGGTTCCTGTTGAGCTTCCTGTTCACGGCGATGCCTCGCTTGGATACTTCAGCGTTGGAGACCGAGGCTACACGAGCCTGACCCTGGAGCTGGCCTATCGGTCGGACTTCACTGACCGTTTGTCATTCGTGGCTGGTGGTGGTATTCACTTCCTTAGGGCTGGATCCGACAACGAAATTGGTCCCGGGGTGTCAGGCCGGGTTTACTACGACGGCGATTGGGCGGTTGAGCCGCTCGTGGAATTGAACGCGGCGTATCAGTACAACAAGCTGATCCCCACGCTCTCGTTCGGCGGGGCGTATCGATTCGACCGGTAGCCTTTGCCTTTGAGCGGGAGAGACGTGACTACTCTCCTCCAACTGGAACGGAGACCGTGAACGTCGCAGATCCACGTCGGACGATGGGGCGCATTCCTGTGAAGCCGCCGCTGCCTCCGCCGAGATAGGTCACGTTGGCCGTATACGTTTGGCCAGGTTGGAGTGTCTGGGGCGCTGTGGTGGTGCGCGGCGTTTCCTCGCTGGCGCCTGTGGCATCTGCATAGGCGCCGTACGGCACCGGTGACTCGATCAGGACACGTTCAGAGCGGTTGTTCGGGAGAGACCGGTTGCCTGCCTCAATGCCCCAGACCGTGCGCCCGTTCTCATCGTTCACATACACCGAGGTCGCGCCGATGGGCGTCCACGAGATCAGCGGCGCCGAGCTGGCGGTGCCGTTGGTGGCCGTCACCTGAAGCGGCGAGCGGTCGGGTTGTGGCGACAGGCCGGGGATGCCGCCGGAGCACCCGGCGAGGACGAGAAGGCCGACGAGGCGGAGAGACAGCATGAGGGTCAGGGGAAGAGGGTGGTGAACTCGACGGACAGGGAGGGCTGCTCGGTGCACTGTGCCTGTGGGGTGCCTTCGCCCGAGGCAAGGCAGGGCACCACCGTGACGGTGTAGCGCGTGCCTGCCGACAGCTCGGGGGCGGTGGCCCAGGCTCCCCCGCCATCCGGTGGGAAGCCACCCGGCGGATCGGAGTCGGGAACGATGCCGCGCGCTTCCACGGTGAGAGGCGCGGGCAGCACGTCTGCCTGAGGCCCGTGGCGGGTTGGCCCGGCGGCAGCGGTCCAGGCGATCTCCTCCGTCGCGGCCTCGCGGATCTCGACGCGGAGTGCGCGGGGTGGATTCCAGAACAGCTGGATGGGCTCGCCAGCTCGTTGGATCACCTCCACGGCGGGTCCGCCGGGTGACATGTTCGGCGGCGACGGCTCGCTGCTGGCACATGCCCCGAGCGCGAGCCCGACGCAGAGGAGGCGCGCCCACGTCATGGCTCGATGCGAGCGCTGACGCTGAACGTGCCCTCGAACACGGTTCCGTCGTAGCCAATGACCGTGACTGAGTAGACGCGCTGGGGGAGGAGCCGCTCAGGGGGCACCAGCACCCTCAGTCTCGAGCTGGCGGAGATCGCTGTGCCGTAGGTGAGCGGCGACAGGATGGGGCCGCGCTGGCCGGGCTGGTCGTTCTCCGCCAGCTCCCAGATCACCGTGCTCCCGCGCTGGACGGTCACTCGGGCCGCGACGGGGGCGTCCCAGTGGAACACCGGCGGGAGCACACCCGCATCGGTCTTCGCCAGCTCGACGCGGAGGCCGGGCGCGGCCGGAGGCGGCGACGAGCCACATCCGACTCCAACGGCCAGCACCAGAATGAGGCCGAGTGCATGCATCGGTCAGCAGGCAGGAATGGGGCTGTTGGGAGGAAGTTGAACGCCGGGTGGGAGAGTGATGCAGCTCGGCATCGAGACGTTGATTTGGCCTCCAGTGAGCGGACGCAACGCCTCGAACTCACCACCAGTGATGGTCTTGATGTAGACCGCACCCTTTGGGTCCTCACACCGGGCTTGACCCGTGAATTCTCCCTCAACGGTGTCATCGGTGATGTCAGTCACTCTGAGCGAGTAGGATGAGCCGGGTTCAAACAGACAACGCATCGGCCGGGGCCCGCTGGCAGAGAAGGTGCCGACGACTCGGTTGGCACTAGGCGTTGCGTCGTCGGTGAATCGATACGTGCGCTCTCGGAGCTCACCTCGGCCCCCAAACGAAAAGGTGCCTCCCATGCCAGCGCTCTGAGACACGCCCGTCATCGACAACGAGAACACGCCTTCTGTGTCGACCACGGAGGCGCCACCGGTGAAGCGAAGACCATCGACGAACGCCGAGAAGGAGCCGCCCATCCCGAGGCCAGAGCCAGCGATCTGCTCGGGAGCCTGTGACGCTCCGTCTGGCGTGTGGTAGCGGACACTGATGCGAACAACGGCGCGCACCTCACGCGGGAGCGGGTTGAGCTTTGCCTTCCAGGCGTGAAAGTCCGTCCAGCCGACGTAGGCGCGTTCGTCCTCACTCATGCCTCGGCCATCGGCGTAGATGCGTCCGTAGTCGAGTCCGTTGCCGCCACCGATGGAATAGGGGGCCAGACTCGGTGAGGCTTGCAGGTCAACAGGCTTGCCGGGCCGACCGGCGCTGTGCCAGGTCTGCGTCTCGCCAGGAAGCGTGACATCGTACAGCATCGCGGTGCGGACGAATCCGCTCGGGAGTTGGCCGTTGGCGCCGGGCCGGAACCCGCCCCAGCCGATGCCTGCCGTCGACTGCGGGGCGTCGGCGGGTCGCACGCCTTGGATGCTCAGCAGGCCTCCGGCGTACGGGCCTCCCATCCCAAGCCGGAGAATCCAAGGGTCGCAGGCCGTACAGTCGTTGGTCTGCATACCCCGGCTCCAGGTTGCGGGAAGCGTCGTCATGATCTCGTGCTCGCCGGTGACCACAACAAGAGCCTGCCCGGGCTGGAGCCCTGGAAGAGGCGCCTCGCTCGGCGTCGCGCTAAAGGTGAGAAGGACGGCCCCGCTTGAGTAGGACGCTCCGTCTTCCTTGATGGGCACACGGACGCGTCCCCGAACCTCATCATCGGTGGAGTATGAGATCCGGAAGTCCTGGCTTCCGACGGGGCCGCTGGGGCGCCCGTACGAATAGAAGGTGCGCCCGTCAGGGAGCTCGAGGCGGAGGCCGTAATCGAAGAGCGAGAGTCCGTTGAAGTCCTCCGGCACGCCGCTGACGATGTCATGAGGAGGCGCGAGGGTGGTCGTGCCGGGGTCGTAGGTGTTGGAGTACTGGCGCGGAGCGCGGAGCCCAGGCCGGTAAACGTCCTTCGAATACAGTGTCACCGTCGCCCGGTTGAGGGCCTGGAAGGTGAGCACGGAGTTGGTGCCCGGAGGAGCATCAGCGTTCGTTGGGGCCCCGCCGAAGCGCGCCTGGCCAGTGAGTTCGTTCGGGCCGTCATACTGAGGAATGGAGCCGATAAACTCGAGTGTGAACGTCCCCTCATCAGGCTGCGCGAGTGCCGCCAGCGGAGCGAACAGGAGAACGAGAAACAGGCGTTGCATGGGCACGGAAAGGAGGTCCAAACCCAATCTGCGGCCCTGCGGCGGCGCTCGCCTCACCCGAGAATGTGATTCGAGGCAGGTGGGAAGTTGGAAGGCAGACGTCGAAGGTGACTCGGTCTCGCCAGCTCGACGTCCCAGGCACCACTCTCCATCTCCTCCACACGCTCTCCGTCCGACCGGCACGCCGCCTTGAGCTGGCGAGTCCGGTTCCCTGTTACCCCCGCCCCAGGACCTTCGCGGTCGCCTCGGCGCGGGACCGGACGTGCATCTTCTCGTAGACGTGGCGGACGTGCGTGCGGACCGTGTCGAGCGAGATGAAGAGCTGCTCGCCGATCTCACGGTAGCGGAAGCCCTGCACCAGCAGGTCGAGGATCTCCTCCTCGCGAGGCGTCAGGGGGGTCTCCTCATCGGGCACGAGCGGAGGCCGGTGGAAAGCTTCCACCACGCGCCGTGCGATGCCGCTTGACATGGGCGAGCCACCGGCGTGAAGCTGGCGGAGGGCGTCAATCAGCTCGTCGGGTGGTGTTGTCTTAAGGACGTATCCGGTGGCGCCGTTCCGCAGCGCCTCGAAAACGTGCTCGTTGTCCTCGTAGACGGTCAGCATCATGGCCTGGACGGTGGGGCGGAGGCGTCGCAATGCCCGTACGGCCTCGATTCCATTCATACCCGGAAGCCCAATGTCCATGAGCGCGATATCGAGCCGGAGGCCTCCGCCACGGGCTGGCGTCAGTGCGTCCAAGAAGGCCTCGGCGTCGCCGAAGGTGGCGGCGCAGGCGAATCCGTCGGCGGCGTCGATCAAGGCCGCCAATCCTTCCCGAACATCCTCCAGGTCTTCGACGATGGCGACGGTGACAGACACGGCAGGCGGAGGGTAGGTGACAACGCCAAGCTAGGCGGGCAGGTGGCGCCTGGGCGTCACATCAACGGGGGATTTGCTCAGAGCGCTGAGCGGAACCTCGAGGTGGAGCGTCGTTCCGTGGCCTGTGCTGTCGATAGACAAGGTGCCCCCGATGTCCTGCGCCCTGCGCTCCATGTTCGCCAGCCCGTTGCCGCCGAACGCGCTCCGGGCGCCATCGCCCGCGTGCGACGCGAACCCCCGCCCATCGTCGGCGATGGTCAGCGACAGGTGGTCCGGCGCCACCGCCAGCTCGACGGTGACGGTCTCGGCCCCGGCGTGCTTGACCACGTTGTGCAGCGCCTCCTTGGCAATCAGGAACACCGACCGCCGCACCTCCGCCGACACCGCACGCTCCGGCACCGAGCGCGGGAACCGCAGACGACCATCGAGCCCATGCGCCTCGAGCGTCCGCGCGGCGTGCTCGCGCAGCGTGCCCACCAGCGCGCCCAGCGTGTCGTTGCGCGGATTGATGGCCCACACGATCTGCCCGAGGCTCTCGAGCATCGCCCGCGAGGTGTCGGCGATGCGGCGGAGGCGTTCGTCGGCGGGGCCGTGGCTCGGGCTGGCGGCCTCGAGCTGGCGTCGGGCGACTTCGGAGAGGACCGCGATCTCGGAGAGGGAGGCTCCGACCTCGTCGTGCATGTCTCGGGAGATGCGCGCGCGCTCGGCGTCGAGGGCGCGCTGGGCCTCGACGTGGGCGAGCTGTCGGCGGTAGCGGCGGCGGGAGACGTCCCAAACCACCAGCGCGACGAGGCTGATCAGCGCGAACACCGCCAGGGCCTGGAACCAAGCCGTTTGCCAGAACCACGGCCGGATCACGACGGGAATCGCAGGGCTTGCGTCTCCCCAAACGCCATCCGCATTGGCGGCGCGCACGCGGAAGGTGTAGGTGCCTGGCGGGAGGTTCGTGTACGTTCTCTCCTGCCACGCCCCAATCTCAACCCACCCCTCATCCCACCCCTCTAGGTGTACGGCATAGCGAACCTGGTGGGCGTCGAGAAATTCGAGGGCGGCAAACTCGAATCCGAACGTAGTCACTTCGGGCGCCAGCTCGACGCCTTCCGAGCCGACGTACGTCGTGGTGAATGTTGTGTCACGAGTGGATCGATGGAATGCCGTGATGACGACAGGCGACCGTCGAGCTGGCGCAACGAGATCCTTCGGATGAAACACGGTGACGCCTCGGTCACCACCGAAGTACATCGTTCCGTCGGCATCGCGGAACGCGGCGTGCCGATTGAACTCGACGTTCCCGACACCATCGTCCAAGGTGTATGGTCGAATACGAATTGCGGAAGCCTCATCGTAGCGGGCCAGCCCTCGGTTGGTGGAGATCCAGAGACGTCCATCGTCGTCTTCGAGAATGGCATACACAGCACTACCTGGGAGACCATCTGCAGTCGTGTAATGGATGAATCCGTCAGTGTCAGGGTTGTAGCGACCAAGTCCAGACTGTGTGCCCACCCAGAAGTGGCCACGCTTGTCGATGTGGAGCGCCATCGTTGCGTTGTCACTCAAGGACGTCGGATCATCCGGATCATGGGTGTAGTGCTTGAGTGAGTCTGCCACGGCATCGTACCGGAAGAGCCCGCCGCCAGTGGTGATCCAGGCCCCTCCACGAATCGTCCGGATGGCCTGAATGCCTTCCTCGATCGTTGTGATTCGGACCTGACCATCAGGTGCTCGGCGGTACAGGCCGCCGATATGCCCAAACCAGAGTGTGCCAGTGGAGTCGAGCGTGAGGCCGACCGCGCTTGGGCCGGCAGGGCCCACAGGGGGGCTGTCTGGGAACTGGATTCGCTCGACGGAGCTGGGGCGATTCAAGTCAATAGAATTAAGTCCACTCCCAGTCCCAATCCATAGCTGGTTCTCATCAGACGCGAGGGACCAGATCCAGTCGTGCGAGAGCGTACGGGGATCGTTCGGCTCATGCCGATACCGCGTGATTCGTCCCTCAGGGGTAATCTGGTTTAGGCCGCCCCCTAGAGTGCCAACCCAAAGGGCCCCTCTCGAATCGCGAGTGATGGACAGGATGATCCCGCTGCCAAGGCTGTTGGGGTCATCCGGATCATGAGCGATGAGGTGAAATGGCCTTGTGCGTGGAGAGGCACGGTGGAGCCCCCAGACGGTCCCTGCCCAGAGGGTCCCTGCCCGATCTCGATGGAGGCCCGTAACCCAATTTTGCGTCGGGATATCGCCAGGAAGCCGGAGCGAGTGACGGGTGAGCGCTGCGCTTGCTATGGAGTAGTGGTATATCCCGTCGAGGGTTGCCATCCAGATTCCCCCAGCGTCGAAGACCAGAGCATTCGTTCCAAAGCCTCGCCCGTGCCCAGGAACGTCGGGAACGGTGAGATCCAGGGTCTCGAGAGTCTGGCGTGAGGCATCGAGGCGACCGAGGTGAGCCCCAGAAACCCAGAGGGTACCGTCGGGGCTTTCTGCCAAAGTCCGGATGTCATTCTCTCTCCAGGGCGGGGAAATCCACGACACATCAAACGGGACCAATCGAGCTGGGCCTTCAGGTGGATAGGCCTCCAGTCCTGTCTCGGCGCCAATCCAGAGCGTGCCATCCTGGGTTGCCAGCCCAGTCATCGCCTTCGAGGTTCGCAGTCGGTCACGAACGTGAATGAAGCGATCTGCTTCCTGATTGAACCGCCAGATGTGTGTTGAGTCGGCCAGCCAGGGGGTTCCGTCAGGGCCGATGAACACCTCTGCGTCTACATGGTCATAGCGACGGACCTCGTCGTGTGCTGGCCCAATGAGCCGAGCAATGCCTGCAGGGGTCCAGTCTGTGGCTTCAGCTCGCACCCACAGGTCTCCACTGTTGTCCTCCACCAGCTGGCGAACGATGTTGCCGGGCAGCGATGCCCGATCGAACGGGTCGCGCCGCCAGGTGCGCATGGTGGTGCCGTCCCACCGCCCCAGGCCCTCACGCGTGGCAAACCACAGGAAGCCCCGCTGATCCTCAAGGATCCGGTAGACCGACGACTGCGGCAAGGCTGCCTCGACCTCCGTTGCGCGCTCGAAGGCTACAGGGGCCTGTGCACGCACGGCACTCGCCAGCCCAACGAGGCCGAGGACAACCGTGAGAAGCCGGAAAACGTGCATCGTGGACTCAGGGGTAGCCATGTGGCTTCCTTGAACCTACGCCGTGGATGGGATACTTCTGGCTCAGATCCTCAGTGCAAGATGGAGGGTTGCACGAGAAGGTGCTCCCCATCGTGCCAGCGCACCCAACCCAGGGGGCCCGCCTCGGCCTCCGTCGCATCCGCCAGCGCGACGCGCGCCCAGGTGTGGCGCACCTCCAGAACATGCAGCCGTCGCTCCGCCGTTGTCCACCCGATGGGAGGTGTCGGGTCGGCCGGGCTGGCGAAGACCGGTGCCGCCTCGGACGTCTCGATGGAGTGGATCTCCAGGAGATACGCGGCCCACGGCACGAAGCGGACAGCCTCGCGGTCGAGCCACATCGTCCGGGGCGGCCAGCGCACGTCGCGGGTGTGGACAACAACCTCCACCCAGTACCGCCGCAGCGCAATCACCCGAAAAGTGAGCAGGTCATAGTCCAACCGTACGGCCTCCGGGTCCAGCCACGGCGGCGCGGTCGCCAACTCCGCGTGGTGCGGCCCCTCGCTCACCGTCAGGCTGTCCAGGGGAGTGGCCGTGGATGGATGGCCGTCTGCCGAGCTGTAAAGGTAGAGCGGTCGGTCGGCACTCAGGTGCGTCGGGCTGGCGATGCCGAATCCGAGCGGAAGATCCTGGCTGCTGGCCGATGCCGAGATCGCCAGCGCGAAAAGAGACACGATGACACGCATAGGACGCAGATGCGATGGTTCGAGCTGGTGACGGGAGGAGGGGCGCCAACTCGAACGCAGTGGAGCATCGGTCTATTCCTGGCCGATGCCGCCGACGAGCAGCCGCGCGTCACCGGTATCTGCCGGTTCGCGCCAGCGGATCCACCCCGACGGTGGAATCCGGTCGGCGAGGCCGAGGGTGGATACGAGCAGCCAGTCGCCGCGCACGGCCAGCGTGCGGAGCTGCCAGTCCGGAGGTGTGGTCGCCAGAACGGGCGCATCCTCGGTGGGGGCAGAGCGGAGCGGGTTGGTCTCCGAATCCACGGTGACGAGGAACAGGAGCAGCACCGTGGGCCAGGACATCACCTCGACCCGGTCGCGACGGATCCATGCTGTCCGGCTGTCCGCCCGGTTCGTGACGACCTCCACCCAGTCGGTCGCGAGCGTCTGGATGCGGAAGGCGATCCGCCCGCGCTGGATGTCCAGGACTTCGGGGAGGAAGTCGGGAGGTGCGGTCTTGATCGAAACGCGTCCCCGGCCAGGGGCAAAGGTCACACTGTCCAGGGCCGTGGCGTTGTCCACCGGAACCTCGTGCGGCACCTCATCGAACGCGGGGTGGTCGTAGAGGGTGAGGGGCTGCGGGGCGTCGGTCGTGCGGACGAGCGCCATCCCAAGGCCGAGCGGCGCATCGGGGTCTGGCCCTGGCAGCCCATTCTGCGCGCTGGCGGGGGCCGCAAGTGCGGCTGCGAGGAGCAGGAGACCGAGGCGAAGCCGGGGGCTCGAGCCGGTCCGGTCGCGTGGCTCCGGTTTGGGCCGGTTCAGGGTTGATGTCATATCCATTCGGTGCGTCACGTCTCGAGCTGGCGGCTCTGGCTTGTAGGACAGTGCGTGGTTCGCTCCCACACCCATTCGACCACACACCTCGGGCTCAGAGGAGGGCAGCCCGGGCCTGATGTCAGAGGATGGAGACGGGCGAAAAGGGGTGAAGGGGCCCTTCACACGTTCCGTCCCTTCCGCCCTCTCCATCCCTGTCCCCCGGGCGCGAAGAAATCGAATGATCTCGCGCGCCTCGGGGAACGAGTCCTACAGGCGCTTGAAGACCACGCGCCGGTTCTGCGCCTTGCCCTCAGCGGTGTCGTTGGATGCGACCGGCTGGCCTTCGCCAAAGCCTGCCGTGGTCATGCGGCCACCGGAGACGCCACGGGCTTCGAGGTAGCTCTTGACGGCCGCCGCGCGGCGCTCCGAGAGCGACTGGTTGGTGGCGTCCGCGCCGTCCGAGTCGGTGTGGCCCTGGATCTCAATGCGGAGGCCCGAATGCTGCTGCATCATCTCGACGACCTGATCGAGGTAGCCGCCCGACTCCGGCTTGATGGTCGCGCTGCCCGAGTCGAACCGGATGGCCGTCGTCGAGATCTCGCCGTTCGAGACGAGGTCGTCGTAGAGCGAGCGCTGGCCGCCCTCGGCGATGCGGATGTCGTCGATGTAGAGGCTGTTGCGGTACACGTTCATGAACACGTGGATCGCCGAGGCACGAGGAAACTCCCATCGCGGGACGTTCGCCTTGCGGACGCCGTTGACGAACAGCTTGCAGTAGTCGCCGTCGCAGCCGAGCGCGACCGAGCCCCACTCATTCTCGCGGTAGCCGCTGGGCTCTCCGGATTCTGCACCACCCCACTTGAGAGCCGCTTGCTGCGTTCTCACTTCGAGGTGCGTCGGCGGCGGATAGGTGCAGCGCGCGTCGGGTGTGTCGTCGGAGCCGTCCGAGAAGATGTAGATGCGGTCGCGGAGCTGGGGGTCCGTCGTCATCGTGCGGAACTCGAGGGTGAATCGCTCGGGCAGCGTCTCGGGGAGGCTGATCGTAAAGCACCCGTTGCCGCCCCGGTCGGTGCGTTCGCCCACGCGCAGGACGTTTGTGGCGGCATCGCCTTCTCCAAGTCGGACGACATCGAGGTTGCCCGCGATGTAGTCGATCCGCGACGGGAAGTTGCCGACGCGCGTGCCTTCGAAGTCGTGCATGAACAGGACGCGGTCGCCGGGAACGAAGTCGTAGTTGGCCCAGACGTCCATCGGCCCGTTGGCGTCACCGCCAGAGGTGCCACTGCCAGAGGATCCCGAGCTGTTGCCTGCAGGATCGTAGCCAGATACCGGCTCGCCGTCGGCATTCACCACGACGGGCTCCTGGCCTTGTGCGCGCGCATCCGCGATGCACTCGTCATCGGTGACGACGCACACGATGGCGTCTTCGGCGAGATCGAGGGTTCGGTTGGCGATCTGGATGGCGCGCTGCTCGACGCGGCGGTCGATGTCACGCTCGACGCGGTTCTGGACGCGGTCGGCGATGGCACTCGGGGAGCACGCGGAGAGCGCCAGCGCGAGGACGAGAGGGAGGAGGCGGAGCATGAAACGGTGAGGTCGGTGGAACGTGCTCTCACGCTAGGGCGCCAGCTCGTTGGTTCGCCTCACCCGATGATGTGATTCGGGGCCGAAGGGAGTGCGAGGACCTCAGCCTCGCCAGCCCGTTGCCCTGCCGGGGGGCGCTCCCTATACAGAACCGCCCGGCCGTCCAACGACAGAGGCCGGGCGTCGAGCTGGCGACAGGGAGAAGAAGGATGAGCTACCGGAGCACGGTCAGGCGTAGCGTAGCGCGGTGCTCATGAGCCGCTGTGAGGCGGACGATGTAGGTCCCCTCTGGCAGCTGCTCAGCCTCGAACGGGACCGTGTGACGGCCTGCGGAGAAGGGGGCGTCTGCGAGGAGGGCCACCTGGCGGCCGAGTAGGTCGAACACGACGAGGTGGACGTCCGTTGCCTCCTCAAGGCCAAAGACAAGCGTACTGCGCTCGCGAAACGGGTTCGGGGATGCGCCCAAGGCAAGGCCCTGGGTTCCAGGGGCATCCTCGGCGGCGACGAGCTGGTTGAAGGCGTCGGCGAACGTCGTGCGTTCCTCAGCGGTGGCCCCGCCACCGACCTGCGCGTAGATGTCGTCCTCTGTGGTGTAGACGAGTCCTGCAACCACCTTCGGCAGAACATCTGCCACCGTCGCCCCGACGCTGGTTGTGCCTTCGAGCAGCACAAACGCGCCTGGTGCATCGGCGAGCGATTCCGGGGGAAGCGCTTGGTCCCCATTCATGGTCGCGAACACATAGCTGGCCGAGCCTGCGACGAGCCCGGCTGCCTCGGCCGTGTAGATCACCGTGCCCATGTATACATCGAAGGTGGCGAACGAGCACAGCGTGAGGTCCCCGGGTGCTGTGGAGGCGTTCAAGATCTCCGCGAACTCGCCGTAGGTGGCATCGTCGCCGGTGGCGTCGAAGGTGCCGAACGAGAGGGGCGCGTCCATCGTGCATGCCATCGGCTGCAGGTCCCCTCCCACGGTGCTGCCGGTGGGGCCTTCGATGCGGGCCGTGTACGTGCCCCCCGTTCCCAGGAATCCTGCCACGACGAGAACGTAGTTGCCCGACGTGAGGTCGATCGGCAGCCCGGTCCCGGGCGTCTCATTTCCGATTCCGAGGAAGTGGTCGCAGGCGCTCGCGGGATTGAACGTACCGTCGTACACGAGGAGGACCGTGTCGTCCGTGTCGGCAATCGTCTGGATCGGTTCGATGACGCTCACGGTGTGAGGACCATCGGTGTCGGTGGCAAACACGGTGGCCTCATAGGGCTCCGATCTGTCGCCGAGAACGCAGGCGGCTCCGGTGGATCCAAAGAGGGGAAGCACGGCCATGGGTGCCTCGACCGTGCTTCCAGGTACGTCAAAGCGATTCGTTTGAGCGTTTGGGGCGTGCACACCGAGCCCCATGAGGAAGACGCGCAATAGAGGGGCGGAAACGCTGCGCTGATATGGGCCCGCCTCCGGCTCTGGCCAACGGCCACGGCCCCTCGTATAGTCTGGCCGAACCAACC
>JBCBZH010000277.1:0-5637 GCA_039815415.1 Bacteroidota bacterium
GTCGCGCGGCTCCGCGAGGCCCGTGCTGAGAATGCCACCCTTCGCGCCCTGGTGGGCTTCGTCGACTCCTTGAACGCCCCGCGCGTGGTCGCGCGTGTGGTTGCCAAAGACATCACCCAACAAGCGAACCTGTTGACCCTCAACGTGGGCGCCTCCGACGCCGTAGAGATCGGCATGCCGGTCATCAACGAGCGAGGCATCGTCGGGAAGGTGATTAGCGTCAGCCGCAACTACGCCGTGGTGATGCCGCACCAGAACACCCGCTTCGCCGTGCCGGCGACGGTCGATGAGCTGGGCCGGAATGGCGTCGTCCGGTGGGACGGCGACCAGTTTGATCGGCTCGTGATGGAGTACGTAGTCAAGACAGAGCCGGTGACGCGCGGCATGCTGATCCGCACCAGCCCGTTTTCTGGCGTCTTTCCTCCGGGGATGCCGATTGGCCGCGTGGACACGGCGTTCGCGGCCCAGGGCCGCAATGACTACCTGATTTACCTCACCCCTGCCGCGCCCATCGGTGAGGTCGGGTACGTTTATGTGCTGCTCACCCGCCCGGATCCGGAACAGGCCATCCTCGAGGACGCTGCCCGCGACACGCTCGGCGTGGGCCCAACGCTCACAGACGATACCCCCTAGTAGGCGCCCGCCCATGTCGCCATGACCGTCACCAGCTCGTTGGCGCGAATCCAGCGGGCGAGACCCAAACGGGAACCGCGTAAACGGTCCGCGCGCACTACCTTTCCCAGCACGGCGTTTTGTCGTTCTGGTCTTCCCCCCGGCCCCGGTTTCATGTTCTCGATCTCTCTTCAGAGGGCGCGGCTCGCCCTCGCGCTGACGACGCTCATCGCATGCGCTGTTCCCGCTGCCACGGCACAGCCCACCTCCTCTCGTTCGGTTCTTGCGGACCAGATTGATGAGGTGCTGGACAACGAAGTCTTCGACGACGCCTACTGGGGCGCATACGTCGTGGACCTCAACACGGGCCGGACGCTCTACGAACGTAACGCGATGCGACGCTTCATTCCAGCCTCTAACATGAAGCTGTTCTCCACAGCGGCCATTCTCGATGCCTTAGGCCCGGAGTACCGCTACAAGACGCGCCTATACGCGTCAGGGCCGGTCGAGGATGGCACCCTTCGGGGCTCTCTCGTGGTGCGCGGATCCGGCGACCCGACGTTTGGGGGGCGCTACACAGGGGGTGACCTGACGCGCGTGCTCCGCCAGTGGGCGGACAGTCTCGAAGCTCAGGGCATCCAGCGCATCACAGGCTCCGTCGTTGGCGACGACGATGTGTTTGACGACGAGTCTCTCGGGATGGGCTGGAGTTGGGACGACTTGGTGTGGTACTACGCCGCAGAGATCTCGGGCCTTCAGTTCAACGAAGGCACCGTCGAGGTCAAAGTTCACGGTACGACGCCGGGCGAACCTGCCCGAATCACAGTGGAACCGGACGACGGGTACGTCCAGCTCATCAACCAGACCACCACCACGGATGGAGGCAGTATCCGCGAGGGCTACCGTCGGAACCTAGGAGCGAACGTCTTCAACATTACGACCACTGTTCCCGCCGGGAAGGTCGAGGAGGAAGCGCTCTCCATCGTCAACCCGACCGAGTATTTCGTCCGCACCTTCAAAGCCGTCCTTAAGCGCAGGGGGATTGAGGTCGCCGGCGAAGCCATCGACGTAGACACGTGGGGGCAGCGGCCGAACTACGACCGCCTCCGCCGCATCGCCGTCCATTCGTCGCCACCGCTCTCTGCCATCGCAGAGGAGACGAACACCGAGAGCAACAACCTCTACGCCGAGCACCTCTTGCGCACCCTCGGCGCCGAACGCTACCGGGGCGATGAGTATGCTCTTGGCAGCGCTCGAGCTGGCGTGGAAGCCACCGAGCCGCTGCTGCAGCGCCTGGGCATCGACCCCAACTCGCTGCGGATTGCGGACGGGTCCGGGCTGTCCGCGATGAATCGCCTCACGCCGTTCGCGACAGTGACGCTCCTGAAGGGGATGAAGGAACACCACAACCCCTTTGTCTGGGACTCGTTCTACAAGTCGCTCGCCGTGGGAGGCTACACGGGTACGATCAAGAGGCGATACCAATCGGGCGATGCCCGCGGAAACGTCCGAGCCAAGACGGGCTACATCAGCGGCGCCCGAACGCTATCGGGCTATGTGGTGTCTGACAGCGGGCACATGCTGGCCTTCTCGCTGATGTGCAACCACTACTCGGTGCGCACCAGCCGCGTCAACCGCGCGCAGGATGAGATCGTGGAGATGCTGGCGGACTTCCGGGGGCGCTAGTCGCCAGCTCGAGACCGTACGCTCGGGACGAATCTCAGTGACCGCGCAACCGAAGCCCGACGAAACCGAATAGAGGCGCTCACCCGCGCCCTGCTCGATGTCTCGTCCCCCCGTCGTCGCCGTTCATGATGTCACGCGCTCGCTGCCCCTGGGCGACGAGATGATTCACATCCTCAAAGGGATCACCTTTGAGATCGAGTCCGGCGAATGGGTCGCCATCACAGGGCCATCCGGGAGTGGCAAATCCACGCTGCTCGGTGTGGTCTCTGGCCTCGATGCTCCCTCGTCGGGCCGCGTCCACCTCGATGGCCTGGAGGTCTCCAACCGCTCCGAGGCCGAACTGGCGAAGGTGCGAAACGAAAAAGTGGGGATCGTCTTTCAGTCGTTCAACCTGATCCCGACGCTGACCGCCCTCGAGAATGTGGAAGCGCCGATGTACGTTAGTGCCAAGCGCAAGCAGGCTCGTCAGCTCGCGAGCGCGATGCTGGAACGCGTCGGGCTGGCGGACCGGATGGACCACCGCCCGCACCAACTCTCGGGAGGGCAGCAGCAACGTGTCGCCATCGCACGGGCACTTGTCACTGAGCCTGCCCTCGTCGTCGCGGATGAGCCTACCGGCAATCTCGACGCCGCCACCAGCGCAGCCGTCCTCGACCTGTTCGCCGATCTCCGTCGCGACCTCGGGCTGACGCTCCTTGTGGTCACGCACGACCCCGACGTGGCCGCACGCGCCGACCGGATCGTGAACCTCGTCGATGGCCTGATTGAATCAGACACTCGAGCTGAGGTGGCCGCATGAGCACTCTTGCCTTCTATCTCCGGTACGCCTCGCGGTCTCTCCAGCGCAGCGGCCAGCGAGGCCTTCTCGCGGTTGCCTGCGTGGCGTTTGGTGTGTTCTCGCTCGTCAGCCTCCAATTGCTCGCTGCAAGCATCCATGAAGCGGTGCTTGTGCCTCCTCGCCACAACGTGGGCGGAGACCTCTCGCTCTCCCGCGAATCCAGCCTCCTCACGCCGGAAGACCTCGCCAGTCTAGCCGCAGATCCAGATGTGGATGCGGTCGACGCCATTGGCACGGTCAATGCCCGCTTCATCCAGACGCTTGAAAGCAGCCGCGTCTTCCTGTTCAACACCATCCTCGCGGTTGACCCAGAGGTGTTCCCCCTCGTTGGGTCAGTGGATCTCCGGGGTGGACAGGATCTCGCCAGCGCGCTGGCAGCCCCAAACTCGATCGTCATCACGAGCGATCTAGCAAGCACGCTGGATATGGAGGTGGGAGATCAGTTTCGGCTGGCCGGATTGGCTGGCTCCTCTCCGATCCCACTCACCCTCAGCGGCATTGCAGAAGCGATGCCCAACGCGAAGGGCAGTACACTGATCGTAGGCCGTGCAACCGCTCGCACTCTCAATGGAGATGTTGACATCGTCACGCGTGCACGAGTGCTTACCGCCGCCCCGGACGACGTGACGAATCGGTTTGAGGCCGCAGGTTGGACGGTCGTTGCACCGCAAGTCGTCGAGGATGACATCGACAAGCTCTTCGGCTTCGCCTTGCCCGCCGCCGGTCTTCTCGGGCTCCTGGTTGGCGGAATCGGCGTCGCGAACACGCTCCAGGTGTTGCTCTCCCGTCGGCGCAAAGAGGTCGCTACGCTTAAAACGCTCGGATATCGCCAGCGCGACCTGCTGGCTCTCTTTGGCATCGAGACAGCGATGCTTGGGGCCGTCGGCGGAATCGTCGGGATTGTGACAGGCATCCTCGGCTCGCTTGGCTTGCAGAGCCTCATGGCGGGGACCATGCCCTTCTTGCTCCAGTTCAAGGCCTCGCCGTCCGTGCTGGTTGGCGGGATGATGGCAGGCGTGGTGACAGCGGTTCTGTTTGGCATGATTGCCATCGTGCGCACCAGCTCGGTCCGGCCTTCGACCTTGCTTCGAGAGACGCCGATTCAGACGACCGGTCGCACCCGACTCGCCACCATCGGGCTCTCCGTGGCTCTGTTTGGCTTGTTCGGTGTGTTGGGGAGCGCACTGGTTGGATCCTTCCTCAAAGGCTTCGGCGTGATTGCCGGAGGCATTGCTGGACTGGTCCTATTCGGCGCCGTGATGGTGGTGCTGTTGATGGCTCTGGTTCGGGTCCCGATCCCTGGCTTACCGCTCCTGCGCATGGCAATGAGCAATCTGAGGCGCCAGCCCATCCGGGCGGCCGCATCCCTGGTGGCTCTGTTCGTGGGTACGTATGCCATCGGCGTCTCGTCAATGGGCATCAAGAACGCGAGCGAGCAGGTCCAAATCCGGACGGTCGAAACCACTGCTGCCAACCTTGTTGCATTCGGGCTTCAGCCGGATGCTCCAGACGTACTCCGCATTGCAGACGGAGCCCCCGTCTGGACCGACCGGAGTGCCGATGCTCAGGTCTTCTGGCCGGACGGGACCCCTGTGGCGTACGTCTCGTCGGTGAGCGGCCGCGGCGCAGAGGCACAAGCCGATGTGGAGGTTGCAGCCACACCGGACGGCGAACGCACCGCTTTGTGGCTTACAGAACCTGGACAGGCGCTGGTCCCATGGCGCATCGAGCAAATGACCGACCGAGAGGTCGCGCTTGGAGACACATTCGTTGTCCAGATTGGCGAGGCCCAGGCCGCGTTGACGGTCGCCGGGTTCTACGATCTGCCCAACGGCGTCCCGCTGGTTCGTACCAACGGGCTGGTGGTTCTCCCAGAGACCTTCGATGCGCTCGCACCAGAAGGCTCTGCGGGTGTCACGCAGACGGTCGCCTTTGAAGTCCCGCCAGCTCGGCTCGAGGCCGTGACCACGGAACTCGGTGAAGCGTTTCCAGACGCCGTCCTTGTCTCTGGCACCGACGTGGCGGACATGATGAACCTGCTCATCAACTCTCTCTTTACCCTCGTCATCGCGCTGACGAGCCTTGCACTGGTCGCGGGAACGGTACTCGTTGCAAACGGGGTTGGCCTCGCGCTGGTCGAGCGTCGCCGAGAGCTGAGCGTGCTCAAATCGATCGGCTACTCGGCGCGGCAAGTCCTGCAGACCGTCGTGCTCGAGAACGCGCTGCTCGGGCTCATCGCTGGCGCTCTGGGAGTTGGAGCCACGGTCCTCTCGATGGTTCTTCTCAGCAACGGCGCAGACGTCGAGGTCACGATCTATCCCAGCATCGTGGTGATTCTCGTACTCGTGTCCATCGGGCTGGCCGCAGGGAGCGCCCTGTTGGTCGCCTGGCACCCCGTCCGCTCGCGTCCGCTGGATGTGCTTCGGGCGGCCTGACCCTCAACCGTGAAGGGTCAGTGATGAATGCCCAGCGCTGGGTGCTATGGGAAGCTCCGGCGCGAA
>JBCBZH010000403.1:0-2082 GCA_039815415.1 Bacteroidota bacterium
AACGGCGACGGCACCTTTGAGGACGCGACAGCCAGTGCAGGGCTTGCAAACACGTCAACGATCGCCGTGGCCGCCGGAGACGTGAACGGGGACGGCTGGGTGGATATCATCACCGGAAGTCAGGTTTACCTCAACGATGGGGGGACAAACCACTGGCTCCGCGTCCAACTTCGCGGCACCAGCTCAACGCCCGACGGCATCGGGGCACGTGTGGAAGTGACTGCAGGCGGCCAGACGCAGATCCGCGAGATCACAGGCGGCGACGGCATGATGTCGCAGAGTCACGGGCTCGAGGCGCACGTCGGGCTGGCGACCGAGACGACCGCCGATGTGACCGTACGCTGGCCCAGCGGGCAGGTCACCGAGCTGACGGGCATCGCAGCGGACCAACTCGTCACCATCGTGGAGGGCGAGGGCGTCAACACACCGCCAGCGGCTTTCGATTTGACCTCCCCATCGGACGGGGTTGGCGTGGCGGTTGCAGCGCCCGTCGAACTGGCGTGGGAGGCGGCCGCCGATGTCGGTCCTGTCAGCTACACCGTTCAGCTACATCGACCGGACGGTTCGGAGAAGACCTACTCGACGTTCTCCACGGCGTTTGATCTACCGGCAGGCGACATCGCCGCGGAAGGCGCCTACGGGTGGGCGGTGATCGCCAGCGATGGGCGCACGCCACGCACCAGTCTGAGCCGGCGCGCGTTTGTGGTCGGCGGAGCGACGGCTACCGAGCCGGATATAGGGCGCTCCACGGTGCAGCTGATCGCAAGCCCGAACCCGACACGCGGCCAGGTAAAGGTCCGGGTGCAAGGCGAGAAGGGATTGGGTGTTCTCGACCTCTTGGATGTCCGTGGGCGCATTGTGGCGTCAGTAGAGCGCATGTCTCACGCCACGTCATTGGATCTGCGTGGGCTTCCGCCGGGGCTGTACGTTGTCCGATTCCGTCCAGAGCGCGGCCGTCCGGTCCACGCGATGCTGGCCTACACGCCGTAACGGACGAGCTGGCGCGTACCGCCTACGCCCGCGCTGGCGCCCATCGCCTCCACCACTGCCAGTGCCGCCAGCCCGACGCAACCGTCCGTTTCAGGGAGCGTCTCCATCACGTCGCGGCGTCCGCCGTAGGCCGAGAGCGGATAGCCATTGGCGAGAGCCTTCGCGTAGGTGGAAAGGTCCGGGATGACCCCCACATAGTCCTGCGCTCCGCCTTCCGCCAGCCGGTCAGCATCTGATCGAAGATCAGCAGGGCCCCCGTACTGGGTCGTCAGCGCGGGCGCGGCGGAAGAGGGTGGCGGAGTCCATCGGGCGGGCGGCGATCTGGGCTCTAGCCTACGGCGAGGTCGAGTGCGGGACCGTTCGGAATGTGGAACGATTCTATGTGTAGTGTTAGGGGGAGTCCCTCTCTTGATCATGCCTCGTTTTGGTTTTGCGGTTGCCCTCGCGGGCGCTCTTCTGGCCGGATGCAGTGGAAGCCGCCACGTCCATGTCTCGTTCGATCTCCGCGAGCGGATTGAGGCCTCCGACACCACCGTTGCCGCCCCCGATGTGGAGGAAACCTTTCGCGTGCTGCTCGTGGGCGATGCCGGTGCGCCGCAAACCGACGGGTCCGATCCGCTCCTCGCCACGCTTCGGCACCATGCAATGCAGGCTGGCCCCAACAGCGCGACCATCTTCCTCGGCGACAACATCTACCCCAATGGCTTGCCGCCGGTAGAGAACCCACGCCGCGCAGAGGCTGAAGCCCGACTTCGCTCTCAGCTCGATGCGGTCGCCGACGCACCCGGCCGCGTCTTCTTCATCCCCGGAAACCACGACTGGAGGCATTCGCGAGAAGGAGGACGGGCTCAGCTCCTCGAGCAAGAGGCGTTTGTCGAGAGCGTGCTTGGGGAGGGCTCGTTTCTGCCCTCAGACGGATTCCCCGGCCCCGTGGAGGTCGAGCTGGCGGAGGACCTTACGCTGCTCGCCATCGACACCGAGTGGTGGCTGGGCGTTCATGAGCGTGGGGAGGGGCAAGACCCGGAATCCGGCGCGTCCATCGGGGCCGACGAGGATTTCCTGATCGAGCTGGTGGAGGCGATCGAGGACGCG
>JBCBZH010000344.1:0-3723 GCA_039815415.1 Bacteroidota bacterium
AGACGTTCGAGATCTCCGGGTGGTGGTTGACCGCCTCGGCTTCGAACGCGACGCGGGTCAGGAACGCGAAGGCCTCGCGGAAGTCCCCCAGCTCGAGCTGGCGAACGATGGACGTGCCGTCGCGCGTCCAGCCGTCGAGATCCGCCAGGGCGGCGTCCACGTCGGCGTCGGAAAGGGGGGCACGGTCAGACATCTAGGGCAGGAAATACGTGAGGAGCGATGGATCCTGGAGCACCGCGTCGACGGCAGCAGCAGCCTCAATCGGTGTGGGGAGCACCCAGCCACTGAAGAACACCGCCCAGACCACGACGTAGATCGGGATCAGGATCGGCAGCGAGTACTTGACGATGTAGGCCACGAACGACGGCGTCTGCACGCCGCTCGACTCCGCGATGGCCTTGACCATGAAGTTCGGCCCGTTGCCGATGTACGTCAGCGCCCCGAAGAACACGGACGCCACCGAGATGGCGAGCAGGTAGAAGCCCATCTCGGTCCCAGCGGAGAAGGCCGCTACATCGGCGGGCACGTTCACATCGAGGCCGAACTTGCCCATCGCGGCGGAGAGGAAGCTGACGTACGTCGGGGCGTTGTCCAGCACGCCGGAGAGCACGCCGGTGCCGTAGTAGAACGTCGTCACCCCGATGGTGTCCGCGTTGTCCCGCGCCCAGTTGCCGATGAGTGTCAGCGCGGGCTGCATCGTCAGGAAGATGCCGATGAAGAGGTAGCCCACCTCCTTGATGGGCTCAAAGTTGAAGTCGTTGCCACGCAGCGCCTCCGGCTTGGCCGTCCTGTAGGCGAGCACGCAGACGCCAAGCATGATGACCTCCCGGATGCCGAACGGCAGGTGCGCCAGCTCGTGGAGGTCGGGCACCCATGAGAAAACGTTGGGATCGAGGAAGACGCTCGCGATGACGACGGCCAGCCAGACGAATCCCATCTTGCCGTCGATCTCCAGCGCCTTGGGGTTGGGCCCTTTCCGTGAGAGCCGGATGCTCACCTCATCGTCCGAGTGAAGCCCCGACACGTCCTCTACGCCCTGCGCTTCGGGAACAGCGCTGCTCCCCGGCAGCGCGCCGGGCTCTACATCCTCTCCCCTCCCCTCGGCTTGCCCGCGGATGCTCTCGGTCTTGTTCCGCGCGTCCACCACCCAGAAGACGGCAATGATGGCCAGAATGGTGGGTAGCCAAATGAACCAGACCTCCGTGACGGTCCAGAAGAAGGGGACGCCCCGAAGGAAGCCCAGGAACAGCGGCGGGTCGCCGATGGGCGTCAACGCACCGCCCACGTTCGAGACGGTGAAGATGAAGAAAACGATGTGGTAGGCTTTCAACCGCCCCGCATTGAGCCGCATGAAGGGCCGGATGAGCAGCATCGAGGCCCCCGTCGTCCCAATGAAGTTGCTCAGCACGGAGCCGAGGAACAGCAAGATCGAGTTGTTGCGCGGCGTCCCCGCGAAGTCGGTCTTGATGAGGATGGTGCCGCTCGCCACGAACAGCGCCCCCAGCAGGGCGATGAACGAGAAGTACTCCTCGGCCGCGTGGACGATGGCGATCGGAACGGCTTCGCCCGGAGCCCGCAGGGCAATGAAGTAGTACGCCGCCGTGAGAGCGCCCAGCCCGATCGCCACCTTGGGGTAGTGGTGGTGCCAGAAGTGGGGGTAGAACAGCGGCCCGGTCGCGATCATCAGCAACAGGACCCCGAACGGAATCACCAGCCAGACGGGCGGGCTGGGGCCGTGACCATGATCGTCGCCGTGATCGTCCTCGCCGTGGTCCCCCGTGGCTCCGTGCGAATCATCCTCTGCGTGCGGTTCCGCCTCGCTCGGTTCCGCCTCGCTATGCTCGCCGTCGGCGCTGTGCTCTTCGACCGCCTCTACTGCCGGCGCCTCCGAGCTGGCGTCCTGCGCGACCGCCGGGATCGCCAGCGCGACGAGCAGGACGGCAAGGAGCGAGAAGCGAGCCATAGATCTCTGGAGGTGAGTGAGCCGGAGTCTACTCCGCGTCGGGGGAACCTGCGTCATCGCCATGGTCCTCCTCGCCATCATGCGACGAGCTGGCGTCGTCGCCGTACGCTCCGCCAGGCAGCGAGACCGCCGCCGAGGGCGGCGGGGGCGCCAGCGTCGGGGCCACGGAAGCCTCCTCCGGCCACGCGATCGACGCGACGACTACTTCTCCTGGCTCCGCGCCCTCCACCAGCTCGGCCTTGGTCGTAGACGTATCGAGGATCGACCGGACCGAGCGCTCGCTCAGCTCGAGGAACGGCGCCGGGCCCATCCCCAGCCAGACCATCAGAACGATGAGTGGGAGGAGGAGACCGATCTCGCGACCGTTCAGATCCTTCATCGTCGTGTTGGCCTCGTCGGTCACCTCGCCGAAGAAGGTCTTGTAGACCATCCAGAGGAGGTAGACAGCCGCGAAGATGACGCCGGTCGTCGCCAGCGCGGTGAGCGCCGGATACCAGGCCACCGAGCTGGTGAACGAGCCGATCAGAATCATGAACTCGCCCACGAACCCGTTCAGGCCGGGCAGGCCCGCCGAGGCGAAGACGCTGAACAGCATCATGAACGTCAGGATGGGCACCGTCTTGGCGATGCCTCCGTAATCGGCCATCGCACGCGTGTGGCGCCGCTCGTACATCATGCCGATGATGAGGAAGAGCGCGCCGGTCGAGATGCCGTGGTTCACCATCTGGATGAGCGCGCCCTGGATGGCCTCCGTGGTGAAAGCGAACAGGCCAAGGACCACGAACCCGAGGTGGGACACCGACGAGTAGGCGACGAGCTTCTTCACGTCGGTCTGCGCGAACGCCACGAGGGCACCATAAACGATGCCGACCACCGCCAGCACGCCGATCCACGGCGCTGCCGCCGCGCTGGCGTTGGGGAAGAACGGCACCACGAACTTCAACAGGCCGAAGGTGCCCATCTTGAGGAGAACGCCCGCCAGCACGACCGAGCCGCCCGTCGGCGCCTGCGTGTGAGCGTCGGGCAGCCATGTGTGGAGCGGGAAGACCGGCACCTTGATGGCGAACGCCAGCGCGAAGACGGCGAAGAGCCCCCACTGCGCCGAGAGCGGCACGCCGTACTTAACCAGCTTGTACCAGTCGGTGGTGAACACGCCGCCGTTGACGGCGTCGCCCGCCTGGAAGCCGAGCCAGATCACGCCGACCAGCATCAGCAGCGAGCCGACCAGCGTGTAGATCACAAACTTGATGGCGGCATACACACGCTCTTCTCCGCCCCAGATGCCGATGATGAACACCATCGGGATAAGCGTCAGCTCGAAGAAGACGTAGAAGAGGAAGAGGTCGAACGCCGCGAAGACGCCCAGCACGCCGGTCTCGAGGAGCAGGATGAGCGCGTAGTACCCCTTGTGTGCCTTGCCGATGTACGTCCACGACGACAACACCACGATGGGCCCGAGCAGTGTCGTCAACAACAACAGCAGAATGTTCAGTCCATCGACGCCGATGTAGTAGCTGATGTCGATGCTCCCGAACCACGCCAGCTTGGTCCCCATCTGCGGCGCTGCGGCGGTCGACACCGCCGGATCGAATCCGAACAGCAGGAACAGCGACAGCACGAAGGCCACCGAGGTGACGGCCAGCGAGACCCATCGGATGGCGTCCACAGATCGAGCCATCAGCACGCCCAGCGCGCCGAGCGCTGGGAGGAAGATGACGAGCGAGAGCAGGCCCCCGTTTGCAGCAAATGCGTCCATAATC
>JBCBZH010000286.1:0-5444 GCA_039815415.1 Bacteroidota bacterium
AGCGCGGAGAGCGCGGAGAGCGCGGAGAGCGAAAGCTGCTCAGCCGGTTCCTGTCCGCAAGCGGTCGCGCGTCGAGATCATGCGAAGCAATCCCGCGTTGATCTTTCGGTAGCGGATTGCCAGCTCGGAGGCAGCCTCCGTATCGAGGTAGCCACAGCGCTCCGCGAAGCGCAGCCAGGTCAACGTCTCCTCGGATTCAGCGTGTGCATCCGAGAGCTTGCTGGCGAAATGAATTGGGTATCTCCGCTTCGCCCACGCCTCAGACACATTCGCACAGACAGCCCGCGATGAGCGGCGGACCTGATCCGTCAGCGCGTACCGCTCGTCCCTGGGCCACGCTTTCGAACACTCGAACAGCTCCATCGCTCCTGAGAACGCCTCCGTGTAAACGTGAAGATCGGTGACCTGCTGAACGTTCATCACGTTCCGTGCTCTCGATGCTCTCCGTGCTCCCTACAGCTCATCCCATCAGCCCGCGCTCAGCCAGCGACGTAAACCCACGCCCCGCCAGAATCAGGTGATCGTGCACGGGAATGCCCAGCACCTTGCCCGCCTCCACGAGCTGGCGTGTGATGGCGATGTCTTCCCGACTCGGCTCCAGGTTGCCCGACGGATGGTTGTGCAGGCAAATGATGGATGCCGCACTCTCGAGGATGGCGCGCTCGAACACCTGTCGAGGCTCCACGATGGACGCCGCCAGCCCGCCGGTGGTCAGTGTGTACTCCGCGGTGACGATGTTCGCCGTGTTGAGGTGAAGCACGACGAACACCTCGCGGGGTAGGTCTCGGAGGCGCGGACCGTACGCCGCTGCCACATCCGCGGGTGACCTCACCTGAACGCGATCCTCGGGCGGGGCTGCCTCCACTCGGCGCCCGATCTCGAACACAGCGGCAAGTTGGGCGGCTTTCGCAGGCCCCACCCCCTTTGCGGCCTTCGACACCTGCACGGCATCCCGCCGTGCCAGCTTCGCCAGCGACCCGTACGCCTGCAGGAGCGCCTGCCCCAGTTCGACTGCCGACACGCTGCGTCCGCCCACGCGCGTCCCGCTGCCGAACACCAGCCCGATCAGCTCGGCATCGCTCAGGCTCGCAGCGCCTTTCGCCAGCAGCTTCTCTCTCGGGCGGTCTTCCTCAGGCCGGTCTTTGATCGGGACGTAGTCGTACTGGACCTCCGGTTCGACCGTCTCGGGTTCAGCGATGCCCGGACGAAAGGGTGAACGGGAGCGGAGCGCGGCGTGCATAGGGGAAGGGTGATTTCTTCCCTAGACCCGCCAGCTCGAGAGATCTAACCGTCTCGCTAAAACACATGTCGGGGCGCATCCTGCGATACGCCCCGACCCAACGAATCCTCCGTCGAGCTGGCGGCTAGGCCGACTCCGGAATGAGCGCGTTGAGCAGTTCCTCATTGCTCTCGGAAAGCTGGATCTGCTTCGCAAGCGCCTGCATGGCTTCTACGGGATGACGGCTGTTGAGCGCCCGAAGCAGCATGTGGCGCTGCCGCAGAAGCGTCTCGTCGACCAGCCGATCCTCATTCCGCGTGCCAGACTTGCGGATGTTGATCGCCGGATACATGCGCTGCTCGGCCATCTCGCGGTCGAGCACAACCTCGGAGTTACCGGTTCCCTTGAACTCCTCGAAGATCACCTCGTCCATGCGCGAGCCCGTCTCGATGAGCGCTGTCGCAATGATGGTCAGCGAGCCGCCGTCCTCAATGTTGCGAGCCGAGCCGAAGATCTTGCGCGGGATCAGAAGCGCACGCGCGTCTAGGCCGCCCGACATCGTCCGGCCCGAGTTGCCACCAAACAGATTGAAGGTGCGCCCGAGGCGTGTCAGCGAGTCGAGCAGGATGACCACATCGTGGCCCTGCTCCACAAGGCGGCGACCGTACTCGAAGGCGAGCGTCGCGACGCGGACGTGGTTGTCTTCGCCGAAGTCGTTCGAGCTGGCGAAGACAGTCGCTTCGGTATTGCGGCGGAAGTCCGTCACCTCCTCCGGGCGCTCGTCGATCAGCAGAACGATGATCTTGACGTTCGGGTGGTTCTGCTCGAGCCCGGCGGCGATGCCCTTCAGGAGCACCGTCTTGCCCGCTCGCGGCGGCGCCACGATGAGTGCACGCTGGCCCTTGCCGAGAGGCGCCACCATATCGATGACGCGCATCGATACGTCGTTGCGGTCGGTCACCAGCTGGAGCTTCTCCTCGGGGTAGATCACCAGCCCGTCGTCGAACTCCTGGGTCTCGGCCCAGGCCTCAGGCTCACCGCCCATCACTTCGTGGACCTCGGTGACTTGCCAGGCGCCCTTGCGGCCGGGCTTGATAATGCCTTTGAGACGGATGCCGTCGCGCAGCTTGTACTTCTGGATCAGCGGCGGCGGCATGAAGGGATCGTTGTCGCCCTTCTGGAGCGATGTCTTGAAGCCACGGATGAACCCAAACTTCTTGTCCCCGATCAGCTCGAGGATGCCATCGAACTCTTCCCCAGGATGGCCGCCACCTTGGGCGCTGTCTCCACCGCCCTTCTTGCGCTTCTTCCGCCGACGATTCCGCCCGCCGGAGCTTTCCTCATCCGAAGGCGCGTCTTCGCTGGCCTCAACGTTCGGGTCATCACTCGAGGCCACCGGCTCGTCTTCCACCTTGCGGCGGGTGCGGCGGCGCCTCTTGGGAGTGGCTTCCTCCTTGACCTCTGGTGTCGTCTCGTCGTCGGACGCCTTGGCCTTCGAGCGAGTAGCCCGCTTGGGCTTCTTCTCGGAGTCTCCGTTGGATGTGGATCCACTCGTGAGGTCTACCACCCCAGAGCTGAGGTCGATGGTGTGGGTGCGCGAGCGGCGCTTCTTGGTCTTGGGAGTTGTGTCCCCAGACTCCGTCGATTCGCCGGACTCATCCGGGCGAAGCGTGTCTTCGGCCATGAAAGAAATGGCTGTGCGATACAAGGTGGCAACGAATGCTGCCACGGTCGGATGCCGCGCGGAGCGGCCTGTGGATGCGGTGCGCGAAACCGCGCGAGTCAGTGATGAGCGATCCCCCAACCAGTGCGTCGTGGAGTGACACCCTACGGGGTAGATCTTCAGGAGCCGCAGCACAGAGTGCGTAGCGTCCTGCAACAAACGGGCCGGCGTCCAGCGTAGCGCCTCGCTCCGCTGCGACGACGAAAACCGGGAGACCCTGAATGCCTCGCCAGGCGTCGTTCCATGTTCGCGGCGAAACGTTCTTGTCTATCAGACGATGCCGAAGATAGATGGTTTCATGGGATGCGACAAGCGCGTCCCCTCTCCCCTGCTACGTTCCGCGCAGTCTTCGCTCAGTTCCTCCCTCCCAGCTCGTCCCTCTTGATGCCGGACTTCTCTCTCGAACAGCAGTTGTGGCAGACAG
The DNA here is from genome assembly GCA_039815415.1 of Bacteroidota bacterium. Taxonomy (GTDB): domain Bacteria; phylum Bacteroidota; class Rhodothermia; order Rhodothermales; family Rubricoccaceae; genus JBCBZH01. The sequence continues at coordinate 3,367 of JBCBZH010000286.1, forward strand.
GCCACACCATGATTGCAGGCGTCGATGAAGCCGGGCGAGGGTGTCTGGCCGGGCCGGTCGTTGCAGCGGCCGTCGTGCTGCCACCTGACGCACGCCTGCCGGGCCTAGACGATTCCAAGAAGCTCTCCCCCTCGGCCCGCGAAGACCTCGTGCCCGAAATCGAACGCATCGCGCTGGCGGTCGGGATCGGCCAATGCTCTCCAGCAGAGATCGACCGGCTCAATGTCCTCTGGGCGGCTCTGGAGGCCATGCGCCGCGCGCTGCACCAGCTCGCGCTCGCTCCAGAGTATGCGCTGGTGGATGGAAACACCGCCATCCCGGAAGCGCCCTGCCCGCAACGCCCCGTCGTCAAAGGGGATGCGCAGAGCCTGTCTATTGCCGCCGCATCCGTGCTCGCGAAAGTCACCCGTGACCGAATCATGGTCGAGCTAGACGCGGAGTTTCCGGTCTACGGGTGGGCTGGGCACAAGGGCTATCCCACGAAATCGCACTATGCGGCGCTGGCCGAGCACGGGCCGAGCGTCCATCACCGGCGTTCATTCCGGCTCGCCTGACGCCAGCTCGAGGCTGCCAAGCGATGGCATGGAGTGCCGAACGAGCCCCTCGAGCTGACGAACGGCTTGCAGAGAACAGCCGATGTGGATCCCGACTCGCCAGCACGAGGCTACCGCTGAGCTGGTTCGTTCGAGTTGGCGTTGATCGAGCCGGCGACTAGGTCGGGCGCGACCATCCTCGCAGCCCTTCCACGATGCGCTGCGCCACAATGGCTGCCACTGCGTCGGCATCGACGGTCAGGTCGGCCTGAGCATAGAACGGCTCTCGCGCCTCCATCAGCGCCGCGACCCGATCCCTCAGGGCTCTCCCCCACAGCGGGCGCCCATCGGGCCCCGCTAGCACCGGCCGGCCAGCCGCATCTCCGAGGCGATCCAGAATGGTGTCTATCGACGCCTGGAGCCAGACCACAGGCCCGGCCATCCGGGCCGTCCGCAGCGCTGCAGGGGTGACGAGCGCCCCTCCTCCGGTTGCGACCACCATCCGAAGCGACCGGGTGGTCTCATCCAGAGCTTCAGCCTCGGCAGCCCGGAACGCAGTCTCCCCCCCTTCTGCAAAAATCAACGGGATCGGACGCCCCGCCTTCGCTTCGATGAGCCAGTCGAGATCGACGAAGCGGTGGCCCAGGGCATCGGCAAGGAGAGGCCCTACCGTGCTCTTGCCGCTCGCCATGAACCCTGTCAGGTAGACGCGAGGCGGAGCGGTCACGGCACGACCCACCACAGATAGGCGACGTAGGCGGTCAGCAACACCCCGCCTTCCCAGCGCCGTGTCTTCCCTCCTGTGGTCAGGAAGATGAGCGTCAGAACGGCGATGAGCACCATAATCGCCAGCACGTCGGGGCCGATATCACTCCCAACGAGGGGGATCGTCAGAGCGGTCGGACCGAGCACACCGAAGACGTTGAAAATGTTGGATCCCAGGGCGTTGCCCAGTGCAATCTCGCCATGCCCTCGAAACGCCGCCACCACCGTCGTCGCCAGCTCGGGCAGGCTGGTTCCCAGTGCCACGAGGGTCAGCCCAATGATGGCCTCACTCACCCCGAGTTGGGTCGCCAGTTCGACCGCCCCGGTGAGGAGCAAGTCTGCGCCGTAGACCAGGAGAGCGATTCCGCCAATCACAAACAGGAGGTTACGCCAGACCGGTGCAGGAACCACGGCATCGGTCTGGACGGCGGGTTCGCTTCCCTCAGCGATGGAACGGGCCTCAGCCGACGCCTCAGCGCTGCGCTCTTTGCGGGTCTGCTTCCGGGACGCCCGAATGCTCTCGAACGTGTACGCGATCGCCGCCGCGAACAGAATGCCTCCCTCAATCCGACCCAACTCGCCATCGATCAGAAAGATGATGAGCAACACCATCGATCCGAGCATCACGGGCATGTCGTGGCGAACCAGGTTTCGGTCCACGGCCATCGGGCTGATGGATGCCGAGACCCCTACGATCAGTGCCAGGTTCGCAATGTTGGACCCCACCACGCTCCCAATGGCGACGCCGCCCTGCCCAACCAGCGCCGCCTTGACGCTCAC
>JBCBZH010000011.1:0-33954 GCA_039815415.1 Bacteroidota bacterium
GGCGGCGCGGGCCCCGGAAGGTGCCTGCGCGGTCGGGCTGGCGCCAGTGGCGCGACCGAAGCGCCCGTAAAGCCGCCTCGGCGAGGCGTCTCCACGCCACCACCAGCTCGAGGCACGGGCGCGCCGACGCCCCAACCGTGCCCCCTCTCGAGCTGGCGATGACGCTCCGACGGACGCCGCGCCATCCGAGTGGACACGACACGTCGTGTCCCTACGGGTGCCCTGGCATAAGGTCGTCGCCAGCTCGAAGAACCGCCTCGCCGGGCTGGCGATGACATTTGATGACAACCCATGAGCCGGCCCTGACAGCGCGGGTAGCCCCTCCAGGTAGCTTCGATTCATGACCTCATCGTCCCCATCGTCTCTCCGCCGCCTCGCGGGTGTACTGCTCGCGCTGGCGGTGGTGCCCGCGCTCGCGTTCGCTGCTGCGCAGGTGTTCGTACAGAGCGAGAGCGAGGCCCAGCTCGCCCAAATCCGAGACGAGCAACTCGACGGCCTCCTGTTCTCAGTCAACCAGAATGCGTGGGATGTGGCGACCACGTGGGCCGACCGCCTGGCCTGGCTCCGGGCCAACGACGGCAACCCGACATCCATCGATTGGGAATCCGCCCAGGCCTTCCTCAGCGCGACGACCGCGGTGTCGTCCTTCGTTGCTGCCGACACCGCGTTGAGCCGGTCCAACGTCATCCCCGCCATCGGCCGAGACGCCGACCCTGTAGACTTGAACGCGCTTCTCGAGGCGCTGCCTCCGGGCACGGTTCGGTCCCTCCTGTCCCAGCATGCGTCGGGGTACCGAAAGCTTGAGCCGGTGCCGCTTCCGGATGGGCGCCTCGGGCTGGTGTTCGTGGCCGACGGAGCCGGACCACGAGACGCCGACGGCCCGCCCCGTGTCCTCTGCATGATTGTGGAGCCTGAGCCCTTCGTGGAGGCCGTGGTGATGCCGAAACTTCGCGAAGTCGCCCTTGGGGGCGTCGAGCTGGGGGTCTTCCGCGCCGAACAGAATGAGCCGCTGGCTGCTACGGCCTCGATCCTCCATACCGATGTGGAACGCGAGCGCCCCTTGTGGCTGCTGCCCGCCCACACGGTAGGCGCGCGCGTCGGCGAAGGCTCCGCCGAATCCACCCTGCGGCGGCGCTTGGTCCAGACCCTCCTGCTTCTCGGCGGCGTGATGCTGGTTCTCGGAAGCGGCGCGTGGGTCGCATGGCGGGGCGTAAGCCGGGAGCTGGAGGTCGCCCGGATGCGAGAGGACTTCGTTTCGAACGTCAGCCACGAGTTGAAGACGCCCCTGTCGCTGATTCGGATGTACGGCGAGTCGCTGGCGCAGGGCCGGATCCCCGAAGCGCGCCAGCAGCGCTACTTCGACACCATCGTGGCCGAGTCTGAGCGTCTGAGCCGCCTCGTGGGCAATGTGCTCCACTTCAACCGCTTCGAGCGCGGCACGGCCACGATGTCCACGCAACCGCTCGACGTGAACCCGCTCGTCCACGACCTCACCGACCGCTACCGGCCCATCGTCGAGCGCGAGGATCGCCAGCTCGAGGTCGCGCTGGAGGACACGCTGCCCACCGTCCAGGCCGACCCCGACACACTCTCGGAGGCACTCGTCAACCTGATCGACAACGCCGTCAAGTACGGTGGCGACGGTCCCATCCAGGTCTCGACCCATCGCCAGCCCGACACCATCGCCATTGAGGTGGCCGACCGGGGACCAGGCATCGACGCTGCCGACCACGAGCGCGTCTTCGATCCATTCATTCGCATCCAGCACACTAGCGACGACGGCCTCGTGCACACCGCCAAGGGGACCGGCCTCGGGCTGGCGCTCGTCCGCCGCATTGCCCAGGCCCACGGCGGCACCGCCTCCGTCTCGCCGCGTGAGGGCGGCGGCAGCGTCTTCCGCATCACCCTTCCAACCTGACCCATGCCGACCGAGCTTCCCATTCTGATCGTCGAGGACGAGCGCGCCATGCGTGAGGGCCTCCGGGACAACCTCGAGTTCGAGGGCTACACTGTAGATGAGGCGCCCGATGGCGAGGCTGGGCTGCAGAAGATCCTCGCCAGCTCGTACCGTCTGGTCTTGCTGGATGTGATGATGCCCCGCCGCTCCGGGTTCGATGTGCTCCGCGAGGCCCGCAAAGCAGGCATCCGTACGCCGATCATCATGCTGACGGCCAAGGGCGAGGAGATCGACGCCGTGCGCGGTCTGGAGTTTGGCGCTGATGATTACGTCACCAAGCCCTTCGGCCTGGGCGAGCTGATGGCCCGCGTCAAGGCCGTCCTGCGCCGCTCCGAGTTGGCGATGGCCCCATCCCAGTCGACTGTAGAGGTCGGGCGGCTGCGGCTCGACCTCTCCACCTATGAAGCCACCGTCGACGGCGAGCCCGTTCCGATGACCCACCTAGAGGCCGAAGTGCTGCGCCACTTTGCTGCGCATCCGGGCGAAGTGGTCTCTCGTGACCAGCTTCTCGATGAGGTCTGGGGACCTGATACCGCCCCGACCGCTCGCACCGTGGACAACTTCATTCTCAAGCTGCGCCAGAAGGCCGAGGCCGACCCCAGCTCGCCGCGCCACTTTGTGACCGTTCATGGCGTCGGATACAAATTCCTGCCGTGACGTCCCGACGCCTCCTGCTCTTCGTCCTTCTCGGGCTGGCGGCCTGGGCGGCTTACATGGTGGCTAAGCCCGCCATTGAGGCGCTGGCACATCTGCGGCTCGAGCCAGAGAAACCGGACACACCGGTGCATTCCGGGGCACCCGACCCACGGGACTGGGAGACCCTCGTGGACCTTCGGGGCGAGTGGGACTTCCAGATTGGCGACAACCCTGCCTGGGCCGCTGCCACCCCACCCGGTGGCGACTGGGACCGCGTGTTCGTCCCTGCCGCGTGGGAGAATGAGGGGTTCTTCGGCTACGACGGCTATGCGTGGTACCGCACCACGTTTCAGCTCAACGCGAACGCGGAGCAGAGATCTCGCGAGGGACCGCTCTTCCTGATCCTCGGCCGCATCGACGATGCCGACGAGGTGTGGCTCAACGGCACCTTCCTCGACCGAGGCGGCCGGATGCCACCCCTCTACTCAACCGCCTCCTTCGACTTCCGCATCTACCGCATCCCTCCAGACCTGCTTCGCTCGGACGGCGACAACGCGCTGGCGATCCGGGTCTACGATTCCGGCCTGCAGGGAGGCATCCTGGAGGGCCCTGTCGCGCTGGCGGCGCCGACGGCCCGCAACCTCGAGCACGTCCCGTTCGTGGCCGACCTCGCGGGTACGTGGCAGTTTCAACCCGGTGACAATCCGGCATGGGCGGTCCCCGACCTCGACGCCAGCGCGTGGCCGACGCTCCGCGTGCCCGGCGTCTGGGAGATCCAGGGCTTCCCGGACGTGGACGGCTTCGCGTGGCTCCGCACGACGGTCACGCTCACAGAGCGCCAGCTCGAGGACGATCTGGTGCTGGTGTTTGGAGCCATTGACGATATCGACCAGACGTTCGTCAACGGCGTGCAGGTGGGCTCAACGGGCGACTTCGAGACCCTCACGGTCAACGCCACGGATTGGCAGAACGAGCGGGCGTATCCGGTGCCACGCCGCGCGCTTCAGGCGGGCGAGAATGTGATTGCCGTTCGCGTATTCGATGTCATGTTTGACGGCGGGGTCTACCAGGGACCGGTCGGGCTGATGACGGCGGAGGCCTACCAAACGCGGCAATCGCTCCGACGGTGACATCTGATGACGGTCTCGTGGCGGGCTGTGACGACTGCCCACGAGCGGGTGACGACTTAGGCCCGGGCGCTCCCTAGCCTGGGATCACACACCAGCCCGACCGCTCCCATGCCCACCCGCACGCCCCTCGTTCTCGCCCTAATCGCCGCCGTCGCGTTTCCGCTCGCTGCCTCGGCACAGCCGACCCTTCTCGCCGCCCGCGGCCCCATCGAAGCGGCTCCCATCTCCGTACCCCTCAGTCCATACGCAGGCGTCTACACGGCTCCGGGTGGCACCCTCGAGCTGGTGGAGGCCAACGGTGCGCTCCGGCTGGTCGCGACAGGCGCTCCCCTCGCTGCCGTCCTCTCTGATCTGACTGCCACGTCCACGCCACAGGATGCCCGCGCCGAAGCCCTGATGACCGCGTGGGTGGCTGGCGACTCGGCACCGCTCGCTGCAGCCGTCGCCCCCGACCGTCAGCTCGACGCTGAGGCAGACTTCGCCGCCAGCCGCGACGCGCTTATCCGTCGGCTAGGCGCCATGACGCATGCCGAGATCCTCGGCACCTTCGCTCAGGCCACCGGCCAGCAAGCCACGCTCGCCCGCATCCACTTTGAACACGGAGCCCAGTGGATCTCTCTGGTCTGGACGGACCGCGGCGAGCTGGCGACGATCAAGCGCGGGCTGAACCCCGTCCTTGCAGGCACGGCTCGCCCTGTTGGACGCGACACCTTCGCGATCCACGGCACGCCCGTCACCTTCGACCGTGACACGACCGGCCGCATCCACGCCGTCATGATTGGTCGCCAACTCGAGGCGACTCGCTAGCTCCCCTCGTCGGATCGGTCTCTCAGCCACCGGGTGAACGCGTCGAGCGCGCGGCCCCGGTGGCTGATGTCGTTTTTCTCGCCCTTCGCCATCTCCGCAAATGTGCGACCGTCGCCATCCACAGGACGGAACAGCGAGTCGTACCCAAACCCCTGATCTCCGATCTCTTTGCTGGTGATCACTCCGTCGCAGACGCCATCAAAGGTGCGGAGGCCATCGGCATCCACGTAGGCAAGGACGGTTCGAAAGCGCGCCGCACGGTCGGAGGCACTCTCGAGCTGGCGAAGGAGGTGTGTCCGGTTCTCCGCATCCGTGGCGGTCTCGCTGGCGAAGCGGGCGCTGCGCACGCCTGGCGCGCCGCCGAGGGCATCCACCTCCAGCCCGGTATCGTCGGCCAACGAGGGCAGCCCGGTGTGGGCATACAGCGCGCGGGCCTTCTTCTCCGCGTTGCCGATCAGCGTGGGCGCGTCTTCGACGACATCCGGCGCACCGTGAATCTCAGCGGCAGACACCAGCTCGATGGCATCGGGAAGGCGGGCCGCCAGCTCGGCGACCTTGCCGGGGTTGCGGGTAGCGAGGACGAGGCGCATGGAGCTGGGGATTGGGGATTGAGGATCGGAAGGTGACTGGCGAATCGAGTCGGTGCAAGTCGTTCACCCCGAGCTGACGATCGCAGGGCTGCCGAAGCCCCCTGACGCCAACTCGGGGGCGCCGTACCTTGGCGGCGCACCACGTGTACGCCTAGTCGCCCCTTCGAGACGGTTTCGTTGTCCTCTGCCCGCTCCGGGCACCCGCTCGCCATGCGACTCTCGTTCGTGCTCCTCGCTGCCCTTGCGCTGGCGACGCCCGCCAGCCTCGCGCAGTCCCGGACCACCACCGCGTTCGACCTCGTCCGCCTGGAACCGTCTGCTCGGGCGGCGGCACTCGCAGGCACTGGACAAGCTCTCCCTGGCGACGACCCCACCGCGGCGATCTACAACCCGGCACTGCTGGGGGACGCCCATGACCGCCAGATCGCCGTCGGCTACCTCAACCACCTGTCGGATGTGAACGCAGGGACCGCCACCTACGCACGGCGCGTAGCGGGCGTTGGGCTGGTGGCAGGCACCGTGCGCTTTCTGTCCTACGGCGACTTCGAGCGCTCCACGGTTGAGGGCGGCCCGACAGGCGAGACGTTCGGGGCCAGCGAAGCCGCCGTGTCCGTATCCACCGCACGCGAGGTGACGCCTGGTGTACAGGTCGGCGCCACCATCCATGGCCTGTTCGCCTCCCTCGATGACGCCAGCTCGCAGGCTCTCGCCGCTGACCTCGGCGTGGCCTACCAGATTCCAGAGGAGGGCCTCGTGCTGAGCGCGTCCGTGCATCATGTCGGGGCCATGCTGTCGTCGTTGGGCGGGACGCGCGACCGGCTTCCGCTGGATGTGCGCGTGGGCGTCTCCAACCGGCTCCAGTACCTCCCGTTGACGATCTCCGTGATGGCCTACGACCTCCAGAGCTTCGACTCCGAGCCGAGTACCCTCGGCCCCGAGGGCGAGGAAGTCGGAGGCACGACAACGCTGGATCAGATTCGCGACCACCTCGCGCTGGGCGGCGAGCTGGCGCTGGGCCCATCCCTGACGGCCCGCCTCGGCTATCACCCGCGCCGCGGCGCCGCGCTTCGCACGGGCGGGCGCCTCGAGCTGGCAGGCATCAGTGCGGGCTTCGGCATCTCACTCAAGCGCGTCGGAGTGGACTATGCCTATACCGGATGGAGCGCGTTTGGAGGCCTTCACCAATTCGGCGTGCGCACGCGACTGTAATAGCGCCCTACTCGAAGAGGTCGCCAGGAGCCTCGTCGATGAACCGGGTGAATAGCCCTGCGATGCGGTACTCGCCATCGCTTTCGAATCCGAGCACGGCCTTGTAGTGCCTGCCGTCGGGCAGCGTGGTGAAGAGGTTCATCTGGCCCTCCTGCTCATCCCATCCAACACGCTGGAGGTCGAAGGGGGCGCCCCCCAGCTCGTCGCGCACCTCGTCGAAGAAACCGACGAGCCGATCCATGTCACGCTGAAATCCGTCAACAAGGTGCTCCGCAGCGAAGGCGCGCGCAGCCTCGTCGCTTCTGCTGTTGATCGCTTCGATGAACGCCAGCGCGCGGCGCCCCATGCGAAGCTCGGCAAGGTCCTCAATGGCGATCGGGCTGAGCAAGCCCGGGCGAAAGGGATCCGGATCCCCACCGAACAGGACCTCCATAAGGGACTCGCTCAACCGCGTCGCATCCACGCGCCGGTCGTTTGAGATGAGAATCAGGACCGTGTTGTCATCCCGGAACCGAAGGAAATCGGCTGTGAAGCCCGGGTCGCCGCCATTGTGAGCCGCGAGCGTACCCAGAGGCGTCTCGAACAGGGCCCAGCCGTATCCATAATGCGATCCTGAGCCCTCCCCTTCATCGGTGTGGGGCCTGTGCATGGCCTCGAGGGACGAATCGGACAAGAGATCGCCCGCTTCGAGCGCCTGGTGGAGAGCATAGAGATCGTCCACTGTGGAGAGCAGGCCGCCGTTGCCCCGCAGGTGCCAGTACGGACCGTCCTCGGACCAGGGGCGGTCGAAGGGATACCCCAGGTCCTCGTCGCCATCGTATCCGTGAGCGAAGACGCCCCCGTCCAGCCGATACCCTGTGTGTTGGATGCCAACCTCACCCAGAATGCGCTGGAGGTACGCATCGTAGCTGCCGCCTGTCACTACCTCCACGATGGCCGCCGCCAGCGCGAAGCCGACGTTTGAGTACTCATACGCCTCTCCGGGCTCCCTCTCCAGATCCGTCGCCAGCGCGAGACGGATGTACGCTTCCCGCCCGATGGCCTCGTAGTCGTCACCGATTCCGCCAGGGAACCCAGCCGTATGTGTGAGCAGGTGATGGACGGTGATGTCATGATGCTCGTCCGGGATTCCCTCCAGATACTCTGCGATGGACGCCGACAGATCGACGAGTCCCTGGTCTACAAGACTCATCACCGCGATGGCCGTGAGTGGCTTTGTCACGGAGCCAATCTGGAAGACCGTCTCAGGCGTGTTCGGCACACCCGCTTCCTGGTCGGCGTAGCCGTACCCCTTCCGAAGAACAACATCGCCATTCTTGGCCGCCAGCACGGCGCCAGAGAAGCCGGGGGACACCTGGTTCGTGAGGTACGCATCGAGCGCCGCTCCGATGTCCCCAGAAACCTGAGGCTGGGCGCAGGCCGACGACGCCGCGAGGACAATGAAGAGGACAACGAGTCGAGTCTGCATGGCAGGGGCATGGAAAGGATCTGGCGACAGGTTCGGGCCTCTCCGGCGGCGAGTTGTTAGCGCGATGTAAGGGGATTGTTCGAGATGTAAGATTCCGCCTATCAGGACCCTAGTCGGCCCTTCGGCCCCCGATCTTTCGGCATGTCCATTCCCTCCGATCTGCGCACAATGGCCCTCGCCGCCGTGGGGCTCGGCGTGCTCCTCGTGGGGATCGCCGTGGTGCAAGAGGCCTCCATCAGCGGGTGGTCCGAGGTCGAGGACATCCGACTTCGCTCCTCCCTCGTGGAGGGTGCTCGCCAGCTCGACGCTGACTTGACCGAGCGCATCGCGGCAACCGGCGAGCCCTTCATCGAGCTGGCGGCCCAGTCCGACGGCATCGCCAACACCCTGGTGGATCGGCTGGACCAGCTCCCGCCCCACGCCCTTCCCATTCGGAATGTGTACTGGGTAACCCCTGGGATGCCCCCTACCCTCCTCCGCCTCACTCCCGACGCGAAGACGCTGGCCCCTGTGTCGTGGCAGGCCCTGGGAACGGAGTGGCAACGCTACTTCTCTCGCGAGGGCACCCCACTTCGTCAGGGCAGCCCCCTCGAGGTCAGCAATGCCGATACGCCGGCGCACGCCCTGGCCTTTCCGGCCCTCCCCACACCCGACGCGCCCGTTCCGTACGTCGTCCTCGCGCTGGACTCAACCGCTCTCGCCACCTCCGTCCTGCCGTCGCTTCTCCGCGACCACCTCGGCCTCGGGGAGACGTTCGACATTACCATCGGCCCTGAAGGCGAGCCGCCCGTCTACACGTCTCGCCCGGGCCTCACCACGCTCCCCCATCCGGACCTCGTGCAGCCCATCGGGGCGAGGCTGCTGACGGCTCTAACGCTAACTCTGACCCGAGACGAAGGGCAGGCGGCATTGAACGTCAATGCGGGCGAACTCACCTCAGGCGATGCGTTGTGGGAGATGCGCATTCAGCATCGCGCAGGGTCCATCGGAGCGGCCGCCAGCCGCCTCCGATGGCAGCAACGCGCCCTCGCATTTGCCGTGCTGGCGCTGCTGGCTGGAGCCGTCGCGCTTCTCATCCGCTCGGTGCTGGCACAACGCGCCCTCGCCCAGCGCCAGCTCGCCTTCGTGGCCGGCGTCACCCACGAGCTGAGGACACCGCTGTCGGTGCTTCACGCTGCGGGAGAGAACCTGTCGGATGGCGTGGTGGATGACCCCGAGGCGGCCCGCCGCTACGGAACCCTCGTCCGCGATGAGAGCCGTCGGCTGGCAGACATGGTGGAGACCGTGCTGACGTATGCCGGAGCCGAGGCGCCTACCGTGCGTCGCGCTCCGATCTTGATCGCAGACTGGGTTGAGGACGCCGTTGAGCAGGCCCGTCCGGCGCTGGACGAGACCGGCACCACACTCACGCTCGACCTCGCCCCAGATCTCCCGCCAGTTCACGGCGACACCGTCGCGCTGGCGACCGCCCTCCGCAACCTGATTGCGAACGCAGCGCGTCATGGAGGCCCCTCAGTACAGATCTCTGCTCGCGCCACGCAGGGCGGCTCGCGTATCGAGCTGGCGGTCTCCGACGACGGCCCGGGGATTCCTCCTGCCAATCGCGAAGCCCTGTTCGAGCCCTTCGTCCGAGGCGCGGCGGCCATCGAGGCCCAGACGCCGGGGTCGGGCCTCGGGCTGGCGCTGGTGCGGCGCATCGTGGAGGCGCACAACGGAACGGTCGAACTGGCGGAAACACCCAAGACCACGTTCATCCTCACCCTCCCCGCCAGCTCGTGACGCGCCTGCTTCTCATCGAAGACGAGCCGGGGCTGGTGCTCACTCTCTCGGACCGGCTCCGCGCCGAGGGCTACGCTGTGGAGCACGCCGCTGATGGCGACACCGGATTTGAACGTGCCCTCGAGGCACCGTTCGACGTGATCCTGCTCGACGTGGGCCTCCCCGGCCGCAACGGCTTCGACGTGGTGCGCGACCTCCGCCAGCGCGAGGTCCACACGCCGGTGCTCATGCTGACTGCGCGTGGGCAGGTCACGGACCGGGTCATCGGCCTCAAGCTGGGCGCCGACGACTACCTCACGAAGCCCTTCGAGGCGGCCGAACTGCTAGCCCGGATCGAGGCTGTGCTGCGCCGTGCTGGCCGCGCGGCTCCCGGCCCCACCCGCCGCCATCGCTTTGGCGATGTCGTGGTAGACCTGGACCGGGCGGAGGTTCACCGACGCAACGTGCCCATCGAGCTGGCGGCCAAGGAGTTCGGGCTGCTCTGCTACCTGCTCGAGAACCGGGGCCGCGTGGTCACGCGCGACGAGGCCCTCACGCACGTCTGGGGCTACGAGGCCATGCCGACGACGCGGACGGTGGACGTTCACATCGCGGGGCTCCGCCAGAAGCTCGAGGCCGAGCCGGGTCGGCCGCGCCACATTCTCACGGTCCACGGACGCGGGTACAAGCTCGTCCCCTGAGATGTTGGTGTCCCTCCAGAGCCTTTCGGTCTTTCTCGTGTACCTCGGGCTCAGGCCATTGCGTTGTTCGGTGATGGATATCGCATCCTGATGCTCTCCTCGATCCATGCCGCTCTCTCGTCGCGTCCTTCTCGTACTGGCACTCCTGATCGCGGGGTCTGTGCCGGCCCTCGCTCAGCCAGGAATCCGTGAGACCGTAGAGGAGCTTGTCACGCCCTACGCCGAGCTCGCCATGTTCGACGGGGTCATTCTCTTGGCTCGCGGCGACACCGTCGTTCATCATGCTGCATACGGGCGGAGCTCGGTCGAGCTGGACGCTCCGCTCGTTCGCAGCTCTCGTTTTCGCATCGCGTCCATTTCCAAGGCGTTCACTGCCATTGCGATCGGGACGCTGGTGGACCAGGGGCTCCTCACGCTGGACACAACGCTGGATGCGTTCGCACCGTCCGTTCCCGAAGCGAACCGCATTACGATCGGCCAGCTCGTGACCCATCGGTCGGGCATCGTCCACATCAACGCGCTGGCGGCCTACGACCAGATAATGAAGAGCCACATCGAGCTGGACAGCCTCGTGCGCTGGATTGCGGACCAACCGCTCGACTTCGAGCCCGGCACCAGCTCGAACTACAGCAACGGCGGCTATGCGCTGCTTGCCCACGTTATCGAGAGGGCCGCTGGGCAGCCCTACGGGGACTACCTGGAGACCTCCATCCTCAGACCACTCGGTCTGATGGATACCGAGCATGAGCAGCTCGACCAGATCGTTGACCGTCTGGCCCGTGGATACCAGCCAGGGACGCGAGCCGGAGTACACGCACCGGCTACCTACGTGGCGCCCGACATCAAGATCGGCGGAGGGTCTATTGTGTCCTCAGCACCAGACCTGCTGCGTTTCGTCCGCTCGCTCGACCGTGACGACGTGGTATCCAGCGCGCTTGCCGACTCGCTTCTTGGCACCAGCCCAGTCCGGTATCTCTCGGGCCGGGCTCCTGGCTACAACGCCGTGGTGATGCGAAATCGGCCGCAGGACTTGACGGCAATCGTGCTCTCCAACAGCTACGCGGTCACGGCCAACTCACTTGCGCCTGCGCTCCTTGGCCTTCTCTCCGGCACACCCGCTCCTGCCAACGCCCTGACGCCCAGCGCCTCGACCATCGACTGGAGTGGGTCCTATGACTGGCCCTCTTCGTACGACAATGACTTCGAGATCCGGCGAGCTGGCGAGGGCTGGCTCTACGACGAAGGGCCGCATGGGGACCAGACGGCGGCCGTCCCTCTCGCCGATGGCACGCTTCTGCTGCCTCTGTACGACACCCGCTGTGCGCGGCCTGAGGGTGGAGACCTGATCTGTACCGCTCCGTGGACCAGCCAGTCTCTCGTGCTTTCGAGGCGCTAGAAGCGTGGTTGTGCAGCAGATTGCTTGTCACAGCATCCCGCTGAGGCCGCCAGGGTGAAGCGAAGACACGTGCCTTCGCCAGCTCGAGGGGGCGAAGGACCTCTGCTGATTGGCAGTGCGTTGGCTGCCCCCCAAATGCTGCCCCAACCATGTCGCCTCCTCTCACCGGTCTTCACCACGTCACGGTCATCTGTGGCCCTGCTCAACGGCACCTCGACTTCTACGCGGGCCACCTCGGGCTGAGGCTCGTCAAGCAGACCGTCAACTTCGACGACCCCGGCACCTACCATCTGTACTTCGCCGATGGCGAGGCCCGGCCTGGATCGGTGTGGACCTCGTTCCCGTGGGCGAACGGGCGCCGAGGGCGAGCTGGCGCGGGCCAGGCGACCGCTACGGCCTATGCGGTCTCTCCTGGTGCCGTGGAAGCCTGGCAGAACGCGCTCGCCGAAACTGGCGAGGATATCGGCAACCGCTTTGAACGCTTCGGCGAGACTGGCCTCCGCCTCGTCGACCCCGACGGGCTGGTGATCGAGCTGATCGAAACCGAGGGAGCCGACGGCCAGTGGGCCGAGGGCTCGGTGCCGATAGATCGCGCGCTGGGCACGTTTCACAGCGTCACGCTCTGCTCACGCGCGCCGGAGTCTACTGCGCTGCTTCTCACTGAAGCCTACGGGTATCGCCAGCTCGACCAGGAGGGCGACCGCCTCCGGCTCGTCAATGACGCGGCGCCGCACGCCCGCTACGTGGATCTGTTCTGCGAGCCCGCTGCGGAGATCGGCCAGATGGGCACCGGCACCGTCCATCACGTCGCCTTCCGTGCACCTACCGATGAGGCCGAGCTGGAGGTCCGCGAGAGGCTCCTCTCGATGGGCTTGCAGCCCACACCGGTCATCGACCGCCAGTACTTTCACTCGGTCTACACGCGTGAGCCCGGCGGCATTCTGTTCGAGATCGCTACCGACCCGCCCGGATTCGCTGTAGATGAGCCCGCCGACCAACTCGGACAGACGCTCAAGCTGCCTCCGCAGTATGAGACCCAGCGAACCGCCATCGAAGCCCGGCTGGAGCCCCTCCGGCTTCCGTAGGAACCGCTCTCTAGGTCTATAGGCTCCGTCTGCCCCCCGGCGAGCCTTCGCGGGATTCCCTTACGTGGCCCCTACACAATGGATGTAGCTTGCCCGCGTTTTCCCTGCGCCTATCCCGCAGAAGACTGCGTTTCGCCCCGCTTCTTGTGAACCGCCTCTGGATTCTCAGCAGCCGCTTGATTGTCGTGTGCGCTCTGCTCACGAGCACGCAGGGCATTCTGTGCATTCAGGGCGAGTTTATGGTACAACAGGGGTGGCTTTCGCAGAGCTTCTGCGACAGCCAAAGGATGCAGGAGCATCAGAACCATGAGCAGGAGCAAGGCCCAACGGCGGTGATGCCGTTGGTACTGGCTGTGGCTATTGAGGCTTCCAGTACCATGGTCCCCCCGGATCGCTGGAGCCAAGGCGAGGTGCTCACCGTACGGAATGCCCGGGCGCCCGTGTCGCCCCATCTGGAGGATGTCTTCCGACCGCCGCGCGCGGTCCACTCCGCCTAGCGAGCTGGCGACCTCGTGCCTGATGACAGGCACATCGCTGCTCCTCCGCTCGCGTCACTGCCCTGCCCTCGTCTGACATAGAGGGACCCACGTTGTGCCCGTACGCCACGGGCTGGCGGTGCCGTGCTTCAAGCACGCAACAGGGCTGTCCGAGTGACTCGGTTCCTTCGACATCTCGTGCGAGATGCGCACGCTCACGCTGCACTGGTCAGCCCTCACGCGCACCGCACCCTTCCAGATTCTCATGTCTTCGCTTTTCTCGCGTGCGCTTCGCACGCTCGGCGCTGCCGCATGCGGCCTCGTCATGCTCTCCGGCTGTGATGCCACCCCAGACACGGCCATGCTCACCCTCAACGTGGACCCGATGGCGGGCGGCTCGGCACTCCAGGCTGGCCAGCCGTTCCAGGTCGATGGCCGTACGGGCCAGCTCGACGTGGCCCGTATGTACCTCTCGGACATTGTCCTGCTTCATGAGGATGGCCGCGAGGTCAGCCTGACTGCCGACCCAATCACGGTTCGCGCCCGCCAGCTCGACGACACCGAGATCCAGCACACCGTTACCGATCGTTACGTGCTCGTCAGAGGCGATGCCGGCCGCACGTCGGTCTCGCTCGGCGAAGTCCCCTCCGGCACCTACACCGGGGTCCGCTTCATGCTCGGCGTCGATGGCCTCGACAACCGAATTGCGATGGAGGATGCCCCCGCCAGCCACCCGTTGGCGAACCAGACGCCGTCTATGCACTGGAACTGGAACGCCGGCTACGTCTTCCTCCGAATGGACGGATTGCTAGACATCAACGGGGACGGCACGCCCGATCCGGCTGTGGGCGACCCGGGTTCAGCCGACTCCGGCCAGTGGCGCCTGCACCTGGGCCAAACCGCCAACGCGACGAGCGTCGAGCTGACGCAGGACTTTGAGATCGAAGGCGGCGAGATGGAGTCGCTGGACCTCGAGGTCGACTTCGCCGAGTTTGTTGATGGCACCAACTATGACCTCCCCGAGCGCCGCTTCTGCATGACTGGCGGCTGCGCGGACGTGGTCAACGTAGCCAAGGCCAACGTCGCCTCGGCGTTCTCGCTCCGCTAGGAGCGCCATGCGCCCCCTCGCTCGGATTGGCGCACTCGGACTGGCGGCGGCCCTCGTGGCCGTCGCCAGCGGGTGCGATGTATCCAACCCATCGGCGCCTGCTCGAGTGAACGTGCCGCTCCCCGAGGGCTTCGATCCACTGCCGGTGCCCCCGCAGAACCCGCTCCGTCCAGAGCGTGTCGCGCTGGGCGAGCGGCTCTTCTTCGACCCGCGCCTCTCGCGAGACCAGACAATCTCGTGTGGCTCGTGTCACCTTCCCGAGCTGGCATTCTCAGACGGCGCAGCCAAGAGCACAGGCGTAGACGGGCGCATCGGCCTCCGCAACTCGCCCTCGCTGCTCAACGTGGCCTACCGCCCGGTTCTGTTCTGGGACGGTGGCGCCCTGTTCCTCGAAGGCCAGGCGTTGGTTCCTCTCGAGGACGAGCACGAGATGGATGTCCCGATCGACACCGTGCTGGCACGCCTTCGCGCCGATGCCTCCTACATGGATCAGTTCGAAGCCGCGTTCGATGGCGAGGGTCCGAGCATCCAGACGTTCACCTACGCGCTGGCGGCCTTCCAGCGCACCATCGTCAGCGCGCCGACACGCTTCGACCGGTTCCGAGCGGGCGGTACCGATGCGCTGACCGCGACCGAGCAGCGCGGCCTTGAGCTGTTCGACCTCCACTGCCAGGCCTGCCATGCCGGCCCCCTCCTAACCTCCGACGGCTATCAGAACAACGGCGCGACCGTCACCGACGCGGACCCGGGCCGCGAGCGCATCACGCATGACGCCGTTGATCGAGGGCGCTTCAAGGTCCCAAGCCTCCGAGGCGTTGCTGGAACAGCCCCCTACTTCCACGATGGCCGCTTCGAGACGCTTGCCGACGTGGTGGACCACTACGACCGGGGCGGCGATGGCACGCCCAACCAGAGCCTCGAGGTTCGCCCTCTCCGGCTCACCGAGGCCCAGCGATCTGCGCTCGTCGCGTTCCTGACGACGCTCGACGACGAGCCCGCCCTCATCGACCGAACCGCACCATGACGCACCGATTTCAGCTCGTCGGGCTGGTGGCCGCTCTCGCGTTGATCGCTGGGTGCGTGCCAGACAACGTCTCCGACTTCGACTTCAAAGCTCTTCAGCCTCCGGCCCCGCCGCCCGAGCTGACGGGCGACGTGCTGGTGGGCAACGAGTCTGCTGGCCCGCTCACTGTGGAGCTGTACGCGGACCGAGGCGGCGCTCACCTCGGAATGAACGCCCTGAGTGCCCGAATCGCTCGCGGCGGAGCGCAGCAGACCAACGCGCGGATCACATGGACGGCCACTCCTACCGACGGCCCCGCTGCAGGCGTCGAGCTGGCGACTGTGGACCCGCCAACACAAGCCGACGCCGAGGGCTTCTTCCGAGGTGAAGCGTTCCTCCTCACACCAGACACCACGGCGCGGTCCTTCGAGATCACGGTGCAGATCACACCGCTGGATGGCGCTACCCAGGAGGCCACGTTTGCCGTAGACGCGCGCAACGACATCTGGCAGCAGATCTCGGACGACCTGTTGATCTCGTGGGTCTCGCCAGCTCGACCGGTGGTGGGCGCCAACACGTTCGAGGTCGCCGCACATCGCTGGACCGGGACCACCTTCGAGGCCGTGGATGGCGCCACGCCGAGCCTGTCCCCCTACATGGACATGGGTGGCGGCGACGGGCACTCCACGCCGTTCACCGAGCCCACTGGCGTCGGCAACGGGCGCTACCGCTCCACCGTCGACTTCATCATGTCGGGCGGCTGGGAGATGGGCGTGTCTCTAGCCCTTCCAGGACGCCCGACCGACACCATCCGATTCGTCGGATACACCGTCTACGAGCCATGACCCAGACGTTCCGCTTTCTCTGTACCGGAGGCCTGGTTCTGCTGCTCAGCCTGGTCGCCAGCCCGACGCAGGCTCAGACGATCTCGCTCATGGGCCACATCCACGATGCCGTGACCGATGATCCTGTTGTGGGCGCGACGGTCCGAGTGGACGGCACCACGCGCGGCACCGCTGCCGACGCTGAGGGCCACTTCCTGATCGAGCTGGCGACGACCGACGAGGCGCTCATCATCTCGGCCATCGGCTACGAACCCGTGCGCCTCGATCTGCCGATCGAGAACCACATCCTGATCCGGCTGATGCCGAGCACCTCTACGATGGACGTGGTGACTGTCCAAGGTGAGCAGACCGTGGCGGGAGACCCATCGGTCTCCACCCGGACGCCCGCCACCACGGATGATCTTCTGGCGCACCTGCCCGGCGTGTCGCTCATCCAGCGAGCCAACTTCGCGTGGGAGCCTATCGTGCGCGGCTATTCCGGCGGGCAGGTCTCACTGACGGTGGATGGCATGCCGGTCTATGGCGCGTGCGTGGACAAGATGGACCCGGCCTCCAGCTACGTGGAGCCCGAGAACCTCGCCGCTGTGGAGGTCTCGAAAGGTGCCAGCGACCTCTCGCGCGGCTCGCAGATCGGCGGCTCGGTCGATCTGGTGTCGGAGCGTCCGCAATTCAACGTCACCTCGGCACAGGGCGAAAGCGGTATCGAGTCCCAGGGACTTGCACGACGGGTGCGCGGTGCCATCAACGTGGGAACGGATCGGGCAGCGATCCGCGCCAGCGCGTCGTACCGAGGCGCGGGCGACTACGCCCCGGGCGGCAGCGATCCCATCCCGACCTCCGGCTATGAGAAGCGTAACATCGCGCTGGCGGGCGCTGTCAAGCTCGCCGATGGCCACACGCTGACCGCACAGGGCATCGCCGACGACGCATGGTTGGTGGGCTATCCGGCTCTGCTGATGGATGCCACCCTCGCACAGGCGCGCATCGGAAGCGTTACGTACGAGGGCCGCGCTCCTGGCCTGCATGACCTCACTGCGCGCGTCTACCGCAACCGCGTCGACCACTCGATGGACGACCGCTTCCGCGACGTGATGCAGCGGCCTGTGATGCGCGGCATGTACATGCCGATGGCAGGCTACACCGACGTGTGGGGCGCCAGCACGACCGCGGAGCGGATGCAGGGACGGCGCACCCATGTAGACCTCACCCTGGACGCTCACCGCCTGCAGCAGTTTGGCGACATGTGGATGTTCAGCCTCTTCCCCGGCATCCAGGACATGTACCTGCTCAATGTGGGGGATGCCCGTGCCGTCAACGCCAGCGCGACCCTCGGCGCCAAGCACGTGGTCTCGGACCGCCTGATGCTCTCCGCCAGCGCCCGCGTAGACGTCTCCGACCGCGACACCCACCGCGAGGAGGTCATGTCCATCTTCAAGGCCCGCTACGGCACCGACGATCTCGCACGCCAGCTCGTCATCCCAAGCGTCAACGCCTCCGCGACGGTCCGGCTCTCGCCCCAGACGCGCCTCCGCGTGGCCGTCGCCGACGCGGGGCGCCTTCCGACGCTCGTGGAGATGTACGGCCACTACGTCTACAACTACGTGGACGGCTACTTCTACACGGGCCGCCCGGACCTCCGCCCCGAGCGGAGCCGCCAGCTCGAGCTGGGGGTAATGCACGCCAGCGGCCAGCTCGCCATTGAGGCTGCGGCCTACGTCCACCAGCTCCGCGATGTGGTGGTGGGCGTTGCCGACTCTGTGGTGACGCCGGGCCTCTCGGGCTCCACGTACCGCTTTCGCCTCTACGAAAATGCCGACCGCGGCGTGATGGCCGGCGGCGAGATCAGCGGCCTGCTCAACCTCGGCCGCGTCGTGGACGGTCTCGAGCTGGCGGCCTCGATGAGTGTGACCTACGGCCAGAACGTGTCGTTCGATGAGCCGCTGCCTCTGATTCCGCCCCCAAGCGGCGTGGTGGCGCTCCGCTACGACCGTCGCCCATGGTTCGGCGAGCTGGAGAGCCGATGGGCGTTCCCCCAGAACCGCGTCGCCCGCATCACCTTCGAGGAGCGCGTCACCGACGGGTTCAACGTGCTAGCCCTGCGGGGAGGCTGGCGTCCCACGGGTCCCGTGTCGGTTCAGGCGGGCGTCGAGAACCTGCTGGACACATTCTACCAGGAGCACCTCGCCATCTCGGACCTCGCGGCCCGCGGCCGGAGCGTCTACGTCGCGCTCGGCTTTGATCTCTAGTCCTCTCTTTGAGCCAAACCTCCGGACGCTGCCCCGTTCGTAGATCTTCATGAACGCCCTCCGGTCGTCCTCAATCGCCATCGTGCTCCTCAGCTTTCTGATGAGCACGCAGGGCGTGTTGTTGATGTACGGAGTCTTCCTGCTCAACCAGGACGGCATCACCGAGCACCTCTGCGTGAACCGGGACCGCCCCGAGATCACCTGCGAGGGCATCTGCTTCCTCAAGGAGCGGATGGAAGCCCACCACGACCACCACGGCGACGACCAGCCCGATGCGGCCCTGCCCGTGCTGCCCGGCATCGCCGGACTGGTGGTGCCCCCCGTCCACGTCCCCGACGCTCCGGTGCAGGAGCGGCCCGCGCTCTCGCCCGAGGGCGACTGGGCGCTTTCCGATGGGGACACCCGAGACATCTTCAGGCCCCCGCGAACGGTCTAGCACCGAGCTGGCGATGCCCGCCAGCCCGCTCGTCGGCTCCTCCCGGGGCCGGATTCGATCTGCTAGACCCTTTTCTCATGCGATCCCGCATTCTCCGGGGCGTCACGTTGTGTGCGTGCGCCCTGCTCTCAGGCCTGGCCGCTATGGCCCAGCCTGCCCTGTCCCCGGTCACGGGGAGCGTTCTCGACAATCAGTCCTCTGAGCCGCTCGTCGGCGTCACTCTCCTCGCCTCCGGCTCGGCCACGGGAACCACGACCGACGCGGAGGGCACGTTCTCTCTCCTCATCGACGGCGCAACCACGCTGACGGTGTCCTACATCGGCTACCAGACGGAGTCGGTGGCGGTCGCACCCGGCGATGAGCTGACGATCCGGCTGACCGCCGCTACCTCCGATCTCCAGCCCGTGGTGGTGTCCGCCAGCCGGACTGCCCAGGCCCGCGCCGAAGTGCCCGTTGCACTGGCGGCCATCTCGGCTGCAGACCTGCAAGCGACCAAGCCCAACCTGCTCTCCGAAGCCCTCAACCGCTCCCCCGGCGTGCTGATGGTGGACCTCGGCAACGAGCAGCACGCGATGGCGATTCGCCAGCCGATCTCATACAAGCCGCTCTACCTCTACCTCGAGGACGGCGTCCCGATCCGGCCTGCCGGTCTGTTCAACCACAACGCGCTGATTGAGGTCAACCAGGCGGGCGTAGAGCAAATCGAGATTGTTCGCGGTCCAGGCTCGGCGCTCTATGGAGCTGGAGCCATTGGCGGAGCCGTGAACTTCATCACGCCGCGCACCAGCTCGGCACCTCGAGCGGGCGCAACCGTCCGAGGCGGTTCCTACGGCTACGGGCGCCTGGACGCCCAGGGCGCCGGGCAGGTCGGTGATGTAGGTGTCTTCGTAGCTGGGTATGGCGCTCGCCAGCGCGACGGCCTCCGCGAACACTCGGACTACGACAAGCTCTCACTCACCGCTCGGGTGGATGCCCCACTTGGCACCAACACGCGTCTGACGGCGACGGCCTCTGTTAACAACCTCACGACAGACACCGACGGCTCCCTGGACAGCCTGAACTTCTTCACGAACGGCTTCTCGAGCCTCCAGACGTTTACCAATCGCGAGGTCCGCGCGACCCGTGGGGCCCTCCGGCTGGACCACATCTGGGGAGCCACCCAGCGAACGAGCGTGACCGCGTTCGGACGTACCAACCGGGTTGGGCAGACGCCGCACTACCGGCTCCGCATCGACCGTGACGACCCGAGCCGTGCCAGCGGAGAAATCAACGACAACTCGTTCCGCAGCCTCGGGCTGATGGCCGAGCACCAGCTCGAGGCGGGCCCGGTCCGCGTTCTCGCCGGTGGCATCTACGACTGGTCGCCGGCGTCCTACATCGCCCGATTCATCGACGTGAACCGCGACGCGGACACCGGCCGCTTCCTCGGCTTCGCCGACTCGGACTCGCTCCTGACCGACTACGACGTCACGCTTGGAAACGCGGCGGCGTACGGCCAGCTCGAGGTTGAGCTGGTGGAGGGCTTGCGTGCCATCGGCAGCCTCCGCTACGACCGCGTGAACTACGCCTTCGACAATGCGCTGCCACCAGGGTCGTTTTCGGGCGTGGCCGACACGTCGAACACGTACGCACGCCTTACGCCCCGTCTGGGCATGGTCTACGCCATCACGCCAGAGCGTGGCGTCTATGCCAATGTCAGCCAGGGCTTCCTGCCCCCCGAAGTCGGCGAACTGTACCGAGGCGTCCAAGTCCCGACGTTGCGCCCTGCCACGTTTGACTCCTACGAGGTCGGCGCCTTCGGGCGGTTCCTCGATGGACGCCTCTCCCTCGACGCCTCGCTCTACCGGATGCTCGGCGACGACGAGATCGTCACGGTCCGCCTCGCGGACGGCAGCCGCGTCAACCGCAACGCAGGACAGACCACGCACGAGGGCGTTGAGTATGCCATCACGCTTCGCCCGGACAATGTGTGGAGCCTCCGCTTCGGCGGCACCAACGCACGCCACACCTACGACGTGTTCACGGTGGACGAGCGTGAGGGCCGCGAGCGGACGTTCGACGGCAACCGAATGGACCGCGCGCCCGGCTTCGTCGCCAACGGCGAGCTGGCGGTTCAGCTCCCGATGGCCCGGGGCCTCCGGCTGGCCGCCGAAGCGCAGCGCGTGAGTGGCTACTGGATGGACCCCGAGAACACGACGCGCTACGACGGCCACACGGTGGTCAACCTCCGCGCGCGCTACGCCGGACCGGCGCTGCGCGGCCTGGAGATGTGGGCCTCCGTGCTCAACGTCACCGACGAGCGATACGCGACCACCGCTGCCGTCTCGTTCGGGCGCCAGCAGTACTCGCCCGGCCTGCCCCGCGCGCTGACGCTCGGCGTCGGCTACCGCATCGGGCGGTAACCCATCTGTGCCTGTGGCCTCTGCACAACCGGAGGCCACAGGCACTTCCGCTTCTGACCTGACCGACGGATCCCATGACACGCTTCCTTCCCCTCATCGGGCTGGCGACCCTGCTTGCAGGCTGCCAACCCACCGACGCTCCCGCCTCCCCCAGCTCGACGGAGGCCACCGTCTTCGCGGGCGCCGTCGCTCCAGATCTTGCCTCTACAGAGGCTGGTGCCCTCGCCGTGTGGGTGGAAAGCACCGATGCGGAGCGCCGCCTGATGGCACTGCCTCCGAACGCCACCGCTCTGACCGAGGTCTTTGCCGGGTCGGTGTCGATGCACGGCCAGGCCGGCCCGCGCGTCACGACGGCCCCGGATGGGTCGGCCTACATCACGTTCGCTCAAGAGCAGAAAGTCGAAGGGCGTCGGTTCTCCGCCTCTACGCTCTGGCTGACACGCTCGGAGGACCAGGGCGCCAGCTGGAGCGCCCCCGTCCGAGTTCACCCCGATCCCGGCTTCCCGACGGGCCACACATTCCACAACCTCGCCGTAGGACCGGATGGAACGGTCTACGTCTCGTGGCTCGACGGCACGGCCCGCGACCAGTGGCGACTCGACAACCCCGAACAAACGGCTGGCCGCTCCTCGAATGCCCCCCCAATCCGCCTCGTGCATGAGGGAGAGAGCCACGCCAGCGACGGCCCCGAGCCCGGAACCACACTCATGGTCGCCCGCTCCACGGACGAGGGTGCCTCGTTCGAGGCTCCCGTGCCGCTCGCTGAGGGAACCTGCCAGTGCTGCCGCACGGCGCTCGCCGCCTCTGAAGAGGCTGTCTACGCTACGTGGCGACACATCTTCCCAAACGGCGAGCGCGACATCGCGCTGGCGCGTTCCGAGGACGGCGGCCAGACGTGGATGGAGCCCGTCCGCGTGTTCGCCGATGCCTGGGCCATTGACGGCTGCCCGCACGCAGGCCCGGACCTGACCGTTCAAAGCGATGGCTCCGTCGTGATCGCGTGGCCCACAGGTGTCGAGGGGCGCTCTGGCATCTGGTCGACGGTCACCACCGATGGTGGCGAGACGTTCGCCGAGCCCACACCGCTTCTCGCCAGCGCGCCGCTCGGCCAAGTCGCCGTCGCTCGTGATGGCCAGGGCCGGGTCTGGATGGCGTGGGAAGACACCCGCACCACGGAAATCCTGCTCGCGCAGAGCGGCGGCACGGACACGCTCCGAGTGAGCGGCTCCGCTCCAGCCCTCGCAGGCACAGCCTCGGGTTGGCGCCTCGCCCGCGAAACGGCCGACGGCACGCGCATCACCTCTGGATCCTAACCCTGTACGTCTGCTCTCATGCTCCGACTTCTCACCCTCTGTCTGGTCGTGGTTGCCCTCGCCACGCCAGCTCGTTCACAGACCTTGTCCGGCATCGTTACGGATGCCAATGAAACCCCCATTCCCCTCGCCAACATCGTCGCACTCAACACGCCCTACGGCACCGCCTCAGGGTCAGACGGACGGTTTGAGCTTTCCCTCGCGCCTGGCCCCTACGACATCCAGATCAGCGCCGTCGGGTTCGCTACGCAGCTCCAGTCGGTGCGCGTTACAGATCAGGGCGCGACGCTGCGCGTCGAGCTGGCGGATGCCCAGGAGGCTCTCGGCGCCCTCGTGGTCACGGCCACACGGGACGAGCAGAACTTGATCGACACGCCCGTCGCCGTCACCGCCATCGACGGCCGCGAGGCCGACTCCGCCCAAATCTGGGGCGTCGACGATTTGATCGGACGGGTGCCGAGCTACCTCGCCCAGGAGGCCGGCGTTGGGTTCCAAGCCATTCAGTCGATCCGTGGGCTCCAGGTATTCAGCGAGACGCCCGCCATCACGGTCGTCGTCGACGGCGTGCCGAACGTGGACATCCTCGCGGGCGGCTTCACGCTGACGGACATCGAGCGGATCGAGGTGCTGCGCGGGCCGCAGACGACGCTGTTCGGGCGAAACGCCCTCGGCGGCGTCATCAACGTCATCACGCGTCGGCCGACGGCGACCGTCGAGGGCTATGCCGACGCGTCGGTCGGCAACCTCGGGCTCCAGCGCTACGCGGCCGGCATGCGCGGTCCTGTGTCAGGGACGCTGTTCGCAGGCGCCTCGGCGGTGTTCGAGACGCGCGACGGCTACTTCGTCAATGACACGACCGGGACTATCGCCCCACGGGCGGACGCCGACGGAGCGACGGTCGGCGACGAGACCTCCTTCTACGGGAACGCCTCGCTCCGGTGGCTCCCCTCGGCGCGATGGAGCGTAGCGCTGAACGCGAAGGCCCAGCTCGACGCCTCCGACGCGAGCGGCTTCTTCGTGGGTGCCGCCGACGAGCAGATCGCCTTCGACACGCCAGACGTCCTGAACCTGCCTCGCGTCGGGAGCCACACCCGCGACATCGCGCAGGGCGCGCTCTCGGTCACATACGTCGCGCCACTCACAGATGTCACGGCAACCTCGACCGTCCAGCAGATCGGGCTCTCGTTCGAGGACATCGCTTCCAGCGGCCTCTTCGACTCGTTCGCAGACGGCGAGCCTGGCGGGCGCGGCGTCCAGACCGTCCTCAGCCAGGAACTTCGCATGACGACGGCCGGCCGCGACCTCCCCGTCCAGGCAACCGCCGGGCTCTACGGGTTCCTCCAGACCGCACGCGAGCCGACAACCAACCTGATCTCGACACCGTCCTTCGTCGTCGCTGACGCCTCGGATCTCTACCGGAACGTGGCTGACAACAGCGGCTTCGCCGCCTACGGCCAGGCGACGGCCGACCTCACCAACCGGCTGGCGGTCACCCTCGGACTCCGCTATGACGTCGAGCGCCGCGAGGCCACGTTCAACGGGTTCGGCGACGCGGTCTTCCAGGACGGCCAAGTCTCCGAGTTCCGTCCCGACACGACCGTGAGCGGCACCTACTCGGCGCTCTCGCCCACCGCGGCCGTCTCGTACGCGCTCACGGACGCGGCCAGCGGGGCCGATGCCAGCGTCTACGCCCGCTACACGCGCGGCTTTCGAGCTGGCGGCGTCAACGCACAGCGGCTCCCGTCGGGGCTCGACGAGCGCGTTACGTTCGACCCCGAGTTCTCCGACAACCTCGAAGTTGGCGTGCGCGGACAGATCGGGCCGCGCGTCTACGCATCACTGACGGGCTACTCGATCTGGTGGGACGACCTCCAGTTCTTCAACCTCGTCGCAGCACCGTTCACGTTCGCCCGAGAGAACATCGGTGACGCTCGCTCGCAGGGCATCGAGGCCGAACTCTCGGCCGTGCCCGTTGATGGGCTCCGGCTCGACATCGCGCTGAGCGTGCTTGACACCGAGACGGCCGTCTATGAGGGGTTCGTGCTCGAACGGCTCGACGCCTCGTTCGAGCCGGTCGAGATCGACATCACCGGCCAGCGAATCGCCAACGCGCCGGCTCACACGGCGTTTGCGGCGGCCGAGTACCGTGTGCCCGTGGCGCCCGGCGCAGCCGTGTTCGCACGTGGCTCAGTTCGGTCCGTCGGCGGCTATTTCACCGACGTCCAGAACGACCTTCGGCAGGACGCCTACGAAATCGTTGACGCACGCCTCGGCGCTGAGATCGGGCGATTCGAGACGGCGTTGTGGGTCCAGAACCTGACCGACGCCCGTCCGCTCTCGTTCGGCGCACCCGACACGTCGTTCAACCGTCGGTCTGTAGCTGGCCCGCCACGGACGTTCGGCGTGACCGTCCGCGCGCGCTACTAGAGCACCCTTCGGGTCGGTACGCGGTACCAAGTACGAGAGGCGGTCCAGACTGACATTGCCGCTCACATACCCAGTATCGCGTACCGCGCCCACCTGCATTCTGCCACTCGCCCGTTCCCTCATGAAACCGATTCTCCTCCTCATCGCTGCCGTGCTCGTCGCGGCTGGCTGCGGCCCCGACAACATGGAGCCCGCTGACGACGCGGTCGCGTCGGCTCCCGTCGAAATCACGGCTGAGAACCACGACGCTGTCATGGAGCAGATCGTTGGGACGCCGAAGCACGAGATCCGCGAGATCGGCATCCTGGTCTATCCGGGTGTTAACGACCTCGACGTGATCGGGCCGAAGTACGTCCTCGCCCAGATCCTGGGTGCCCGAACGCGGCTCGTCTCGACGGTCCCCGGCGAGGTCACGACCGTGATGGGCACCCGGCTCGTCCCCGATGTGACGACGGCCGAGGTCGATTCGCTCGATATCCTCGTCGTGCCAGGCGGGTTCAGCGGAACCATCGAGGCCGTCTACGACGAGGGCCTCCATGACTGGATCCGACGGGTCGACGCCACGACGACATACACGGCCGGCGTCTGCACGGGCAGTTGGGTCCTGGCCTCGACCGGCTTGCTCGACGGCCGCCGAGCGACGACGAACTGGCACCGAGCCGAGGAGCGCCTCGCCCCAGTTCGGCGCGACGTTCACCGACGAGCGATACACACAGGACGGCAAGTACTGGACCTCCGCTGGAGTCACGGCCGGTATGGATATGTCACTCGCGATCCTCGTGGACCTCTACAACGAGAACTACGCGCAGGGCGTTATGCTCGACATGGAGTACGACCCGGCCCCACCGGTCGAAGGCGGCAGCCCCGAGACGACGTCGCCTGAGGTGCTTCAGATGATGCAGGCCATGTACGACATGGGCTCCGAGCCGCTCGTCGCCGAGTTGGAGGCCCGCCGCGACAGCCTCGATGCTCTCTCTGCTCCGTGAGCCCCTGCGCGGCTAGGCCCCATGTGCTACCGACCGATCCTCTCCCGTTCTCCGTCCCGACGATTCCTCGACCTATGACCCGATTCTTGCCCCTCGCGCTGGCGATGACGCTCGCCGCCAGCTCGGCGCTCGCCCAGACTGCGCCGACGCTCGATGAGGCGCAGCAGACCGCGCCTGAGATGCCCGGAATGACCGAGCAGACCCACGCGGACCTTATGGCAACGCTCGGGGTGCCGCGCGTACCCATTCGCACCATCGGAATCCTCGTCTACGACGGCGTCAACGAACTCGACCTGATGGGGCCGCGCTACACGCTCGGCCAGTACATGGGCGCACAGACGCTCCTGATCGCGACCGAGCCTGGAACCGTCACGACCGTGATGGGCGTTGAGATCGTGCCCGACACGCTTATGGCCGACGTGGATGCGCTCGACGTGCTCGTCGTCCCCGGAGGGTTCACCGGCACCATCGAGACCGCGTACGACGGCGAGATTCTCGACTGGATTCGGCGCATCGACCAGACGACGACCTACACCGCCGCCGTCTGCACGGGGACCTGGATCCTCGGCGCGACCGGCCTCCTCGACGGCCGCCGCGCGACCACCAACTGGTACCGCGCTGGCGAGATGATGGACCGCTACGGCGCGACGTTCACCGACGAGCGGTTCACGCAGGATGGCAAGTACTGGACCTCGGCTGGCGTCACAGCTGGCATGGACATGTCCATCGCCATGCTCGCGGACCTCTGGAGCGAGCCGTACGCTCAGGCCATCATGCTCGACATGGAGTACGACCCGGCCCCGCCGGTTGAGGGCGGCAGCCCAGAGACCACTGCCCCCGAGGTCTTCAACATGATGCAAGCGATGTACGACATGGGCGTCCAGCCTCTCATGCAGCGCCTCGACGCCGAGGCCGCCGCCTCTTCCACTCCCCCGACCGATGCGAACTAGCCTTGCCCTCTTCCTCGCAAGCTCGATGCTCCTCGTGGCCTGCGAGCAGCGCCCGGACTACCTCGCCGTTGAGGATGACCTGACGGACACGTCGTGGACGCTGCTCGACCAGGACTCGACGGCCGTGACCTTCCCGGCGGACCTGGGCGGCAAGCCGATGCTGCTCTCGGCCGTGTACACCAACTGCCCGGACGTGTGCATCATGACCATGCGCAACCTGCGGGAGGTCCACCAGGCCCTCGGCGCCGATACCGCCAACGTCACCTTCACCGTCGTCTCCTTCGACCCGGCCCGAGACACCCCCAGCCGCCTCCGCGCCTATGCGGACACCTGGCGCATCGGACCGGGCTGGCGACTCCTGACCGGTGACTCCACGACCGTCGCGTCGTTCATGGACCGGATCGACGTTCGCTACGAGATCTCCAGGCGCGACACGCTCCTCTCCGGCGACACCATCTACTCCATCAGCCACACCGACAAAGCGCTGCTGATCGACGCCGACGGCCAGGTCCTCGAGACCTACAGCGGCAGCGCCTCCCCCGCGGAACAGATCGCGGGCGACATCCGCGAGCTTTTCTAACCCTCACCCGCCCCCTCATGCTCCGACGCTCCCTCCTTCTCCTCCCTGCCCTTCTGCTCGCTGCGTGCCAGACCGACACGCCCGCAGACCCCTCCGAAACGACGGAGATTACGCCTCCGATGGACGCCAGCTCGACGCCGGACGCGCTGAGTGTGTCGGACCCATTCACAGCCGCCGTTCCTGCACAGGGAACGGGCGGCGTGTTCCTCACCCTCACGGGTGGACCCACTCCTGACACTCTCATCGGCGCCAGCTTCGCGGGCGCGGAGCAGGTGGAAGTCCATGAGACCTACGACACCGAGGATGGCCTGCGCGGCATGCGTGAGGCTGAAGGCGGGATCCCTGTCCCGGCGGCCAGCACGGTCGAGCTGGCGCCTGGCGGCTACCACATCATGCTCATCAACCTCGCCGAGGCCGCCACCGAAGGCGACACCCTCGACCTCACGCTCGAGTTCACCCAAGCTGGGCCTCTAGAGGTTCGCGTCCCTGTGCTCGGGCTCGACCAGATCCAACGTCCCTCTGCTGAGTGAGGCGGGGCGTGGGAGCGGACTTGCTCTCCTCCCACATCCCATCCTCCCACACTCCCCCCTCAACATGATCCGATTCCTCCTTCTTCTCGCCGCGGTGGCGCTTCTCTCCACGCCCGCTCGTGCCCAGCACCACGGCAGCGGAATGGCTCCTGAAATCGAAGGTGTGTCCGAAATGTTCGTCGTGGACGGCCTCCGCGTGAAGCGCGACAGTGTGCCTCCGGGCAGTGCCGTCGGGCGTGCCGGTCTCCGCTTCGATGACGGGGGCTATGTGTCCGTTGTCTACGGCAAACCGTATGCGCGGGGCCGCACCATCTTCGGCGGGCTGGTGGGGTACAACCAGGTCTGGTCCACGGGCGCTCACCGCGCCACCGAGATCTCGACCACGGTCCCGCTCTTCATCGGTGGCACCACGTTGCAGCCGGGCATCTACACGCTGTTCACCACGCCGCGTGAGGACCGATGGACGTTCCACGTCAACCGCATCGTGGGCATGCACCTGGCGGATGAGTACGACCGCGCCAACGACATCACCCGCGTCGAGGCCGTCCCGGAGATTCTGGAGGAGCCCGTAGATGATCTCAAGATCGAGTTCGTCACCGGCGTCCACATGACCGGCCTCGGCCTGCAGGTCTCGTGGGACAACGTGGCCGTGACGCTGCCGCTCAGGCGCGCTGAGTAATCGCCAGCTCGAGGCTCCGTTCGGCCTCGAGCTGGCGAGAGGCCGCCCCCCGTCACGCCCCAGCGCCCGCCGCCAGCGGCGGGACGGTCGCGGGCTGGCCGAGGCTGTCGAGCGCGACCATGACGAACTCGCCCGACGTCGCGAGAAGCCGGTCCTCGCGGTCCATCGGCTCGACGAACATCGCGACGCGGACCGTCATTGAGCTCCGGCCCGTCGCCACAACCTGGGCCACCAGCTCGACGATTGACCCCTCGGGAACGGCGTGCTTGAAGCTGATCTCGCTCGTGTGGACCGTGACCACCTTCCGCCGTGCCCACCGCGTCGCGCAGATGAACGCGGCCTGGTCCATCCACGCCATTGCCGTCCCGCCGAAGAGCGTGTGGTAGTGATTGGTGTCTCCGGGGAAAACCGTGAACACCATCCGCGTCTCCTCGGCGGGGCGGGCGCTGCCCACAGGGCGCACCGTCGAGCTGGCGATGCTCACTGGCACGCCTCGCACTCGGTCCCGTTGATCATCGCGTCGATGCTGCACGCCTGGGCGGCCGAGACCACCTCGGGAGACGGCTCGGCCTGCGCCGAGGCGGGCATCGTCACCGTCGCCTTCTCGATCTGCGAGGCCCCGAGTGTCCGGAGGTAGTACGTCGTCTTGAGTCCGGCCCGCCACGCATGGCGGTACGTGTGGCTGAGTGCCTTCATGTCCGGCTCGGCGAGGAACAGGTTCAACGACTGGCTCTGGTCGATCCACTTCTGCCGCCGCGCTGCGGCGTCGACGAGCGCCCGTGTCTCGATCTGGAACGCCGTCTTGTACCGCTCGCGGAGCGCCGGGGGCACGCCCTCGATCTGCCCGAGGTCGCCGTCGAAGTACTTGAGCTGGGCGGCCATCTCAGCGTCCCACAGCCCCTCGGCCTTGAGGTCACGGACGAGGTATGGGTTCAGCACGACGAAATCGCCCGAGAGATTCGACTTGACGTAGAGGTTCTTGTAGAGCGGCTCGATGCAGGGCGAGGTGCCTGTGATATTCGAGATCGTCGCCGTTGGGGCGATGGCGAGGACATTCGAGTTCCGCATCCCCTGCGCCTCAATCTTCGCTCGGAGCGGCGCCCAGTCGAGTTGGCCGCCGCGCTCAACCTCGACGGGCTCGCCGCGCTCTTCTTCGAGGAGGTCGAGCGTGTCCATTGGCAGCAGCCCGCGGTCCCACTTCGACCCCTTGTAGCTCTCGTACGCCCCCCGCTCGGCCGCGAGATCAGACGAGGCTTCATAGGCATAGTAGGCGATGGCTTCCATCATCTCGTCCGAGAACTGGATCGCCTCGTCTGAGCCGAAGGCGACACCCCGCTCGTAGAGCGCGTACTGGAGCCCCATCACGCCGAGCCCGACGGGCCGGTGCCGGAGGTTCGAGCGGCGCGCGGCCTCGGTCGGGTAGAAGTTGAGCCCGATCACGTTGTCGAGCGCGCGGACAGCCACGCGGACCGTCTCGCGGAGCTTCTCATGGTCGAGGCTCCCATCCGGCAGAAGGTGATGGTTCAAGACAACCGAGCCGAGGTTGCAGACAGCCGTCTCGTCAGAGCTCGTGTTGAGCGTGATCTCGGTACAGAGGTTCGACGAGTGGACGACACCGGCGTGGTCCTGCGGGGAGCGGACGTTGCACGGGTCCTTGAACGTCATCCACGGGTGACCTGTCTCGAACAGCATTCGGAGCATCTCCTTCCACAGGTCGAGCGCGGGGACCTGCCGACCCCAGATCTCGCCAACCTCGACCTGGCGCTCGTAGTGCTCGTAGCGCTGGCGGAACGCGTCGCCGTACAGGTCGTGGAGGTCCGCCACATCGCTCGACCGGAAGAGCGTCCACGTCTCGCGGGCCTCCATCCGCTGCATGAACAGGTCCGGGATCCAGCACGCGGTGTTGAGGTCGTGTGTCCGGCGACGCTCATCGCCCGTGTTTCGGCGCAGCTCGAGGAAGTCAAACATGTCGTTGTGCCAAACCTCGAGGTAGGCGCACCCCGACCCCGCCCGCTTGCCGCCCTGATTGACGGCGACAAGCTGGTCGTTGTGGAGCTTCAGGAACGGGACGACCCCCTGGCTCTCGCCGTTCGTCCCGCGGATGTGGCTGCCCGTACCGCGCACAGCCGTCCAGGACCCGCCGAGCCCACCCGCCCATTTTGAGAGGAACGCGTTCTCGGCAATCCCTCGGTACATGATCGACTCGATGGAGTCGTCAACCGTGTAGAGGTAGCACGACGAGAGCTGCGAGTGCGGTGTGCCTGAGTTGAACAGGGTCGGCGTGGAGGAGCAGAACCGGCGGTCCTTGTAAAGACCGTACAGCTCGAGTACACGGACCTCGCGGTCGCCCTCCTCGTCGAGCATGAGACCCATCGCGACGCGCATCCAGAAAAACTGAGGAGCCTCAAGCCGCCTCGGGGCATCGCCCGTCTTGTCGATGAGGAGGTACCGGTCGTACAGCGTCTGAGCACCGAGGTAGTCAATGTTGAGGTCGGCCATCGGGTCGAGCGCCGACGCCAATTTCTGGAGGTCGTACTTCAGGAGGCGCGGGCTCAGCCGCTCGATCTCCACGGCCCGGCGGAGGTACGCCTCGAACGCGGTCTCGTGGCATGCCTTGAGTCCGGCGAGTCCGTCGCGCTCCAGGCTCCACCCGATCGTCTCTTCGTAGACGTAGCCCAGGAGGATCCGCGCGGCGAACCGGGCGAAGTCGGCGTCCCGCTCTAGGAGTGACTTCGCGTTGAGGACGACCGTCGTCTGGAGGTCGGCCCGTGAGATGCCGTGGGCGATGCTCCGGCGGAGGTGCTTCTCGATCTCGATGTCCGACAAGCACAGGTCGAGCCCGACCGACGCGATCCGAATCCGCTCGCGCAGTTCCTCGCCGTCCCACAGCGTCGACGTGCCATCGGCCTCGGTGATCTCGATGAGCGCGGCCTGGTCTGCCTCGGCGGACTCCTGGGTGGCCCGGTAGACTGCCCGCTCGGCGCGGTAGGTGATGTAGGCCTCAGCCACGCGCGTGTGGCCCGCGAGCAACAGATCCTCCTGCACAAGGTCCTGGACCGTCTCAATGGGGACGTAGCTCAACCCGAGCGCCGCGGCCCGTTCCGTCACGCGGCGGGCGACGCCCTCGGCGGGGGCAGAGTCGAGACCGACTGAGAGAAACGCTTTCCGTACGGCCGTCTCGATCTTGGCCGCATTCCAGGCCACGACCTGACCGCTGCGGCGGATGAGCTGGAGCGCCCCCTCGGCCGGGACCGGGATGGCCGGAGCCACCTCTTGCGCCCGGTGCATCACGAGGGCCTTCGCCACATCGACGGCGCCTGCAGCCAGCAGCTCAGCCTCCGCCAGCGCGACGACATCCGAGAACGATGGCCGGGCGTCAGCGGGGAGCGCTGCCAGCCGGGCGAGCACGTCGCCCACGACGCGGCGGATGAACGGGGCGAGTGCGTCGGCGTCCGCAGGTTGGCCGAGAGCGAGGCGGGCTGTTGCTGTAGCCTCGGAGACGAGAGACGCGAGACGCGTCAGATCGAGCCGGGCCTCGGTTCTGCCATCGCGAACGAAGAGCAGGCGGTCTGTCTCGGCATCCAGGTCCGTCGCCAGCGCGGCGGCGTCGAGAGTGGGGCGGTCGGCGGGCGGAAGGAGAGCGGCGCGCTTGAGGTCGAGATCGCGGACGAGGTTGGAGGTGGGAGTCCACATGGCGGGTCGGGAGAGAGTGGAAGTAGGGATGCGTGGCGAGAGGCGGGAGCGGTGAGGGTCAGGCGCCCTCGTTCCGCTACAGCTCGTCGTCGTCCACGGGGGCGAGGGCGGACGCCTTTCGGTACTCCGTGACCCGGCCCTCGAAGAAGTTTTGCTCCTTCTGGATGTCCATTAGCTCGGCCAGCCAGGGGAGTGGGTTCGTCTGGCCTGGGAAGAGCGGGTCGAGCCCGAGGCTCCGCATCCGCCGGTTCGAGATGTAGCGGACGTAGCCGACGAACTCGTCGGCGCTGAGCCCGACGCCCGCGACGGGCAAGCAGTCGCGGATAAAGGCCTCTTCGAGCCGGACCGCCTCAGCCATCAGCTCCGCCAGCTCGACGCGGAAGGCGTCCGTCCAGACGTCCGGGTTCTCCGCGCACAGCTCGAGGAGCAGCTTCCGGAACACCTCGATGTGGTTCGACTCGTCGCGGAGCGTGTAGCGGAACATCTGCCCGATGCCGGGGAACTTGCCCTGGCGGTACAGGCTGAGGACCATCCCGAAGAGGCCGTAGAACTGGGTCCCCTCCATGCACTGTCCGAATACAAACAGGTTCTTGGCGAGGAGCTGCTGATTCTCCAGCTTCGTCAGGTCGAGGTCTCGACGGAGCGCATGCGAGACGCGCGTGATGAAGGCGTTCTTCTCGCGGATCGTGTCCACGTCCTCGAACATGGCCTCGCACTCATGCGGGTTGATGCCCAACGACGAGATCATGTACAGCAGCGAGTCGGCGTGGATGTTCTCCTCGTGGGCGTGCCGCCCGAGGACGAGCTTCAGCTCCGACGCGGTCACCAGCTCGCGGACGACGTGGAGGATGTTGTCACCAACGATGCCCTCGGCCGCCGAGAAGTATCCCATCGCCATGCGGATGATCCACCGGTCGACGTCCGAGAGGTCATCGCCGCGCCACTGGGCCGCGTCCTTGTGCATCGGGACGTCCTCGGGCTCCCAGTGGTTGGCCTTCATCGTCCGGTAGAGATCGTAGGCCCAGGCGTATTTCAGCGGAAGGAGGTTGAACGCGAGCGTCTCGCGTCCATTGATGACGCGCTTGTTGGCGAGGGCAGCCTCGGCCTTGTCGCCGTCGAGGACGAACGTCCGGTCGCCGAGGGTGTAGGTGGTCTGCATGGTCCCGGGGGGCTAGCAGGACACAGGTGGGGCACCGGCCATGGTGCCGCCCACGCTGGCGGACGGGCTCGGCAGTGGCCGCTCGTGCGGCGCCCCACGTTGCGGACGTCTCATCCGCAAAAAAAGCCCGACCCCAGGCGCGGGTTCGGGCGTGCAGACGACAGCGGCGGGGCTCCGGCGCGAGGCGGGCGGAGCCGACGACGGCACCGTCGCAGTCCGACCCTCTGGTCCCGGAGGTGGAAAGCAACGCGGCGAGCAGGTCTCCTGGCTCACGACGGCCCAGGCCAGCCCTTCAGGGCCTCTGGGAGGCGGCTCCTCTTCGGCGACCTTCCCAGCCGGAGCCAGTGGTCGCCGCGTCGTTGGGGCCGCCGACGCGTCGCTGAC
>JBCBZH010000272.1:0-5742 GCA_039815415.1 Bacteroidota bacterium
AATCAACCCAAACATTGCCTTCGACGTGCAGTACTCGCTGGAGGAGGCCCAGGCCATGCATCGGGTGATGCGTCCCTTGTTGGGGGTCATGCTTGGTGCGGCAGCACTTGCCCTCATCGCCTTTCCCCTCGCATTGCGCGGCAGCCTCGTCCAGCCTGTTGCCCGCCTCCTTGACGGCGTCCGACGCGTCAACGCGGGCGAGCGCGACGTGACCGTCCCCGTCGGCGTACGAGACGAGGTCGGCCGGCTGACCGAGGGGTTCAATGCCATGACGGCCTCACTGCGAGACGCCGAGGCGGACCTCCGAGCCCACGCCGACGACCTCGAGCGCCGGGTCGAAGCTCGCACCCTCGAGCTGGCGACGAGCAAGGCCGAAGTGGAGGCGCAGGCCCAGCGCCTCGAAGAGCTAGATCGCCTCAAAACGCGGTTCTTCGCCAACGTGAGCCACGAATTCCGAACGCCGCTCACCCTCCTGCTGGGCCCCATCGACGATGCGCTCGCCGGACGCTACGGGGATGTTGACCCACGACTCGGGGCTCAACTCCCTGTCATGCAGCGCAACGCGCGGCGCCTGCTCGACCTCATCAACCAGCTCCTCGACCTTGCCAAGCTCGAGTCTGCCGGGCTCGACCTCAATCGCCAGCCCGTTGACCTCGTGGCTCTTGCGAGGGGCGTCGTCGGCACGTTCGCGTCGCGCGCCGAGCGAGGCGAGGTGGCCCTCCTCTTCGACACTGAGGCGGAGGTCCTCCCGGCTGCTCTCGACGGGCGCAAGATCGAGGGTGTCCTGACCAACATCCTCGCCAACGCGCTGGCGTTCACCAAGCCTAGCGGGAAGGTTCGCGTCGGTGTGTCTCAGGAAGTCGAGGAGGCTGTGCTGACCATCACAGACACCGGCGTCGGGATCGCCACGGAGGACCTCCCCCACGTCTTCGACCGCTTCCGCCAGGTGGATGGGAGCGCAACCCGGACGCATGAAGGCACTGGCATCGGGCTGGCGCTCGCCAAGGAGTTGGTGGAGCTGCACGGCGGATCCATCAGCGTCGAGAGCACCGTCGGGTTCGGGACGCAGTTCACGGTCCGGGTGCCGATCGAGGCCGAGGGCGTGGATCTGAGCGAGGCCCCTGCCCGCTCAGCAACACCGGTCACGCCGGTACCGGAGCCCAACAGCCATCGCCAGCTCGAGGAGCAGGCCGTGTCCTCCCCGCAAGGGGTAGCAGATGACGACCGCCCGATGGTACTGCTCGTGGAAGACAACGCGGATCTCCGGGCTTTTGTCCGGGGACATCTGGCCGAGCGCTACCGTGTGGTGGAGGCTGCCGATGGTCGGGCCGGGCTGGAGGCAGCACGAGAGCACGGCCCCGACCTCGTTCTGTCCGATGTGATGATGCCCGAAATGGACGGCATCACCCTGACCCGGGCGATCAAGGCCGACGACCGCCTCGGGGACACTCCAGTCGTCCTGCTCACTGCCCGCGCCGACGAAGACAGCATCCTCGATGGCCTCGGCGCCGGTGCCGACGACTACCTCTCGAAACCCTTCTCCCCTGCCGAATTGCTCGCTCGCGTCGACAACTTCGTGACTGCCCGCCGGGAGATGCGTGAGCGGTACTCCGACGAGCTGGTGATCGGGGCGAGTCAAATCACCGTCTCGTCCGCTGAAGCCGCGTTCCTGGAGCAGGTGCGGGATGTCGTAGAGGACGGCCTAGACATCGCCTCGTTCGGGGTCGAAGCCCTTGCCGAGGCCGTGGGCCTGAGCCGTCGCCAGCTCGGACGGCGGATGCGCGACGCGCTCGACACGTCCCCGAGTGCCTTTATCCGTGAGCGTCGACTCACGCGCGCCGCTCAGTTGCTCTCCCAGGAGGCCGGTACCGTCTCCGAAGTGGCCTATGCCGTGGGCTACCGCGACCCAGAGCATTTCTCGAAGCAGTTCCGCAAGCGGTTTGGCACTGCGCCCTCCACGTACCGGGGATCTGGCGATGCTGAACGGATCCTCGAATCCCTCTCGGAGCCGGGTCGGTAACGCTTGGTGTGACGTGCCTGAATCCGCCACTAAGGTTTCAGGATCAACTCTACACATCAAACTGCCGTCATTCCTGCGAAGACAGGAGCCGAAGGCCGGTCTTTTACCAATCCATGCCACGTTAGCGCAAAGTACCATCGCAGTATGGGTCCCCGCCTTCGCGGGGATGACTCAACATGTTGGGGTTTTCGTCCTGAAACGCGCCTACCTCTGCAAGTGCTTGGTGCCTCCGCACAGTTTCCGAGGTCGTCACCGCGAAGGCTACTTTGAGTCTGCCCCTTCTCGAACACAGGCATGTCCTCCGAGTCTTCTGGTTCTCCCGAGATTGAGTCGGTCGCGCTGGCGATTGGCCTTGTAGTGCTTGGAGTCTGGATGCTCCTTGCTCCCGGTGCCATCGAAGGCGCATCGACCGGCGGACGGCACGGGATGGTCAAGATGGTTCTTGCCGCAACGTGGGGTACGACCGGTGGCCTCGTGTTCCTGGGTCTTGGTCTGGCGTCGCTCGGGTGGATGTTTCGCCCTGGCCGCACACCCCAGCCTCCAAACCCAAATGCGTAGACTTCTCATTGTAGTCATCGCGTTGGTGGGCACGTCCTGCTCCGGCGCGAACTCATCCGATGCGGGCCTGACGGGCACGTATACATCGGACCATGAGATTCGCGTGTTCAACGGAGACGAGTTCGTTCCGGAAACTGCCACAGACCGACTCGCCCTCATCGAGCGCGCCGACAGTCTCGATGTGTCTCTGGTCCTGTTGTTCGACAACTATCACATCTGCGAGATGCACACCCGGATGTCCCGTGAGGGCACTGGATGGGTCTCGATCCTCGAACCAGAGTTTGCAGACGAGACGACCTGTACCCTCCAGCTCGAGGTCGGGGCTGAGGTGCTGTCTCTGCGAGATGAAACGGGGTCCTGCCGCCGGACCTACTGCGGCGCTCGTGGTGTCATCGACGGTGCCACATTCGACCGCAGCACGCGCGCTCCTGACACCTCCTGGCGGGATGACCTGCGGTGAGGCAACCACGCATCTCCCTCCCGGTATGTCTCCTCTTTCCTTTTCCGACATCGCCGACGAGTGGGTTGGCCTCGAGCTGGCGACCCGCGCAAGGATGATGGGCCAGCCATGCCTCAAGGCCAACGGCTCCCTCTTCGCCTGTGCAGGTCCTGAGGACTCCGCCGTCGTCAAGCTCGGCGCCACTCGAGTGCAGGAAGAGATCGACGCCGGGCATGGCATCCCCTATGGACCCAACGGCCCGCGTGGCAAGGCGTTCAAGCAGTGGGTACAGGTCACCCACGCCAGCTCGACCTACGTACGGGAGCGCTTGTTTGAGGCGTTGGAGGGAACCGTGAGTGTGTAGAACGAATCCACGCACCGTCAGCCTTCACGCCCGTGGCCGTCCCCGCATCCGCCAGCTCGACCCTCCGCCCTGCCGTTCTCCGTCCCCCGGTTGGAGACGCGCCGGGCTGGCGAACGGTGCTCACGGTGGCCGCGCTGTGGGCGGTACCTGCGGCGGTCGCACTGGGGCAGATCTCCATTGAGCAGACGCTGGCAGGCGAGGCCGTTGCGTGGCGCCCCGCGTTGTGGACGACGTTTCCCAACTGGGTCCTGTGGGCGTTGCTCACGCCTGCCGTCTGGATGCTCGCCGCACGATTCGCACCGAGCCGGGCGCCGGTCTGGCAGATCGTAGCCGTCCACATAGCAGGCGCGACACTGGCACTGGGCGTCCATGCCCTGGGCAACGTGGCGGCCTTTCGGGTAGCAGGGCTCCCGAGCGATTGGACATGGGGCACCTTCGAGACGCACTACTCTCTCCGATTCCACGTCAACGTGATCGCGTACGGTGTGGTGGTGGCGGGCACATGGGCCACGCTGGCGCTCCGACGCGCTCGTCAGCGCGAGCACGAGGAGGTCGCACTCCGAGCCGATCTGGCTGAGGCCGAGCTGCGCGCGCTTCGAATGCAGGTTCGTCCCAATTTCCTCTTTAACGCCCTCCATGCTGTTAGTGCGACGGTTCGCAAGGGCGACGGCGACGGCGCGGTGACCATGATCCAGCAGCTCGCTGACTTGCTTCGGTCGAGCCTGGAGTCTGACGGCTCGACCGAAGTGGCCCTCTCCCGCGAGATCGACGTGCTGGAGCGCTACCTCGCCCTCGAACGACTCCGCGTTGGCGACCGCCTGACCGTGGACTGGGCCATTGACCCGGACACGCGGAGCGTGCGCGTGCCGCCGTGGACGCTGCAGCCGCTCGTCGAGAACGCCATCAAGTACGCCGTCGCCACCCACTCCGACCCGGCGACGATCACGCTTCGCGCCCAGCGTGACGGCGACACCGTCCGTCTGGCCGTTGAGGACGACGGCCCCGGCGTCAGCTCGGCCCCGACGACCTCCACAGGCCTCGGGCTGGCGACCACCCGCGCCCGGCTAGCCGCGCTCTACGGCGATGCGGCCAACCTCGTGCTTCGAGCTGGCGAGAACGGACAGGGCACCGTCGCCGAGATCACGATTCCGACCGTTCGATGACACTCCGTGCCCTCGTGGCCGACGATGAGCCACTCGCCCGCGAGACTATCGGGCTGCTGCTCGCTGAGGTCGACGACATCTCCGTGGCGTGGGAAGCTCGAGACGGCCAGGAGGCAGTCCAGGCCATCCGGACCCACCAGCCCGATCTCGTATTTCTGGACATCCAGATGCCACACCTCGACGGCTTCGGAGTCGTGGAAACGGTCGGCCCTGAAGCCATGCCTGCAACGGTGTTCGTGACGGCGTACGACCAGCACGCCCTCCGTGCCTTCGATGTGGCGGCCGTGGACTACCTCGTCAAGCCCTACGACGACGCGCGCTTCCACCGGGCACTCGACCGCGCCCGCACCCTCTGTGCTCCCCAACCCGCAGACGATGCGTTGGCGACGCGCCTTCGCGATCTGCTCACGGCCACTGCTGCCCCGCCCTCACCCGACCGGCTGCTGATCCGCGATGGCACCAAGCTCTCGGTGGTGCAAACGGATGCCGTGGACTGGGCTGAGGCCGCAGGCGACTACGTGGCCCTGCACGTCGGGCCGCGCACGCACCTGATGCGAGAGACCCTCAGCGGGCTGGCGGATCGCCTCGACCATCGATTCGTGCGCGTCCACCGCTCAGCAATGGTGAACGTGAATCGCGTCCGCGATGTGCGCCTGACGTCCTCGGGAGACGCTCGTGTGTTTCTCCGCGACGGCACGGAAATTCGCGCCAGCCGACGCTACTGGAAGAAGTTGGAGGCTCGGCTGGGGGGCGGCTAGCACGAGGCATCGGGCTGGCACTCCCGTCGGCTTCCACCGCTCACCGCGCCAGCTCGCCGCTTAGCGGACCGGTTCCTCCGCTGGTCGATTGGAGGAATCGAATGGGGTCGATGGAGCAGTTGGAGATGCACACCGGCCGACAACTGGCCTCTCTCAAACCCATCCCCGACAGTCCCATGCATCTCCGCATTCTCCTCGTTGCGCTAGCCGCACTGATCGCCCTTCCCGCCTCCGCCCAGAACAGCCCCGACATCGTCGACATCGCTGCAGGTAGTGATGACTTCGAAACGCTGGTCGCCGCTGTTACCGCTGCGGGTCTTGTCGAGACCCTCCAGGGCGACGGCCCATTCACGG
Organism: Bacteroidota bacterium; assembly: GCA_039815415.1. GTDB lineage: Bacteria > Bacteroidota > Rhodothermia > Rhodothermales > Rubricoccaceae > JBCBZH01. The sequence continues at coordinate 5,657 of JBCBZH010000272.1, forward strand.
TCTTCGCACCCAACGACGCCGCCTTCGGCCTGATTGACTCCGACGCCATTGAGGCTCTGCTGCGCCCTGAAAACCGCGACCAGCTC
>JBCBZH010000296.1:0-5026 GCA_039815415.1 Bacteroidota bacterium
GCCGCCTGAGCCTCGCATTCCGACGCACCTGCCCACATCCCTGACGGATTCCGTCACTTCCATGCTCGATCCGCTCGACCGAGAGATCCTCCGCCTCGTTCAGGAGAACAACCGCCTCTCCCACGCTGCGATTGGAAAAACCGTCGGGCTGTCGGACTCGTCGGTTCGGCGGCGCCTCCACGCGCTTCGAGAAAAGGGCGTCATCGAGGCGGATGTCTCCATCCTTGCCCCGGAGACCGTTGGCATCCAGGCCATCGTGACGGTTTCGTTCGAGACGGAGAGCGTGGAAGGCGACGACGCGTTCCGGCAGCGGATGCTGGAGACCCCAGAGGTCTCGCAGTGCTACGCGGTCTCAGGGGAGGTGGACTACATCCTCGTCGTCCACGTCCCAGACCTGCCGAGCTACGAGGCGTGGGGCAAGCGTGTGCTCATGGCCGACCCGGCCATCCGCCGCTACGGTACGCACCTCGTCTGGAATCGCGTCAAGTTCTCGACAGCGATTCCGCTTCCAGGCTGAGGACGCCATCGCCAGCTCGAGCGGTGGTATTGACCTCGCAGGTTGTAGACTCGGAGAGGCCCTGCCCTCGTCCCTCCGATGCGCCAGCACCTCACTGAGGACTTCAGCAACGTCCCGCCGGAAACAACGGGTCACGTGCCCGGGCCGCGCAAATTCGGGACGTTTGCGGGTGTCTTCACGCCGACGCTGCTCACCATCCTCGGCGTGATCATGTACCTGCGTACAGGGTGGGTGGTAGGCAATGCGGGCGTGCTCGGCACCCTGGGCGTGGTCGGCCTCTCGTTCGGGATTACGCTGGCGACCGGCCTCGCGATGTCGTCGATCACCACGAACATCCGGATCGGTGCCGGAGGCGCGTACTCCATCATCTCGCAGTCGCTCGGTCTGGAGGTAGGTGGCAGCGTCGGCATTCCGCTCTACCTGTCGCAGGCGCTGGCCGTGGCGCTCTACGTATTCGGCTTTCGGGAGGGCTGGGCGTGGGTGTTCCCTGAGCATCCGGCTCTGTTGGTTGATCTCGGCGTGTTCGCGGTCGTGGTCGGCGTGGCGTGGATCAGTGCCTCGTTCGCGTTCCGGGTCCAGTACCTCATCATGGCCGTGATCGCCGGGTCGCTTGTGTCGGTCGCCGTCGCAGCCGCACAGGGGTCGATGGTCTACGACCCCGCCGACATCGGGCTGGTGGGGCCGTATGTGGGCGCTCCCGAGAACGGTTTTTCCGGGACCTCGTTCTGGGTCGTGTTCGCGGTGTTCTTTCCCGCCGCCACTGGGATCATGGCCGGGGCGAACATGAGCGGGGACCTGCGAGACCCCAAGCGGAGCATTCCCATCGGCACGCTCTCGGCGATTGGGGTCAGCCTGGCGATCTATCTGCTGCTCGCCTACTGGCTGGCGCGGTCGGCGACGCCTGAGGAGTTGGTCTCCAACTACACCATCATGATCGACCGTGCGGCGTGGGGCCCGGCTGTCGTTGCGGGCCTGCTGGGCGCCACGTTCTCCTCCGCGCTGGCGTCCATCGTGGGCGCCCCGCGCATCCTGCAGGCTCTTGGAGACCACGGCGTGCTTCCGCGCGGGACATGGCTGGCAGAACGGACGCCAAAGGGAGAGCCCCGCAATGCCCTCCTGATCACTGCAGCCATCGTGGCAGCGGCGCTCTTGATGCGCGACCTCAACGCGATCGCGCCCGTCATCACGATGTTCTTCCTCATCACCTACGCGATGATCAACTTCGTGGTGTTCGTGGAAGGGCAGCTCGGCCTCGTCAGCTTCCGGCCGCAGTTCCGCGTGCCTCAGTTCGTCCCGCTCGCAGGCCTGATCGGGTGCCTGCTGGCGATGTTCGTGGTGAGCCCAGCCTTCGGGCTGGCGGCTGTGGTCGTGGTGGTGGCGTTCTATGGATTTCTGCTCCGCCGCGACCTCGAGGCACCCTACGGGGATGTTCGCAGTGGCCTCTTCGTTGCCCTGGCCAAGTGGGCTGCGAAGCGAGTCGGCGACATGCCGAATCGACAGGAGCGCGCCTGGAAGTCGAACCTGCTCGTGCCCGTCGAGGACGTGGCGGTGCTCCGGGGCACCTTCGAGATCATCTGGGACATCGCCAGGCCGCGCGGCTCCGTCAAGCTCATCGGGCTCAACGGCACCCTTCCGCCCGACGACGACCGCCCAGCAGGCCGACTCGACCGCCTCCCCACGCTCGCGGCGGCCTTCCGCCGCAAGGGCGTCTTCTCGTCCTTCGCCATCGTAGACGCAAACCGATTCGAGAAGGGGGTTGTGGCCTCGTTGCAGGCGCTCCGAGGCTCGTTCTTCCGCCCAAACGTCTTGTTCTTGCCTCTTCCCCCTCGTCCACACAATGAGGACTCACGCGAGCCGGAGTTCGCGCGCGCCATCGTAGAGGCCCGGCGTCAGTCGCTCGGAACGCTCGTCTGGGCTCCACATCCGACCGCAGGCCTCGGCCAGCGGAACGCCGTCAACGTCTGGGTGTACGACCGGTCGCCCGACTGGAAGATCTCTATGGACATCGGCAACCTCGACCTCTCCATCCTGATCGCCTACAAGCTGCAGCAGAACTGGAACGGGCAGATCCGCCTGATTACGGTGGTGCAGGACGAGCGCGAGCTGGCGAACGCACGCCACTTCCTCCGCCAGCTCGTTGACCTGGCCCGGCTTCCTGACGCGACGCCCATCGCCATCGCGGGCCGGTTCCAGGGCTACATCCGCGAGGCTCCGCCAGCAGACATCAACCTGTTCGGGCTTATGCCAGAGCCCACGTTCGAGGCCATGCATAACCTCGTGGACGTGACCCGAGCGAGCGCCCTGTTCGTCCGGGACTCGGGACTCGAGAACGCGCTGGCGTAGCTCGCGTCGCCAGCTCGAGCTGACGTGGAGCACCACGTCGCGGGATGTAACCTATTCAACATCGGTACGTCAGGAGGGCACGTTGCTCTGTTCGTGCCCATGCGATTTGCTCCTCTCGCTCTCCTTCTCTTTGCTCTTCCCATCGCAGCCCAGACCGACTCCGCGCCTGCTCGCGGGATTCTGATTGGGACGAATGACGTCGGCATCGGCCTTGGCGATGTGCCCCGCGTCACGGGCGTCCGCCTCAACTTCCGGGACCAAGCCCTTCGACGCGTGGTCGGTCTCAATGCGACCATATGGAGCCCCAAGAATGGCGCGGACAGTCTGAGTCAGGTCAGCGGCATCGCGCTCGGACTGCCGCTGACGGGCGCCGGCGACATCGAGGGGCTCGGGCTGGCGATTGGTGGCGTCAGTGCAGACAACCGACTGGTCGGAATCGCCGTTGGAGGCCTCGGCGTCGGCGCGGGTGGCGACGTCAGCGGGCTGGCGGTCGGCGGGCTGGGCGTGGGAGCCGGTGGAGATGTAACGGGAATCACGATGGGTGGCCTGGGCGTCGGCGCGGGTGATGACCTGCTGGGAATCTCAGTCGGCGGCCTTGGTGTCGGAAGCGGCGGCGATGTGCGTGGCATCACCTTCGGGGGCCTCGGCGTGGGTGCCGGGGGCGATGTCCAAGGGATCGCATTCGGCGGCCTTGGCGTGGGTGGTGGAGGCAATGCCCAGGGCTTACTCGTAGGAGGTCTCGGAGCGGGTGTCGGTGGCGATTTTCAGGGCGTCGGTGTTGGCGGTGTTGGGGTAGGTGTGGGCGGAAAAGCCGAAGGCCTCTTCCTCGGTGGCGTTGGCGTTGGGACCGCGAGCCTTCGCGGCATCGCCGTAGGGGGCCTTGGCGTGGGAAGCTCCGATGCCCAAGGGCTTCTCGTTGCCGGCGGCACCATTCAGGTTCCCTCAGACGGCATCCTTCAGGGAATCGCTATCAGCCCGTACACGAATGTCCGAGGCGAGATGCGTGGGCTGAGCATCGGGATCGTCAACATCGCAGGATCGCTCCAGGGCGTCCAGATCGGGCTGCTCAACTGGGCAGGCAACAACCGTGGATGGGCGCGACTCCTGCCCATCGCGAACGCACACTTCTAGGGCTGCCCCTCAGCCTACGGCTAGCTTCCGGCCTCACCAGCTCGACGGAGACAGATGGGACGGATGTTCGAGAAGCGCAAGCACACCATGTTTGCGCGCTACGACCGCATGGCGAAGCAGTTCACGCGCGTCGGCAAGGAGATCGTGATCGCCGTCAAGGCGGGCGGGCCGGACCCGGACATGAACCCGCAGCTCCGGCGGGCCATGCAGAACGCCAAGGGCGTCAACATGCCCAAGGACAAGGTGGAGGCCGCCATCAAGCGGGCGATGGGCAAGGACACGGCCAACTACGACGAGATCCTGTACGAGGGCTACGGCCCGCACGGCGTCCCGCTCCTCGTGGAGGCGGCTACCGACAATGTCAACCGGACCGTTGCCAACCTGCGGGCACTGTTCTCGCGCGGCGGCGGCAACCTCGGCACGTCCGGCTCGGTCGCCTTCCAGTTCACCAAGATGGGCGCCTTCCAGCTTGATCCCACCGCCATCCCCGACCGCGACGACTTCGAGCTGGAGATGATCGATGAGGGCCTGGAGGAGCTGGACGAAGGCCTCGCCGAGGATGGCCGCGAGGTGCTCGTCGCCCGGTGCGCTTTCTCCGACTTCGGACAGATGCAGAAGGCTCTCGAGTCACGCAGCCTCGAGCCCATCGCCGCCGAGGTCGAGTACGTCCCGTCCACCACCGCCGAGCTGGCGGATGAGCAGGCCGACACCATCCTCGAGCTGGTGGGGCAGGATTGAGGCCGATGAGGACGTGCAGCGCGTCTTCCACAACCTCGCATAACGGGAATCGGGAATCGGGAATCGGGAATCGGGAATCGGGAATCGGGAATCGGGAATCGAAGATGCATGGGTCGTCGGGCTGGCGAAAGCCCAATCGGAACCGCCTGTAGAGACGGCCTCGCCGAGGCGTCTCCACGCCGAGCGGTGACACGCCTCCGCCAGCTCGTAGGGGACGCTGACGTGTCGAATCCCAACGTCGCCTTCTCCCACCCGCCAGCTCGAGGCACAGATGCGCCATCGTTGAAACGAAGGCCC